>DASUGO010000092.1:0-5757 GCA_036273975.1 Candidatus Krumholzibacteriia bacterium
GGGCGATGCGCGGTTCCGCGCGCGGTTACGTGGCACTCTCCGGCAATCTCGAACAGCACCCGTTCGTCGATCCGTCGATGCGGCGCCGCTCGATGTCACTGCGCGCCGGCCTGCGCACAAGCCACTCGTGGCACGAGGCCATCGCCACCGCGATGGACGCGCCCGACTACATCCACTACTCGGAACCCTTCGGCCGCGGCGTGCGCGCCGACCAGCGCGCACTGCTCGCGGGTGTCTCGGGCGGACTGCAACTGAACGGCGCGTGGCGCACGCGCTACCGTGTTGCGGGCTCGGAGAACCGGCTCTCGCAATCGGCCGATGATCCCGTCTTCGCGGACACATGGACGACGCGCCGCGGACGCGGCGGCATCGACGTCGAGCGCCGCGTGTCGCGCTCGCGCGTGGGCGCGTTTGCCGCGCTGGAACATCGCGAGGTCAACACCGCCGGCGCGCTGACGCGCAACGACGACACCTTCGCGCGCACCGGCGCCTACTGGGAGCGTCGCGCCGGAGGCGCCTGGATACTCTCCGCGGATGCGGCAGGAACATTCGCGCAGGGAGACGGTGCGGCCACAATCGGCGCCGGTGCCGACTGGGTGGTGCGCACCGCGGATACGCTGCGCACACGCGTCCGCGTATCGCAGCGCCTGTTCGCGGAGGACGACAACCTGTGGCTGTGGTCGGCGCGCGGCGCCGATCTCCTGGCGAACGGCGGCGTGGCGTTCTCGATTGACGCGCCGGTAACGCGCACCACGGTCTCGTCGGTTGATGTTGGATGGACGTCGACCGGTGTGATGGGCGGCCTGGATGTCGACCTGGGACTGCGTCGCTTCGACGACGCCTACGTGGACCAGCACACCTTTGCGCTGAACCCGGTCGCGTGTGTATTCGAATCACCGGTCAACGTGGTGACCGGACAGACCGGCCACGTGGCGGTGGTGCGAACCCGGTTGTGGCACACGCTCGGCAACCACTCGTGGGGCGATTTCTCGTGGGTCTATCACGAATCGTTCAACGGCGACCCCGCGCTGGGAACCCGGTGGCAGACCATTCCACGCAACCGCCTGACCTACACGATCTACGCGCGGCCGTCCCCGGCGTGGGGCTTCCACCTCCGGCTCGCGCACATCTCCTCGACCCTGTGGACCGACTATGCGGGCGTCGACGGCACCGTGTGCGACGCCGGTGAGGGCCCATTCACCGTGCACTCGCAACTGCGCGGTGCCACCACGCTCGACGCGGGCGTGCAGGTGACCGGGTTTCGGCACGCGACGCTCGACGTCGGCGCGCGCAATCTGTTCAATACCCCGGTCCGATACCATCCCGCGGGCGCGCTGCAGGCACTCACCGTGTACGCGCAGTTCGTACTGAACTGGGAGACTTTGTAGCCATGCCGCGGCCGTGGACCGCCACCGCGCTGCTGGTCGTGCTCTCGATGGCCCAGCCCGTCGGCACCGCGCGCGCGGATACCTGCCGCGTGACGGCGTCGTCCATCGGCGACGACGCCGAAGCGCTCGTCAAGGCGCCGTTCCACGCCGACAGCGAGGCCTGGCTGAAGACGGCGGTGGCCGGGGCCGCCATTGGCGCGAGCATGCTCTGGTTGGACGACGCGGTGGACCGCCGGGTGCGCGAACATTCGGACGACTTCCCGTGGCAGGCGGCGCACCAGCTGTCGCGCCTGAGCAGCTGGTACGGCGCGAGCAGCCGCCACGCGATCATCGCCACCGCGGGCATCGTGGGCGCCGTCGCGGCCGGCGGCGCGATCGCCGATGACGACCGCGTGCTCGACACGGCCGCGATCATGGCCGAGTCGGCGGTGCTCACGATGGGCATCACATACGTGAGCAAGCTCATCTTCGGACGGCGGCGGCCGTACAACGTCGAGGGTCCGCATCGCTTCGAGTGGTTCGTGTCGCCGCGGAACGACGCGTCGGTTTCGTTTCCGTCCGGGCACACCAGCACCGCGTTCGCACTCGCGGGCGCGGCGGCGGGCCGCCATCCCGACTGGTACGTGCAGGTGCCCGCGTACGTGCTTGCCACGTCAGCCGGGTTGCAGCGCATCGACACGCGCAAACACTGGACGTCGGATGTGATCGCCGGCGCGGTGCTGGGTTACGCGGTGTCCGCGTTCCTCGTCGACCGTTACGATTGTCCGCCCGACGATGCCAGCGCGGGGCCGGCGACCACGATTTCCCTCGCGCTGCGTTTCTGAGCCGGCTTGACGCGCCGGGGCCATGCATCGCATGATGCCAGCAATCAGGAGGAGATCCGTGCATCGTTCCATGAAAATCTTGATGCTCGTTTCCGGTGCGGCGCTGTTCGCGTGCGGCGGCTCGGTTGGTATTGGCGTCGGCGGCGCTGGAGTGGCCGTGGGAGCGGGTGCGTCGACGGGCAAAGCGGCGTCCATGAGCAAGGCGGAGCACCGCAAGGACGTCGATGAATGGTTCGCGGGCCGGATCCAACGGCTGCACAGCGAAACCGGCTGGCTCACCCTGGTCGGCCTCTTCCAGCTGCCCGAAGGCACGCATACGTTCGGCGGCGCGGACGACAACGAGATGGTCTTTGCGGGCGACGCGCCGGCGCACGCGGGTACCATCACGGTCGCCGGCGGCAGCGCCCACCTCGAAGTCGCCAAAGGTGTCACGATGACCCACGAGGGCACGCCGGTCACGAGCATCGACATGGTGGCTGATTCCGGCGACAGCGGCAACCCCACGGAAATCAGGATGGGGACCTACGACTTCTACGTGATCGAGCGACAGAAGAATCTCTACCTGCGTGTCAAGGACTCCAACAGCGAAGTCCTGCGCGAGTTCAAGGGCATCGAGCGCTATCCCGTCGACATGAAGTGGCGCGTGGCTGCGCACCTGGATCCGTACGATCCGCCACGCCGCCTGACGATTCCGAACGTCCTCGGCTTCGACGAGGTCGTCGATTGCCATGGCGCGCTCGTGTTCGAGTTCGACGGCCAGGAGTACCGGCTCGAGCCGATGTCGGAAGGCGACGGCGAGATGTTCATCGTGTTCGGCGATGCCACCAGCGGTCAGGAGACCTATGGCGGTGGCCGCTTCGTCTATGTCGAATCGCCGGACGAGAACGGCAACACCTACATCGACTTCAACCGCGCGTATAACCCGCCGTGTGTGTTCACTCCCTATGCGACCTGTCCGCTCCCCCACCGGGAGAATATTCTCCCGTTCCGTATCGAAGCGGGCGAAAAGAACTGGGAGCACGTGCCCGCGCATTAGCGGCACTTGAATCCGGGCGGTTAAACCGGCTACAATAGTAGGCGTCGTTCACGCAGTACGTTGTACCCATGATCGCTCCCTACCGCCTCCGAATGCCGCTCGTGATCGCCGCCACCGCCTGTGCGGCGTTCATGGGGTGCTACGTCCAGTCGATCCATCCCCTCTATTCCGACCGCACCACCCTCTTCGACCCGGCGCTGATCGGCACCTGGGTGGCGGAGGAAGACGATGAATTCGTATTCACGCTCGAGGATACAACGCGCGGCACCTACCGGCTGATCAGCGACGAGAGCGGCGCGACCGCGCGCTTCCAGGCCGTGCTCACCGAAATCGACAACGTTCGCTTTCTCGACATATTCCCCGACGACCCCGACAACGGCAACGGGTTCTACCGCGACCACCTCATGCGCGTGCACAGCATCGTGCGTCTGGAGCGAAGCGCGGACACGCTGTCGGTGTCCGACTTTGACGCCGAGTGGCTGTCGACCATGGCCTCCCAGAAAAAGATCAGCATCGACCACGTGTCGCTCGACGGAGCGGTACTGCTGACCGGGTCCACGGAGTCGCTGCAGGCGTTTGTCCGCAAGTACGCGCACACCGCCGAGGCCTTCTCGGACCCCATCCGCTTCCGGCGCGCGCTGTAGCGCCGCGAAAATTCGCACATCCAGGTGGCGCGATGACCTCGTAGGGCATACGTTCCCGGGGACCACACCGACCATCAGGAGGCCGCCCATGTCCCGCTCGCATGCAACCGTCCCGTCTGTCCTTGTCGCCGTCGCGCTCTCGCTCGTCGCCCACGACGCCCGGGCCCAGTCCTGGACGGAACTGACGCCGGCTTCGGGGCCCGCTCCGGCCGCGCGCCGCAACGCCTCCGCGATCTTCGACACCGCGGGAAACCGGATGGTCATCTTCGGGGGGTTCGGGACGACCTACCTCAACGACATCTGGGCGTTTGACCTCGACTCGGATACCTGGACCGACCTGACCCCGGCATCCGGCTCCGCCCCGGCTCCGCGGCTCACGCCGGCGAGCGTCTACGACCCGGCCGGCCACCGGATGATCACGTGGTCGGGCCAGGGACCGGGCGTGTTCTTCAACGACGTCTGGGCGTTCGACCTCGACGCCGGCACGTGGTCGCAGTTCACGCCGGCCGGTGGGCCACCCAACATCCGCTACGGCGTCGGCTACACCTGGGATCCGGTCGCGCGCGATCTGGTGACATTCGCCGGCTTCACGAATCTCGGGCGCTTCGACGATGTGTGGCGCTTCAACGGCGAGACCGACACCTGGACCGACGTCTCAGCCCCCAGTCCGCCGCTCAAGCGGTGTCTGCACGCCGCGTGTTACGACCCCATCGAGCATCGCATGATCATGTACGGCGGGCAGAACACGGGGCCCCTCGATGATATCTGGGAGCTCGACTTCGACACCGGCGCGTGGACCGACATCACGCCCGTGAGCCGGCCGGCCGGGCGCTATTTCACGGCCTTCGTCTACGACGCGGCCAACCATCGCGCGACGGTGTTCGGCGGTCAGACCCAGATCGCGCTGGTGAATGAAGTGTGGGTGTTCGATCTGTGGAACGACGCGTGGACGCAGCTCGCGCCCGCCGGAACACCCCCCAGCGGTCGCGCCGGCGCCGCCGGTATCTACGACGGCACCAACGACCGCATGATCGTGTTCGGTGGCAATGACGGCGCGGTGCAGAACGACGTCTGGGCGCTCGAGGGACTCTCCGGCACGACGACCGCGGTCCGCCCGCCCGTGACCGGGCCGGCCGTGCTGCACCCCAACCACCCCAACCCGTTCAACCCCACCACGACGATCCGCTTTGAGGCCGCCGCGGGTCAGCGCGCGTTCTTGCGCGTCTACGACGTGAACGGCGCCGCGGTGCGCACGCTCTTCGACGGGACCGCGACCGGCGGTGTCACGAGTCTCACATGGAACGGCCGCGACGACGATGGCCGCGCGGTCGCGTCCGGCGTGTATTTCTACCGTCTCGAGACCGCCGGCGTCTCCACGGCACGGCGAATGGTCCTGCTCAAGTAACCCCCCCGGGAAGTCGAACCCGCCCGCCACGGGTGCGCGTACTTTCGCACGCGTGGCGGGTGCTTCTGCCCACCATGGCCGGCGACCGCCGGACCATCCAGCCATCACGCGACACGATGCGCCACCGCCCGCCATCACGGCCCGGGCATGGGCATTGCAGCCCCGAGAAGTGTGGCGTGTGGCCGCGGGTTGCGCCCACAATACATCGATCATGCGAACTATCATGCATATGCTGCTCGGCGTGCTCCTGTGGGTCGTGTTCGCCTACTACTGGCACCTCGTCATGCAACAGCCCATCACGGACGAAACCCGGCGCGCACTCGTGATCGTCGGCGGCCTGGTGGCGGCCATTTCGCTGTTTGACGCGTTGTGGATCGCGCACAACCTGCGCATCGCGCGCAACGGGCGCCGCCGCACGCGCCCGGACGCCGGGCCGGTGCCCGCGTTCGACTTTCTCGGC
>DASUGO010000093.1:0-4832 GCA_036273975.1 Candidatus Krumholzibacteriia bacterium
GCATCCGCCCATGAGCGAAACCCCTGTGACCGGCTCCGAGAACTGCAGGCCCATCGGCATGCTGATGGCAACGTTGGTCGCGTTGGGGCCGGGGGAACGGTAGACGAGTTCCGGTGGTGTGACGTCGGCCGCCGTGCTTCCGGGGAATGTCTTCTTGATCGGAGTGAGGATACTGTTGCCGGCGAGGTCGGCAACACCCACGATGCTCAGGTTGCAGGGAACCGCGGCCATGGGTGTCGCGGTTGTCAGCGCCACCGTGCGCTGGTCCGATTTCAGCGATGCATTGCCAATCTGGAGCGTATCGCTCGCCATGGCGCCGGGAGCCAGCGCGGGGAGTTGTTGCGTGAGGATGTAATGCGGGAGAAACTCCGCGGTTGCGCGTTTGACCGACTCGTTGAATGTTACGTCGATGTGCGACAAGTCGATGGCGGTCACACTGCTGACCGCCGGTGGTGTTTCGTCGTTACCGCCATCGCCAGGGCCGCCGTTGTCGCTGCAGCTCAGAAGCGCCAGCGCGATGGACCCGGCTGCTATAATGAGAATTGGTCTGGAATGGTTGGACATCATGTCACCTCCTGGTGGTGTAATATCCCACGTGCGGATTCTCCGGCCGACGGGGCCGCCGGCACCATGATGCACATGCATCAATTTGCGCGCCTCGGAGAAACAGCGGACAGGGCAACAGGGAGGACTCAGATGAGCAACAAGGTGGTTGTGATTACCGGCGCCAGCGCCGGTATCGGTGCCGCACTGGCGGAACTGTTGGCCGCGCAGGAGATGTCAGTCGTGCTGGTCGCGCGTCGCCAGAAAGAACTGGAAGCGGTGGCGGCCCGGTGTGGCGGAAAGGCGCTGCCCGTCGTCGCCGATGCCGCGGTGCGCAGCGAGGTGCAGCGGGTGGTCAAGGCCGCGCTCGAGCGGTTTGATCATATCGATGTCTGGGTCAACAACGCCGGACGGGGAATCACGCGCCCGCCATCTCAGCTCACCGACGAGGACATCGACGACATGATGCAGGTCAACGTGAAGTCGGCGTTGTACGGCATGCAGGAGGTGCTGCCGCACTTCCAGTCGCGTGGCACGGGTCAGGTGATCAATGTATCGTCGTTGCTGGGGCGGGTGCCGTTTGCGATCCCGCGGTCGGCGTACTGTGGCGCGAAGCATTTCCTCAACGCGCTGACCGCGACATTCCGCGCCGAGGTGCAGCAGACGCATCCCGGCATCCAGTTCACGCTGGTGTCGCCGGGCGTGGTCCGCACGGACTTCGGACTGAGCGCGCTGCACGGCGGACCCGACTCGCGGAGTTTCCCGGAATCGCAGAGCGCCGAGGAAGTGGCCGACGTGATCGCCGCGGTGATCGAGTCCCGGAAGCCCGACGTCTACACGCGCGCGGGCGCGAGCGATCGCATCGCCGCCTACTACGCCGCCGTCGGCGTGGATCCCTGACTCCGGTGGCGCCAGGCCTAGTGGTGGTGCGTGTGAGTCCGGAACAGATCCATTAACCGGCGCGTGTTGGGTCCCACCGTGCCGTCGCCGATTATGGTGTCGTCAATCTGGACGACGGGCATGACACCCTTGGTGGTGCCGGTGAGGAACGCCTCGCTCGCCCGCGCGATCTCGTCGACACCAACCGCGCGCTCCTCGATGGGGAACACGCCGCGGCACAGGTCGAGCACCACCCCGCGCGTGACGCCCGGCAGGATGTTGTCCCTGGGCGTCACGAGTGTGCCGCCCATGAAGAAGAACATGTTGTTGCGCGTGAGCTCGAGCACCTGCCCGTCGTGGCAGTAGAGCATGTCGTGCGCGCCGTGCTGCCTGACCAGCGGCGCCAGCTTGATCGCGTTGAGGTAGCCGGTACTCTTGAGCTCGGGGACATCGCGCAGGTACTCGTTGGTGATGAGCTTGACGCCCTTCTCGAAGTACTCGGGTCCGTAGTGCGGCAGCTTCTCGGTGGTGATGAAGAAGTTGGGTTGGACGATGGTCATGCTGTCGGGACTGTTGCCGCCGGTGATCACCAGACGGAACGCGGCCTCCGGGAGACCGCTCTTCTCCAGCAGCTCGCCGATGATTGCGGTGATCTCGGCGTCCGAGTACGCAATGGAGAGGCCGAGACCGGCGGCGGAGTTGCGGAAGCGTTGCAGGTGCTGCGCGAGATGAAAGGGGCGGCCGCCGTAGGTGCGCAGGTAGTCGAAGGCGGCATAGGAGCGCAGCAACCCGAGGTCACTGACGTGGACCACGGCTTGTTCGCAAGGAATGATGTCGCCGTTCTTGAAGCAGTACATTCGTTTCGCGATCAGCGCACCAGCACCACACTGCGCACCGCGCTGGTCGCGCCGTCGCTGACGCGGATCCAGTACACGCCGGCGGGCGCGCTTGTGCCGCGGCCGTCGCGTCCGTCCCAGTAGACCACGCCGGAGCCGGATCCGGCAAGGTTGCGCACGCGCCGCCCGGCGACGTCGTAGACGACCGCCGTGAGCCGGTCAGATACCGCACCATCGATCTGCAGCGACGTTCCCGCGGAAAACGGATTTGGTTGCGCACTGACGACGCGCAGTCCGCCGGAAAACGGCGGCGTGCCGCCCGCCGGGCCCGCCGGTTCTTCGACGACGAGGCGCTGGCGGGCGGCCACGTCGGAGAGTGTCGTGGTGCCACCGTCCGGCCACTCGATGTCAATCCGGTCCGCGCGCTCGTTGGCACCCAGCCCGATGTGCAGCTCGGCCGGATTCTGCGACAGGTAGTTGTTGCCGCAGCCGACCTCGCGCACCTGCGTGAGACCCGCGGACTCCACGCGTACGCGCGCGCCGATGGCGCGCGGGTTGCCGGCGCGGCCGCGCAGCGAGAGCGCGAGCCAGGCGTTACCGGCCGGGCTGTCGTTGCGCAGCAGCACGGGCGCGGCGAAGTAGTTGGTGAGGAACAGATCGACGTCGCCGTCGTTGTCGTAGTCGAAGCACACCACACCACGCCCCTGGCCGGTATCCGCCACGCCCGCCGCGGTCGATCGTTCGACAAACGACCCGTCGTGGGCGTTCATGAACAGCCGCGCGGGGTCGGTGAGGAACGTCGCCACCTCGAACGGCCAGCCGTTCACGAGAAACAGGTCCAGCCAGCCGTCGTTGTCGACGTCGGCAAACGACGTGCCCCACGCCCAGCCGCCCGCGCGCACGCCGCTGGCGTCCGTTGCGTCGGCAAAGGAACCGTCGCCGCGATTGGCGTACATGCGGTTCCCGGTGATGCCCCACTCGCTCCGGGGAACACCGGTCTCGTCGTAGATCGACGCGACAAACCAGTCCATGTCGCCATCGTTGTCGTAATCGCCGACGGCCGCGCCCATGCCGTTCTCGTCGGACAGCACCGCCGATGTCGCATCCGCAAAGGTGCCGTCGCAGCGGTTCATGAACACGCGCGAGGTCTTGAAGTCGCCGGTGACCGCGAGGTCGGGCCAGCCGTCGCCGTTGAAGTCGCAGAAGTTGGCGGTGAAGCTCCAGTCCCACATGCCATCGCCAATCTCCACGATGCCCGCGGCCTCATCGACGTTGGTGAAGACGCCGTGGCCGTCGTTGCGCCACAGGTGCGACAGGCTCATCGGGGTTCGCCAGTGCGCGAGGAACAGGTCGAGGTCGCCGTCGCGGTCATAGTCGGCAGCGCTTGCGGAGAAGGTATCCATCAACGAGGGGAGACCCGATGCGGCAATTCGATCCGTGAACGTCCCGTCGTGGTTGGCGATGAAGAGCCGGTTGGGTGTGCCGCGCGTGCCGCCCACAAACAGATCCAGCGCGCCATCGCCGTTGGCGTCGAAGAACAATGCACCCGACGCCATGTCGCCGTTGGCGTCGACACCCGCAGCCGCCGCGACGTCCGCAAAGGTGCCGTCGCCGAGATTCTTGTAGAGGAGGTTGGGACCGAGGCCGCCGCGGATCACGTAGAGGTCGGTCCACCCGTCGCCGTCGTAGTCGGCCGCCGCCGCACCGGCGAGCACCATGCGCCGCGTGGTCAGGATCGTGTCGACATAACCGTGGGTGTGGGTGATGCCCGCGTCGCGGGTGACGTCGGTGAAGGGGGGAACCTCTGCGGGCGCGCCCTGTGGCGCGCCCGCGAGGGTGAATCCAAGTATCGCGCCAACAACCGCGGTCAGCACGGTGTCGCGCGCGAATGCGCGACGGTCCATCGGTCCCGGCCTTATGGCGTATGGCTGAGCGTCGTCTGCAAGACCCCGGCGATTCCGGTGGGCGCAAGCGGTCCGCCGCCGCCGGCAGCGCCACCCGCACCGCCCGATCCGGCGCTGCCGAGCGTGAATGACGGGCCGACCAGCAAGGGAGGATTCGCGTTGGAGAAGAAGACTCCCACGCTGAACCCGCCATTGCCACCCGCGCCGCCGCCGCCACCACCACCGTTGCCCCCTGCGCCGCCGTTGCCGCCCTTCCCCACTTCGCCCGTGCAGGACGCGGGACCGGTGCCACCCGGGCCGCCGAACCCGCCCGCGCCGCCGTTGCCACCGCTGCCGCCGTTGCTCCCATTGCCGGTCACGAACTGACAATTGCTGAAGCTCGGCGCGGAGCTCATCAGGAACACCGCAAACGAGCCGTAACCGGCCGGGCCGCCGAAGCCACCGCCACCGCCACCGGCGCCGCCGCCACCACCACCGCCGCCGTTACCGGTCCCGTTGCTGCAGAAGGTACAACTCTGCCCGCCGCCGCCGCCGCCACCACCACCGCCGGTCCCATTGCCACCGGCGGATCCGTTGCCACCCACACCCGCCACCCAGTCTTTCGCGGCGATGCTTCCAAACAGGCCCACCGCGCCCGAGCCGCCGACGCTGCCCGCGGCGCCCCCGTTGC
>DASUGO010000094.1:0-3509 GCA_036273975.1 Candidatus Krumholzibacteriia bacterium
CTTGATCAACTCGATCAGCTCCGCGGTGTGCGACGGCGTCGGTTCGATGCCGGGCAGCGGCTCGACGAAGCCCGCGATCACCACCCCGAACGCGCGCGCGAAGTACGGCCACGCGTCGTGATAGGTGATGATTTCCAGGCCCGCGAGCGGTTTTGCTTTTTCGTTCCACGCCACCTGTCGGGCCTTGATCTCCTCCGCGAAGCGTTCCGCGTTGGCCCGGTACGCGGCGGCGTTGGCCGCGTCGGCGCGCTCGAACGCGGTGGCGATGGTGTTGGCCATCGTCACGCCGTTGACGGGGTCGAGCCAGTAGTGCGGATTGCCGCGCGGGTGGATGTCGCCCATCGACGCGTCCACCTTGCCGGTGGGAATGTTGACCGGCGCGATGCTGGCCGAGCAATCCACCACCAGCAGTGACGAGTTGCGCGAACCGTCGATGATCGGCAGCGCCCAGCGATCCAGGTCCAGGCCGACGCGCAGGTAGACCCTGGCCTTCTTCACCTTCACCATGTAGCTGGGGAGTACTTCGACGAAGTGCGGGTCGGCGGTTCCTTTGGCGATTGCGCTCACCTCCACCAGATCGCCACCGACGAACTGCGCGATCGATGCGATGTCGGTGGTGGACGCGACGACGGTCATCTTTGCGGTCGCGGGATGCGTGGTCGCCGCGGTCATGAGCATTGCAATGAGTACGTGTTTCAGCATGATGTTTCTCCCGGTCAGAATGTGTGCGTCTTGTGCGGGCCCATCGACCACAGGAACTGCAGGGTCAGGCTGTTGTCGGCGTATGCGTACAGGTCCGAGGTTTCGTGGCGGTAGACGAGGGTGAAACGCGCGGTCTCTTCGACCGGCATGAAGCCGAAGAACCCGCCCACGGCGGTGGTCTCGGCGTCCGGCACCACCGGACTCTGCGTCCAGTCGAAGAATGCGCCGGCGTCGAAGCGTTTGCGCCACACCATTTCGGCGGACGTAAACGCGCCGGTGGCTTCCACGCGCGTGGTGGTTGCGAGCGAATCCGCGCTCACGATATCACGGTGCCCGGTGTCGATTTCCGCCACCCAGACGAAGGCCTGGTACGCGTTGGGCCGCCACTTGACCTTCATGTCCACGGCGCCCATCGACAGCGAGAGCGCGCCCGAGGGGGCGTACTCGCCGGCCAGATAGGAGCCGCCGACCTCGGCCGACCAGTAGTCGCCGATCTGGCGGAATACGGACAGGCGGCCGTTGCCCATGATCTTCTCCGGCGCGGTGGCTTCGGGCGCGTCCTCGGGGGCGAACGCGTCGGAGCCAAAGGCCGAGCCGGTGAGCGTGACCGCGTTGTCGCCGACCGCGGCGAATACGGACGCGCGCACCCCGATCGCGCGCAGCCCCTCGGGGCCGAGCATTGCGCGGCTCATCAGCGGGCGCTCTATCCACGACCACTGGTGCGGGTGTTGCGAGTTGATACGGCCGAAATCGAGCAGGTACTTGCCGGCGTTGAACTGCATCGAAAACGGCAGTCCGCGCAGGACGGTAAAATTGGCTTCCTCGATCTCGACACCGCTGTCGCTGAAACCCATGAAGACGTCGGCGCGCATGTACGGGTTCAGATACGCGTTGAGCGCGATCTCGAGTTCCTCGAAGCTGAACGCCAGCTGGCCGGTTCCGGCGGAGTCGGCCGCCTCCGGCCCGCGCGCGATGACGCGCATGTCGCCAATGGCACTCAGGTCGGGATTGCTGAGGGTCTGGGCATGCACGACGCCCGTGAGCATCACTGTGAAACCCGCGATCCAGATCGCGGGCCGCCATCTACAGGACATGACGGTTCTCCTCGCGAAGGAGTAATTCTGTACGAACGAATTGAGGGGTTAGTACGCGAGAAGAACGGGGGGGGCGCGGGATGCGGGGATGCCAATTGCGCGCGATGGCGCCGGCGTCGCGCGGGACGTGACCGCGACGGTTCCAACCGCATCGGGCGTCACCATCTGCGCGGTGCCACTGGCCGGTGTTGCGCTGGATGCATGGAACTGACACAGCGTGCACACCGGGTGCAGCGTCGAGGCCTGGTCCAGTTCGTGTGCGTGCGTCGTATGGAAGTAGCCCGTGGCAACGAGCAACAGGGCAGCGAGGACGGCGGCGATGCGTGCCGGGCGGGAGGTCATGAGGGGAGCATGCGCCGGGGGCACGGGGTTGTCAAGCGCCGCCGTGGTGCGGCGGTCGCCCCGTTCTCGCGCTGAAGCGCCCGATAAGACGCTGCAGCGCTCGCGTCCGGATCAAACTCACCACCGTGCACACGAGGAACACACCCGTCGCTGCCAGCCGCCACGGCGAGGCGGCCTCGGGCGTGTGCAGCACCGCCGTCACCGGCGGCAGCGAGAGGCTCGCAGTGATCAGGTCGAACGCGGCGCCGAGCAGAATGCTGGTTGCGATGATCGATACCAGGTAGGTCACGAGGAACCGCAGTCCGAGTTCGGCGCGCAGCACCACCAGGCTCGCGATATTGGTGGCGGGACCGGCCAGCAGAAACACCATCGCGGCCCCGGGACTGATGCCGCCGGCGATGAACCCGGCGGCGATGGGTGTGGATGCCGTCGCGCATACGTACAACGGGACCCCGATCGCCGCCATGACGAGATACTGCAGCACGGGGCTGGAGCCAACCGATTTCACGTCGATTGCGGGGAGCCAGCTGCCGATCAGCGCGGCGAGTGCGATGCCGATGAGAAGCTGGACCACGATGTCGTCAAATATTTCGACAAATCCATAGCGCAGTGCCCGTCTCCACCACGGCGTGGGGCGCGCGTCGACGGCGTGCTGCGGCGGACAGTGACACGCGTCGGTGGCCTGCGGCGCCGCCGCCTGCGCCGCCGTCTGCGCCGCGTCTTCGCGGCGGCCGGATCGTTCCACCGCGAAGCCCGTGCTCAGCGCCGCGACGATGGCCGCGATCGGGCGGTAGATCGCCATCACCGGGCCGACCAGGGCGAGTGTCAGCAGGATCGAAACCACGTCGGTCTCGGGAACGGAGACCAGGAATGACGCCGTCGCGCCGCGTCCGGCGCCGTCGCGGCGCAGCGCCATGGCCGCCGGCAGCACGCTGCACGAACACAAGGGCATCGGCACGCCGATCAGCGCACCGAACAGCACCGAGCGGCCGCCGGGCCGCGTCAGGCGCGCGGTGATGCCGGGGAAGCGCGCGAGCGCCACGTGCAGCATGCCCGCGAGTGCAAAGCCCAGCAGCAGGTAGGGCGCTGATTCGTTCAGGATGGCGAGTATCGACGAGAAGAAATCAGTCATGGATGGATACAATATACCATTCGCGCCCAACCAAAAGGAAGCGCCGCGCCCGTTTTCGGACGCGGCGCTCTTCATGAGGCCAATTTGCTGAATCAGGGAAGGGTCTAGAGGCCTTTGCCAATCACCGGGGCAAACACCAGCGAAACCACCGCCATCAGCTTGATCAGAATATTCATCGACGGGCCGGACGTGTCCTTGAACGGATCGCCGACCGTATCACCCACGACCGCGGCCTTGTG
>DASUGO010000095.1:0-4026 GCA_036273975.1 Candidatus Krumholzibacteriia bacterium
CGTCAGCAACACACACCGACGCCACGAGCAGCATGGCAAGGGTCAGTGCGATTCGTCCGAGTCGCATCGGTCTCTCCTTTATAGGGATGATGAAGATTATCGGGTCCGGGTTGCCCCCATGCTACCGCGACAACGGCCGGATTGCAATGCGGAGCCGGGGGATCGGGGCGGGCACACCCCGGCGACTCGCCCGGAAGGTCCGTCCTGCCCGGGCGGGCCCCGGTATGCGCCCGGTTGGTTTTGCTCCCCGCCCCCGGCGCGTCTGCCCAGCTCAAGGCGTCCGGATCGCAACGTGCCGTCTATGCGGACGGTGCGTTGGCCGCCAGTTTGAACAGCGCGCGCCGGAGTTTGCGGTGCGCATCGAAGCGGCTCACGTAGTCCGATTCCCGCCGCCCACCCTTGGCGCGCGCGATCAGCGCGAGCGCACGCCGTTCGTGGAGCGGCCACGTCGCAACGCCCGGCAGCGCCATGATCAGCGGACACCAGCGCCGCCACGCCAGCCGCTCACCGGCCGAGAGGCCCCGGAGCGACTTCACGCCCAGCAGTTGCCCCACTTCCCGCTCGCACACCCGCACCGCTCGTTCCCGGTCCGAGCCGAAGCGGCGCGCAAGGTAGTGCGACACGGCGAGTCCGATGTCCGACATCGGGATCAGCCCCGCGACGTCTTCGCGCTGCTTTCCCAGGAACAGAAACATGTTGCGCGAAGAGAGTTCGTTCAGCGTGGACAGGCTGGAGCGATGCGCGGGATTGCGCCGCATTTCCGCAAGCTCGGCGCGGAGCAACCGCTTCACGTCGGGGTCCAGCGGGCGGAAGCCGAGCTTGTAGTAAAACCACCACGCCCCCGACTTGAGACCTTCGGTGTTCTCGTGACCCATCTGGTACGGATCCACGGTGAAGACGTCGCCGCCAAACAGGTGGCGCGCCATCGCGAGCGCGCGGCCGTAGATGTACGCGGACTCGCCGCCGCGAAATGTCTCGAAGACGTTGTAGGCCACCTCGCAGGAACCAAAATACGAACGCGTGAGCACGTAGCCGATGGGAACCCCGTTCTTGAGCGTGAGGAAACCGTAGATGGTGTCCAGCATGAGGCGGTGTTCGGGCACCAGCCCGATGGCGACGAATTGCAGGCCGTCGCCGCAGTCCACCATGCGCACGTCGTTCTCGTCGGGATGCTCGAATACGTAGAGGTCGCGGCTGCGCGCCACCATGGCGGTTCGCGCCATGTCGATGAGCCGGCGTCCCTCGCGCGGCGTAACCGCCCGCACCGCTACAGGCGGAACGCGCACCGCCTGCGTGAGGTCCGGGCGCGACCGGTCGAGCGGGCGCGTCTGGAATCGCACCGGCGACGGCCGGTAACGGGCGGCGGTGCGCGTGGGTGTGCCGGGGCCCGGAGCTATCCGGAACGTGATATCCATGTCCTCGAAGACGATTTCGCGCGTGTCCTCGCGGCCCAGCGACTTCGCAACGCGGCGGATCAGGAAGCCGGCGTCGGTCTCGTCCGGACGCTTCAGGATTTCCAGCAGTCCGCGGACGTCGATTTCCGCGTCGTCGAGGGCCAGGGTTTCCGTAAACGGAAGCAGCGCGTAGAGTACGCCCCACAGCTTTTCCTCATTGAGTCCGTTCCAGCTGATTGAGAGATTTCCGCCCCAGCGCTTTTCCAGCCACCGTGCCGTGGACCAGTAGAACGAGTAGCCGGTGGGCGTGCCCTCGATTCCGGTGTCGGTGAGCTTCGCCGCGAAGCGGCGCAGGTCGGAGCGCCGCGCAAAACGCTTGAGCGTCGCTTCCGCGCGGGCGTGGACCCGCGCGTTGTCGGGATATGCGTGCAGGAAACTGAGAACCTCGTGAAACTCGTACACCGCCTTTGCGGTGGGGAGGCGGCGCCGGTCGAGGATATGAATCAGTTCCAGCTTGCGGTCGCCGGCCGAAGGCGAGTAGTCGTCCTTGATCCGGACCAGCTGCGTGAGAAGCGTGGCGGCATTTGTGCGCATGTGGAACCTCGTCCTGCAAGTCCTCGGAAAACGCGGTTGACGGCTACGGGCGCGGTGCCCGCACCAGCATCGCCAGCGTGCCGGCATGTCCGGGGTGGACGGCGGCGCGCCACGTCCGGATGCGCGCGAACCCGGCCTCGTCGAGCGCGGACTGCCAGCGGGCTTCCGGCCAGGTGGTCATACGGACCCCGACGTCGTCCGGCCAGCTGAGGCTGGACTCATTCTCCATATAATGGTCGATGCCGAAAACGGCGACGCCATCCGGCTTGAGCCATGTGCGGGCGATGCGCGTCAACAGTGCGAGCGGGTCGGGGAAGTAGTACAGCACTTCCATCGACACGACCAGATCCGCACGGTCCGCGGGTTGCCACGTCATGAGATCCGCAAGCGCGTAGTCGCCGGTGGGATCCACCGCGCGCGCCTTCTGGATCATTCCGGCCGAGCCGTCGACGCCGGTCGCCGACCGGCAGCCGTGCGTGTCGCGCAGCCGGCGCACCACCCAGCCGTTGCCGCACCCCGCGTCGATCGCCGTCCACGCCGGCCTGTCTCCCAGCTCCGCCAACGCCGCGGCGAGCATTTCACCAACGGCCGCCGCGTGGTTCTTCTCCATCCCGAGATCGCGGCCGGCGGCCGCCCAGTCGCTGAACACCTCGGTGGCGGGCCGAATGGGCCTGCGCCGTGGCCGCTTGATACCCAGGCGGCGCGCGATTGGCTTTAACATGGATTTGATTGGATTGGACATGCGACATCATTGCTCACGGGGCTCGAGCCGATCGTACATGAGAGATCATGACAGTATGATTTGCGGAACACAGAGTCAAGTATCGTGAGTCGCCGGGGGTTGTCGTCGAAAACGTGTTGGTCTACAATTGTTGGATGAAAACACAACGCCGCAGCTGGCCGCCCCCGGTGCGCCGGATCATCCCGCTTTGCTCACTTGTCCTTCTGCTCTGCCTCTCGTCCTGTTCCGACGACAACCCATCCTCACCCCCGGCACCGAAAGCGCCCGCCAAGGCGACGAGTGCGGTCGCGGTCACCGATCCCGCCCGCGGCGGCATGCTGCAGGGGGGCACGCTGGACCCGTCGGCCATCACCGCCAGCGGTATGGCGTGCGACACCGTGAGCACGCTTACCAGTTTGAGCATCGACGGACAGGCGGTCGCGTTGACGGGTACGCCGCCGTGCTTCGACTTCTCCACGCAACTCGACAGCCGCTGGGGACTCAACATCATCACGGGCACGGCCCGCAACCAGACCGGCGGCAAGACGGACTTCGTGCAATCGTATCTGCGCAGTCCTGAGTATTTCGGCGTACCGGCCAGGGAACGCTCGCGCGCGATCATTCTGGATACGGTCGTTCCCGACGGCGTCTACACGCGAGTCAACCAGGATCTCGCCGACGATGGCTCCCGCTATGATATCGACGACATCGCGACGGTGGCGCAACTCGAGTTGTCGACGCTCAACCTCAACGCGGCGCTTCCGAACCCACTCGTCGTGACGCCGGACGGAAATGGTGACGGTCAGGTGGACTCACACACCTGCAATTGTTCGCTGGGGATTCCGGACATCGTGGCCTACTCCACCGGCTATCGGGTTGGGCGCGGCACGCTCAGCATGGGCAATCCCGTGGTCGACTATGTTGGTCTGGGCAGCGATGGACTGCACGTCAGCATCTCCGTTTCCAACGTCTCGATGCCGGTTTCCGTCAGCGGCTATCTCGACGAGGGGTGCTTCACCATGTGCACCGTCCGTATCCAGCCTCACGCGACGGTGACGGGAACGGTCCATGCGAACTATCTCAACATTGAGGCCACCGTGGGGGCGTCGGTGGGGCCCAACGGCACGCCGGTTGTTGATATCTGCGGTACGTGCCTGGATATCGTGGCCAGCGGTCTCACTCTCGACATCGACTGGGGTGGGCTTGAGTTTCTGGATCCGGTGTTCGGACTCAGTAACCTGACGACCCAGATCATCCTGGCATTTCGGGATGATCTCGAAGCCGCCGCGAAGGCGTCTATCAGGCCGGCGCTCGTCA
>DASUGO010000096.1:0-13273 GCA_036273975.1 Candidatus Krumholzibacteriia bacterium
CCGCGTTTCGAGGCGCCGTTCGCGATCACCGAGTCCGCCGTGGTGCGCGCCATCGCCGTGTCCTCAAGCGGCGAGGCGAGTCATGTCACCACCGCGCGCTATCACAAGTTTCCCAATGATTGGGCGATTGATATTCACGGCACGTATAACCGGCAGTACACCGCGGGCGGTGACGATGGGATCATCGACGGATTGCGGGGCGACCTGGAGTGGCGCAAGGGCGGCTGGCAGGGTTATCAGGGCCAGGACTTCGAGGCGGTCATCGATCTGCGGCGCGAGCGTGACGTGACCCATCTCGCCGCGGGTTTTCTGCAGGACACGCGCTCGTGGATCCTGATGCCGAAGCGCGTCGTGTTTTCGGTGTCGACGGACGGCAGGACGTTCCACGATGTGTTGTCGGTCGATAATGCGGTGCCGCCGGACAATTACTCCGCGCAGATTCACGATCTCGCCGGCGACATCGCGCCGGTTCACGCCCGGTTTGTGCGCGTGCGCGCGGAGAACTTTGGAACGCTCCCGTCGTGGCACGCCGGTGCGGGGGACGAGGCGTTCATTTTTGTCGATGAAATCATGATCCGCTGACCTGCCTGGTGGGGTGGCGGGCGGGGTGCAGCGGTTGGCCGGCGTTCCCGTTCTCCTGCCAACCGTGCCCCCCGCCCGGGGGGTCTAGTTCTGGCTCCCCCCGAAGAAATAGATGTGGAAGCCGATGTTGGTGAAGTTGTTGCCGAGCGTTCCGAAGGTTGTCTCGCTGTCGCCGCCGCCGGCCGGGCTCACGCTCGAGAATCCGATGCCGTGGCTGGCCGAGACGCTGAAGTTGTTGACGATGAACACCTCGGCCTCGAGCTCGGCGGTGATGCTGAGCGTCGTCTCGTCATCGGTCCCGAATGGATCTGGCGGCGTGGACGTCTGCTGCTCATCGCTTTCATAGAGAAAGCCGGGGCGAAAGAGGAGATGAACCCTGTCCCAGTGCTTCACCACAATGGGCACACCCACGTCCAACGCCCAGTCACTCAGGCGTTCGTCGTAGCTCGGCGCGGGCGACGACCGAAAGCCCAGTCCGGCGTCGAGACCGACGCGTTGCCCGCCGAACCACCAGCGGCCGCCCAGCGGAGCCGTCACGCTGTGAAAGCCCAGCGCGCCATTGTAGTGCTGCGGTTCCCCCGCAACTTCGGTTTCCTGTGCCCGCGACGAAACTGGCAGTGCGATAACGGCCGCCAATGCGACGGCGATCAGTGAGTACGTGGTCTTCATAAGAAACCCTCCTATTGATTTCTCTGAGTGCCCGATCGTGCTGCGTTGCGTTGTTGGCTGGAACGGTCAGCCTTTCGATCCCGTGTGCTTGGACAGTTCAGTGACGAATGTGCTGGCCTCATTCGGCATCGGCAGGTCCTTCGCCCCGACAATGGCGCTGCCGCTGGCGTATTCCTTGCCGTAGTAGCGCGCGTTCGCGTCCTTATCGACGGATAGCTTCGACCCGTCAATCGAGACGCCGGCAAATACGCCGCGACTGCGCGAATACGAGTAGACCTCGTGGTCGAGTTTGAGTCCGGTTCATGCGCTGGCCTCGCGGCCAACCGGGCCCGCTGCGATGGATCCATCGGCACCGAGCGTGAACTCGCCGTCGATGACCTTGCGCGCGGCGTCGCCGTTCTTGAACACAAGCACGACGTCGGTTGCCTCAACGCCCGCCTGCCATCCCACACTCGCGCCGGTCAGGTCGACGAACATCGGATGGCTCCAGTGGCCGTCATCCTGGCGGATGACCATCACGCCGTCGCCGTGGCGCGCGCCCGCGACCAGGCCGGCCTTGACGACGTCCGGAATGATCGCGATTGCCGCGGCCTCATCGAGCAGCGCGTGCGGAATGCCGCCTTCGGGTACGCCGATGATCTCCTTGACCGTGTCGGTGGCATCCTGCAACTCATGCTGCTCGTCGGCAGCGGGCGCTTCGGCCTTTTCGTCGCCGGCCCTGACACCGCCGGCGACCGCCAACAACGATGCCGCCGCGATGACACATCCGGTGAACACGAGAAATGATGGTGTGCGCATGGAACTACCTCCTGTTGTGATTACGTGCATGATCCTGCCGGAAAGAATAGAACGGCGTCGTGGCGACCGCCGTGAGCGGGGTCACACATGCGCACACTGCACATATCCAGGCACGGTTTCCTGTGAGGTGGGTTACACGCACCGGCAGGTCGACCGGGCGCGCGTCGAGCAACAGGTGCATGATACAGGCGGAAGATAGAGCGTAACACCAGGCGCTGTATCGACGAAATCAGCCGAGCACCCACGAGAAGTGGTGCGAGGTGGAGGAGTGATCAACATGCTTTCGTGGTCATTAATGTTTTTCATCGTTGCGGTAATCGCCGGCCTGCTGGGGTTCTGGGGCGTGGCGGGACTCGCGGCGGCCATCGCGAAGATCTTGTTCATCGTATTTGCCGTACTCTTCGTGGTGAGCCTGCTGTCGCGGGCAATGCGCGGACAGAGTCCGCCGGTCTGACGACCCCGCAATATCATTGATGCGACGGTTGCCGGGCGGGCCGTCGATCTGGTCACGAGGACTGGATCGGCGGCCCGATTCTTTGCTGGCTCACGAACCAGGCGTTGTCTCGGGGTCCGCCGCCGTCCCGGGCGATGCGGAAGACGAATCCGCCTCCGCGCGGACCCGCCAGCACTCCCAGCCGGAATGCTCCTGATTCGTTCTCTGGCGTCCAAAGCGCGGGGAGCGATAGTACATCGTGACCCCCGCGTCGATACCGGGAAGCCGGTAACGCGCATCTTCTGCGCAGTCGCAACGCTCGCGAGGGGGGTCGGCACGACTCCCGGTCGCGAGCAATGCCTCGTTGTAGGTGCCGGTTACCGACTGGACGAAGGGGTGGACGAGATCGATGTCATAGACCGCCACGCTGACACCGGTCTGGACGCCATCGGACAATTTCATGAATGCATTGCGCGCAAAGTGGTCCGCAAAACTCGCGACGTCCCCGCGCCGGGCAACATCGTCCAGCGACCGGAGCGGCTCGAGATCGAAGTACGACAGATGAAGATTGTCGGGAGACGCCACGACGTATCGCGCGCAGCTGGCGATTGCGCCGATCGAGCGCGGCGTCCCCCCGTAGCACGTGCCGAGAATGACCAGGTCGAAGCGCGTCGAATCGCCGGCCATGGCCTCCATCCCGTCGGCGAGATCGTCGATGGTGACCGTGCGTTCCGGATACGACACGTCGTAGCCGCGCTCACCCAGTTCCGGCAGCTCGTGGCCGAAGTACAGGAACAGGCGCAGAGGGGGCGCGGGTCGACCAGCCGAGAAGGCGTGGTACAGGCGCACCTCGGGGTCGAACGGGGCGACCCCCTGGTCCCGCCAGTACGAGGACTCTGCGATCAGACGCCCGTTGCGATAGTGGTACGCCCGTCCGTCGTGACGCGGGATGAAGAACAGAACATGGCGCCGTTCGGATTCATGGAAGATCATGACTTCCGCGCGCGGACTGTCGCGGGCAATCGCCAGGGCCTTCGCGACGGTCTCACGGTCCGCCGCGTGGTCGTTGCCGTCGTCGTCGTGGTAGTGGTAGTTCCCATCTCCGTGGATCACAAAGACCATGGTGTATGCGGGCGATTCATCCACGGCCCCCTCACGCACTGGCGGGGTGGTTCCGCACCCGAAGGCGAGCAGTCCGAAACCCACGCAGGCGGCGCGCGCGCACCACAGCGCCGGCCGGGGGCGCGCGGAGTTGCGATGGGTTGTGTCCGGTGTCATGGTCACCGCCGCGTTGCCGGGCGTGCTCTACGCGATCAGGATCACAATGATGATGATCAGGAGCAGCGTCACGAGGCTCATGCTCACGGTGCGGTCCGCCTGTTCCATGTCCTGCACAATGTACGAAGCGAATGCGTCGAGCTGATCGTCGGGGACCCGCTCGAAGCCGTTCACACCCGCGAGTTCATCGCTGCGTTCGTGCAGCGTGTCCGCGATTCGCGCCAGATTGGCCGCGTCGCCGGCGGAGGTCAGGGGCATGTTGCGGGCCGCTGCCAGCGCCCGCGTGAGCTGGCCGAGGCGTGTCGATAGAATCTCCCGTTTGTGGAGGACGCCCGGCGTCGCCCTGACCTGGAGGGCGGTTTCGTTTAGGTAGCCGTGAATGCGGTCCTGGGCAGATGCCAGCCCGGTGCCGAGCGAGAGAAGCATGGCCGTGATCAGTAGCAGAGTTCCGCGGCGTGTCATGGAAGACCTCCTTGGATTCGGGGCGGCATGCGGCTGACTGGTTTCAGTCTAGGCAGGCCGTCGGGTGGTCGTCAACCCGGCGCGCGGCCAACGTGTTGCATTGTGTCGCCGCGCTAACACACTCGGTGGACGCGGCACCATATCTTTCTCATCAGGCACACCCCACCGTAACCCTTGCAGCCCGTCCCCCGGCCGCATCTCGCGCCCTCTTTGCCGCCCCGTTGTGACAACCAGATTCGCCCCGAGGAGTGCAGTATGTATTTTCTCCAGCGGTGGCGTATATGTGGTCCTGTGATGCTTGCCTGCCTGGCGATGGCCGGCGCGACGGCGGATGCCGCCACCTACCATGTGGCCCCCAATGGCAGCGACACAAACAGCGGCACCGCGGCGCAGCCGTGGCGGACGTTGCAGAAGGCCGCCAGCGCGGTACGCGCCGGTGACGTGGTGCTCGTGACGGACGGCACCTACGCGGGAATGCAGATTACCGCCGACGGCACAGCCTCCGCGCCGATCGTGTTTCGCGCCAACGGCGCCAATGTACGCGTCGTGACACCGAACGCCAGCACGCCGGACAACATCAATATTGAAGGCGGCAACTATGTGACGGTGGAGGGTTTCGTCGTGGAGGATGCGCCGCGCATCGGAATTCGCGCGGTGACCGCCACGGGGGTGAGGATCACCGGCAACCGCGTGGCACGGAGCGGCCTCACGGGAATCCTGACCGGGTTCACACCCGCCATTGAAATAGCGGGCAACGTCGTGTCGGAGTCGGAGCAGGAACACGGCATCTACGTGAGCAACAGCGCGGTGGCGGGTGACAATCCGGTCATTCGCGACAACGAGTGCCGCGACAATGCCAAAAATGGAATCCAGCTGAACGGGGACTGCGCGGCTGGTGGCGACGGCGTGATCTCCGGTGCGCTGATCGAGCGCAACGTCGTCCACCACAACAACTGGAAGGGACTCAGTATCATCTCCGTACAGGCGTCGATGATCCGCAACAACTTGATCTTCGAAAATGGTCTCTCGGCGGGCGCCGGGGGAATTCACCTCGCCGACGAGCCGGGCTGTGGCCGTCCGAGCAACAACAACTGCGTCGTCAACAACACCATTCACGAGCCGAGAATCACCGGTATCCGTTTGTCGAACGGCTCCACCGGGAACACGATCTTCAACAACCTGGTTGTCGCGGTGAGCGCGTCGAAGGCAATCGTCGACGAGGGAAGTGGCAACGCCATCCAGACCGGCTCCAATCTGGAGCTGGGCTCAGTGCTCGGGTTGTTCGTGGGAACCGGCGACTATCACCTCGCCGGCACCAGTCCCGCCGTCGACCAGGCGGCGCTCGATTATCAGGGACTCGAGGCGCCACCGACCGACATCGATGGCACGCAGCGCCCGCAGGGTGCGCTACCGGATATCGGTGCGTACGAGTACATGCTCGCCACGGGCGTCGCGCCGGTACCGTCGAACGGGATTCGACTGCACCAGAACGTGCCCAATCCGTTCAACCCGTCCACGCGGATCGCCTTCGACGTTCCCGCGTCCGAAGTGGTTCATCTCTACGTCTACAACGTCGCCGGCCTGCGCGTGCGGACGCTGATTCCCGGCCGGCCGCTGGCGGGCCACGTCGTGGTGGAATGGGATGGTCGCGACGACGGCGGCCGCGCGCTTCCGTCGGGTGTCTACTTCTGCCAGCTGGTGACGCGTGATGCGGCCGTCACCCGCCGGATGACGTTGCTGAAATGAAATACGGTTGTGGATCTTCGTTTCGGTGGACCGGCGTTTCCGAAGTTGCCGCGTAACCAGAGGGGACGGGACGCCTTCCCGCGGTCACCGTTCGCCCCCGGGCGGCAACCACGTACTCAGCGCCCCGTCCCTGGCCTATTTCCCCCGCAGCGTCTCGGGCGTCTCCCCGCCGGCCGGTGCAGCAATGGTCCCCGCGGGGCCGGTGGTGGCGTCCGTGTCGAGCGTGTCGGCCGCGGCCTCGGATGCCTTCCGGTTGGCGGCGTCGCTCGCCATTTCGTAGAAGCGGCGCTCCAGATCGTAGTACTCGGCCTCGAGAGTCGGCTTGATTTCCTTCCATTCGGAAGCCGACGCGCTGTCGATAATCGCTATTCTCTCGTCGAATCCCTTCTTCAGCGCGCGCAGCGCCTCCACGTCCGCCATCTGGAGCGAGTCACCTGCGACCTCGGCCGACAGTGCGTCGGCCTTGTGGTCGAACTGGCTCAGTTTGCTCCTCATCACGATCGAGAACTGCCGTTTCTCCTGCCGGAACCGCTGCTCACCGGCGCTGTCGCATCCGTGGCCGGCAACCACCAGCACGAGGGTACCTACGACAAGACACTTGTGTTTCATTGAACCGTGTCAGTCCTTCCGCGGCCGGCATCGTCTCCTGCGGCCCGTTTATGCCAGCATGGCGCGCAGGCCATCAGCGTTGTGCACGCACATGTAGCGGTCGTGCATGCCGAGCCATCCTTCCCGCTTGAAGTTGTTGAGCGTGGAACTCGTGACTTCGCGCGTGGCGCCAATCATATTGGCAATATCCTTCTGCGTAAAGCGCACGTCAACCTTGGTTCCACACGGAAGTTTCGCCGGGAACTCATCGCACAGGCGCAGTACCGTGCGGGCGGTGCGGGCGGGTACGCGTCCCATGCAGATGTCCGCGAGGCGCTCTTCCATCTGGGTCAGCCGCAGCGAGCGCACGCGGTCGATTTCTTCGGCCAGCGCGGGGCTGCCCAGGATCTGCTCCATATCGGCGAGCCGGATGCTCACCGCGACGCAGGGCCGGAGCGCCACGACCATGGTGTCCGTGCTGCCGGGCGATATCTGCGGCCCGAACAGCTCACCTGCCTTCAGCAGATGGACGATCATCTCGGTGCCGTTGGCGTCGAGACGGGTTACCTTGGCCAGGCCCTGGGCGAGCAGATGCAGCGTCTTGCCCTCGGGCGAGACCGCGATTGGCTTGCGCAGCGCGATATGATGAAAGGTCGCGGCGCTGCACACGCGTTCGATATCGGCGGATGGAAGGCTCCGAAATATCTCCATATTGCGCAGGGAGGCGCATTCGACAACGCGCGTAGGGTCGCGCCGGGCGCCGATCCGTGATCCGTGGAACGTTCTTGTCGCGAGCATCGTGGCCATCATTTGGCCCCCTTTCTGGTATCTGATCGCGCCCCGCCCGGTGTGGGGTGAGGGCGGGACGCGGTGACCGGGTCGCGAACGACGATTTTGGTCACGGGGTGATCATGCGCGTATTTGTGTTGCGTCTCCAGTGAATTGGAGATTAAACTTCCTTCATCCCGGTTTCACCTGCCCCGTTTGTCTTGTGGTGCCACCCCCGTTCGAATAGTCAAGGCGTGGTGCGTTATGCGCGTGCTTGTTGTCGAAGACAACGCCAAGATGGCGGAAGCCATTCGCAAGGGTCTTGCCCAGCATGGCTACGTCGTTGACGTATCCCGGATGGGATTCGACGCCGAGGAGGATGCCGCCGCCCGGCCGTACGACGTCATCATTCTCGACCTGATGCTGCCGGATCGCGACGGGATCGATGTGTGCCGCGGCCTGCGGCGCCGCGGCGTCGCGACGCCGATCCTGATGCTGACCGCGCTCGCTGACACCGAAACCAAGATCGCGGGTCTGGATGCCGGTGCGGACGACTATCTGACCAAACCGTTCGAGTTCGAGGAACTCGTCGCGCGCGTCCGCGCGTTGCTGCGCCGGGGCCAGGCCACCGAGTCAGCCCGGCTCACCTACGCCGACCTCGAATGCGACCTGGTGCAGCACAGCATCCTCCGTGCCGGCCGGACCATCCGGCTGTCCGCCAAGGAATTTGCGCTGCTCGAGTATCTGATGCGCAATGCCGACCGCGTGTTGACTCGGCAGTCAATCATGGAAAAGGTGTGGGCGGAGGACGGACAGCCGGGCAGCAACGTCATCGATGTGCACATCTCGTCATTGCGTCGCAAGCTCGACCGGGATTCTGACACCAGCCTGATCCATACGGTGATCGGAGTCGGGTACCGTTTCGGAACGGTGGTCGACGAGGCCTCCGCGTAGCCATGGCCCGGTTCCCCCTGCGCCTCAAGCTGACCCTGTGGTTCCTCACCATCTTCGCCACAATCTACATGGGTCTCACCGCGATCTTCTGGGTCGTCGGGCGCAATTCCCAGCGTCACCTGCTGGACGACGGCTTGATCAGCCTCGCGGACGGAGTGGGTTCGCTGCTGGTGAAATTCGAAGGCGATATGACGAATATCGACCTGCGTCCCTATCAGCCGGTCGACCGCGAGTTCAGCCTGCTCGCGGTGCGCGACAGTACGGGCGCGGTGGTGGCGCGCGATCTGCGCGTGGAGGTCGACGCGCTGCCCACCGTGGCCGGGGACAGCACCGCAAACATGATCACCGCGATCAGCGGCGATGTGGCGCGCAGCCTCGTCGGGCGCAACATCGCGACGCGCATGGTCACACACCGTGTCGTTTCGCGCGACGGCGGAACCCACTATATCGATATTGCGCGCACGACCGACGTCGGACGCCGCCAGCGGCTGTTTCTCTCCGACATTTTCTTCGTTGCGGCACTGGGGGGCCTCTTGTCGGCGACGATCGCGGCGTGGGTGCTGCTGGGCCGCGCCACCAATCCCATCCTGCGCCTGGCCGAAGCGGCGCGTCGCGTCGGGCCGGGGGAGACCTCGCTGCCCTTCGATTCGAGCAGCGAGGAGATGGAGCGCCTTCGCACCGAGCTGAACGAGGCGCTGGCACGGCTGGATCAGGGCTATCGGGAGCAGCAACTCTTCCTCGCCCACGTTGCGCACGACCTGAAGACACCGGTGAGCGTGATGCTGACGCAATCCCAGGTGTTGCAGCCCGCCGACGCCTCTCACGACGAATATCAGGAATACCAGGCCAGCATGGTGGAAGAACTCCTGCGCCTGCGCGGCATCATTGAGGGGATTCTTGCACTCTCGCGCGCGGAACAGGGCGGGGAAATGCTGCGGCGCACATCGTTCCGGGCGGACGCCGTGGTCGAACAGTGCGTGTCGCGCTGTGACGACAAGGCGTTGGGCTCGGACGTGACCATAGAGACCGAACTGCTGCGCACGCCGGATGAACTGTTCGGCGATATCGACCTGATCTCGACCATGCTCGACAACCTGTTGCGCAACGCGCTCCGGTTCGCCCCTCCGCACACCCCGGTGCGGATCGTGATGGAGCGTGACGCCGGAAACGTGTCGATCCGCATACGCGACCACGGCCCCGGAATTCCGGATGACTACACCACAAGAGTCTTCGAGCGGTTCGTGCAGGTGCCCGGCACCAATCCGTACGGACGCGGCACGGGCCTCGGACTGGCCATTGCGAAGGCGGTGTGCGAGGCGCACCAGGGTTCGATCGTTGTGCGCAACTGCAACCCAGGCTGCGAGTTCATTGTGACGCTGCCGGTCCGGAGAACGGGCGCGGCTGCGTCGCCTGCGGTGGACTGACACCCGTTGTAAGCACATTCACAGACAACCCTGTGCAACGCGTGTAATGGTTCCCGTGTCTTTAGGGCAAGGGACAACCGGCCGCCGCCGGGCGCATCGCAGTCGAAGCAGAAACCACGGAGAACCAGCGGCAAGCCGGGAGCCTGGGAAGCAAGTCACCCGTTGGCGGGGTTTTTTCACCGATACAGTGCTTTGATCACGCCTGCGGGACTTGCTCCCGGGCACCTTTGGTGCACGGGGCGTCTTTCCGGCCATTTGGCGCGCGCGACGTGGTATAATCCCCCCGCATTTCGATCCGCCGGCCACGGACATGCGCAAGGAGGATCCCATGCGAAACTTGCTTCGACTCCCGGTCGCCGCCAGCGCTCTGCTCCTCAGCCTCGGCACCCTCGCCTGCGACCACGAATCCAATCTGGTCAGTTCCGCCGACGCAAACAGCGTGGTGATTGCTCCCGCGGTAGACGACGCCGTGCTGTTCATGCGTTTCGATGGCAATATCCTCGACGAAAGTGTTTACGGCCAGACGGTCACGATATACGGTAGCGAAGAATATCGTGACGGCTGCAGCGACGATGCCATCATGTTCGACGGCGGCGAGTACGTGCAGGTGTTCCCTGATCTGTCCCTGGAGCCTGCCAATGTCACCGTCGAAGTATGGATGAGCCCCAAACGACAACTGGGTGACAACAGCGGATTCAATCCGCTGGTCGTGAAGTACTCCGGCAATTTCTGGAACACGGTCGACGGTTATGACCTCTGGTACCAGGACTCCGGTGCCGGCGGACGGGTGGGATTCGGGATCGGAACCCAGGGCGGAACGATTCGCAAACACGCCTCGTTGACGACCGACCTGCTGCCGAGCCGTCCCTATCACATCGTCGGAACGTTCGACGGCCATTATGCCCGGCTCTACCTCAACGGGGAGGAAGTCGCCGCGACGGCACACGACCAGCCGCTTGCGTACCTGGGTGGCGGAATTCGCATCGGCGGGGGCGTTTACCACTCGTTCTACGGCGGAACCCAGTACTATCGCGGTATCATCGACCAGGTGGCAATCTACCCGCGGGCGATGTCCGCGGATGAGATCGGGGAACGTTCGCGGGCGTGCAAGCGCATCGCGCTGGTCGACGGCGCGGCCCGGCGCGACGGTGGTGACGCGGAAATCACGTCGACGCCGTGAGCGGGCTTACTCAAATCGATTTGCGCCCCTGCATCGGTATGCCGATATTGAGTTGAGTCATTCCAAGGAGGTAGAGAATGAAGACCTTGCCGGTAGTCCTGGTTGCGGCGGCCTGCGTCGCTCTGACCGGGTGTTCAAACAAGGAATTGATGCAGCAGAAGGACGCGCAGATCGGTGACCTGCAGCAGCAAGTATCCACGCTGCAGAGTGACCTCGACCAGCAGCAGCAGATGAACGCGCAGCTCAAGAGCTCGTTGGCGGACCTCGAGGCCGAGAACAAACTCTTGATGGAGGAGAAGGACGGTCTCACCCACATCACGCTGGACGGCGCCGCGACGTTTGGCACGGCTCAGGCCTGGCTTACCGACGACGCCAAGAACACAATGGACCGCATCTGGGATGTTCTTCAGAACTATCCCGACCGGCGGATCCTGATCGAGGGGCACACCGACAACCGCAACATCGCACCCAGCTACCGCGACAGGTTCCCGACCAACTGGGAGTTGTCGACCGCGCGGGCGCAGTCGGTACTCCATTACATGACCGCGAAGCACAACGCGGACTACGCGCGCTTTGCGGTGGTCGGCTACGGGCCCAGCGTGCCGGTCGCCAGTAATGACACCCCCGAGGGGCGCGCGCAGAACCGCCGCGTCGTGATCACGGTCGGCAGCAAAGAACAGATTGAGCAGCGGGTGGCCGATTCGTCTACGATGTAGCCAGCTGACGGCGCAGGCAAACGGAGCGGAGAAGGCGTCGCCGGATTTATCCGGCGGCGCCTCTTCATTGTGACGGGAACTACAGCCAGTAGGCGGGGCGTCCGTAGTAGTCGTACAGCCGTGTCTCGAGCTCGCGGTTGACCGGCGCGCCCGGTGAGTATACCGGCGCATTTCTAATCCGATCCTTCGTGAGGTCCAGCGCCATGCGCTGTCCGGGCCAGTTGATCGAAGAAACCCATTTGGGTGCGATCAGCACCTTCTTGCCCGGAAAGACATTCCGGGTGTCGACCACCACATAACGCAGTGCCCACGTCTCGTCGTCCACGATGAATTCCTCGACATGGCCGATCTCTCCGTCTGACGCCTCGATGTGATAACCGGTGACCTCTTCGACCGACCGCAGGTTGCCCGCACTGGGGTGCTCCTTCTCCACCGCCGTCGCGGTACTGGCGATTTCCTCGCCAGCACCCGCCAGCTGAGCCGGGAACGGTGCGGCGCCAGGCAGTCCCGTGCGGATCCAGTACGGTTCCCAGCCGAAATGAAGCGCCAGTTCCTGCTCGCGCTCGCGCGATACCGGCGCGTCGGTGTCGATGCCGGGGCCGGACTTGATCTGCTCGCGGGTGAGCTTTACCTTGAACAGGCGCGAATCCCAGTCGGCCTTGCCGAGCGCCTGGGGCGGAACCAGCACCTTTCTGCCCGGTACCCAGCGGCCGGTATCCGCCACCATGTAGCGGATCGTCCAGTGCGCGTCGTCGAACAGGAAGTCCTTGCAGCGGCCAATCTGGCCGTCGTCGGCAATGAGGTTGTAATTCTTCAGCTCCTGTGTACTGCGAAGCATCGTCTTGCCTCCTTTGAAGTTGTCGTCCATGCGATATCCCAAGTATGCGGCAATGCGACGCCGGATTCCGTGATCTGGCATACAGCGATCTGGCGCCGCCTGTACGGAGGCTCACAGAACATGCGCCCACCGGTGACTACGTTGACTGTGGTGATACATCCCATGAAGCTACTCGACAAGGCTCTCGATCATCCAGACACGGTGTTCCAGCGACCGGCTGACGTTTTATCCTGTGACGAGTTGTCTCACGACGAGAAGATCCGGGTGCTCCGCCGCTGGGAATACGATGCGCGGCTGCTCGAAGTCGCGCAGGAGGAGAACATGCAGTCCGACCAGCCGGGGATGCTGAGTGAAATCCTGCGCGCGCTGCAGAAACTCCACGCACGCCGGATTCCCTCCGGGCCCAGCAAGAGCGGCGGCGCCTAGGCAATCGGGGTAACGGGTCAGTCCGCGAGCGCCGCCAGGCCATCCGGGGACAGGATCGTGATCGAGCCGCGCCCGGCGTCGAGCAGGCCGCGCCGCCGGAAGTCGTTGATCGCGATGCTGGTGGTCTCGCGGGTCGCGCCGATCAAATCGGCGAGGTCCTGCTGCGTGAGGCGGACGTCGATCACGCGCCGGCCGTTGCGCTGCGCGGGGAACTCGTCGGCCAGGCGGAGCAGCAGGCTGGCGAGCCGCGACGGCACGTCGCGAAATACCATCTCCTCCAGCCGGTTCGTCACCTTGACCAGCCGCTCGCCGGCGAGCCGGTTCAATTCGGTGACAAATTCTTTTTGCTGAGTCATGCGTTCAAAATCACCGCGGGGTACATAGCCGACCAGAGAACGTTGCAGCGCAAAT
>DASUGO010000097.1:0-7831 GCA_036273975.1 Candidatus Krumholzibacteriia bacterium
CATAAATGAAGAGGCCCCCAACCTGGCGGCGGGGGCCTCTTCCCTGCACTACGGCGTGAAGCCGCAGTCTCTACGCATTCATCGATTTCAGGAACTGCGCGTTCGTCTTGGTCTTGCCCAGCTTGTCGAGGAGGAATTCCATGGCCTCCATCAGCGGCTTGTCGTTCAAGAATTTGCGCAGAATCCAGATCTTGTCCAGATCTTTCTTGTCGATCAGCAGCTCTTCCTTGCGCGTTCCGGACTTGAAGATGTCCACCGCGGGGAAGACTCGCTTATCACTCAGCCGGCGGTCAAGCACGAGTTCCATGTTACCCGTGCCCTTGAACTCTTCAAAGATGACTTCGTCCATGCGCGAACCCGTCTCGATGAGCGCCGTCGCGATGATGGTGAGGCTGCCGTTGCCCTCGATGTTGCGCGCCGCACCGAAGAACCGCTTCGGGCGCTGGAGCGCGTTGGAGTCCACACCGCCGGAGAGAATCTTCCCGGAGTGAGGCACCACCGCGTTGTGCGCACGCGCCAGACGGGTGATGGAATCGAGCAGGATCACGACGTCGCGCCCGTGCTCGACCAGCCGCTTGGCCTTCTCGATGACCATGTCCGACACCTGCACGTGGCGTTCCGCCGGCTCGTCGAAGGTGGAACTGATGACCTCGCCCCGCACCGAGCGTTCCATGTCCGTGACTTCCTCTGGACGCTCGTCGATGAGTAGCACGATCAGATACACCTCGGGGTGATTGGCCGTGATGGCGTTGGCGATCTTCTGGAGGAGGATCGTCTTGCCGGTACGCGGCTGCGCGACGATCAGACTGCGCTGCCCCTTGCCAATCGGGCACACCAGATTGATGAGGCGCGTGGAGAGATCCTCGGGATCGTACTCCAGGTTGAACGCCTCCTGCGGATACAGCGGCGTCAGGTTGTCGAAGAAGGGCTTGGTCTTCGCGACATCCGGGTGTTCGTGGTTCACCGCCTCCACGCGAAGGAGGGCGAAGTATCGCTCCGAATCCTTCGGGCTGCGAATCTGTCCCGACACCGTGTCGCCGGTGCGCAGATCGAACTTCTTGATCTGTGACGGCGAGACGTAGATGTCGTCGGGCCCCGGGAGGTAGTTGTAGTCCGGCGAGCGGAGAAAACCATACCCCTCCGGCAGAACCTGCAGAACACCTTCGGCGAAGATGAGTCCGTTCTGCTGGGTCTGGGCCTCGAGAATCTTGAAGATCAGCTCCTGCTTGCGCATGCTGCTGGTGCCCTCGATTTCGAGGGTATTGGCAACGTCGAGCAGCTCGGAGATGGTCTTCCCCTTCAGCTCCGCGATATCCATTCTTTTTGCTCCAAGTGAAGACACGATGGCGGGGTCGGGTGCTTAAACTAACCCGAATGGTAAGAGGTTGATACTGTCAACGAAGGCGACGCTCCGCTGTTGAATTGATGACACTTCGGCCACATGGGCGCGTTTGCTATCCGTCTGCACGTTCACTGGTAACTGTCTTGAGAATAAGGTCTGGCGTGTGTTCGCGGCGCGACTCCGGAGGAACCTTCCGCGCCGCCGGGTGGTGTGGAGTGCAAGTCGCGTTCCACACGGCCCGGCGGCGCGTCGTCCAGGCGGTGTTATTGGCCTGACTCCGCGGAGCGGAGCTGCTCGAAGCGTGCCATGGCCTCGCGGGCCTTGTCCTTCTCGCCCAGCTCGCTGTAGATACGGGCCAGCAGCTGCCAACCCTTGGAGTCACTCGGACTCACCATGACGTACTTTTCGCCCCACAGCGCCGCGTTGCTCCAGTCCTCCATGCGGACGTACGCCACAACGATGTTGAACACCGTGGTCGGCTCGTCGGGCTGGATCTCGAGCGCCTTCTCGTAGTACGAGATGGCCTCCTGGGTGATGGCCGGATCGTCCTTGCCCAGGTTGTACTCCGCGACGCCGATGTTGTAATAGACGTTGAAGTCCTCCGCGCCCACCTTGGCGCGGGCTTCGGCGGCCATCTTCAGGAAAATGGCCGCACCCTTCCACTGCTGACGATTGATCAGATCCGTACCGATACCCTGAATGACGTCATAGCTGGCCGGATCCTCGTCGATCAGACGCTGGAAGCGGTTGACGGCCTCGTCTTCGCGGCCCATCGCGACGAGCTGTGCACCCGCGAGCTGCAGCGCGCGCGGGTAATTGGCGTCGCTGGGATTGGACAGCTCGAGGACCTTGTCGGCCGCCGCGAGCGCCTTCTCGTGATACGTGGAATCTTCCTCCGCGAGCCGGTCATACGCAACGCCGAGGTTGTAATAGGCGTTCGCCTGGGTCGGATCGGATTCGGTGGCGAGATGGAACTCGTCGCTTGCCGCCTTGAAGTCCTGGCGGTTGAACGCGCTCTGTCCGAGCTTGTAGTGCTTGGCGAAATTGCTCTGGATGTTGTCGTTCACGTCGGCCGTCTTCTTGGGATCCAGTTCCTTGGCCTTCATGAAGTGCTCGTAGGCAAGGGAGACGCTGTCGAGCTTGCTGTACGAGTACCCCAGCTGGAAATGCGCTTCGGCATCGTTGGGGTTGGCGGCGAGCCCTTCTTCGGCCAGCTTGATCGCCATCTCGTAGTTGCCTTCCTGGTTGCGGAGCTTCGCGCTCGTCGTTGCCACCGACTGACAGCCGGCGGCCACCAGGGCCAGAACACCAATCGTCGAAAGGAATCGTACTCGGATCATTTCTCGCTGCCCTCCCTCACGGTACAGGCTGGTCGAACCTGGGCAGGTTGACCGGTTACTTCAACGGTTCTTTGTCGGGGCAACCCAATTTATCAACGGGTTGACGGGACGTTTTAAAGAGCGTTTGCTTGGTTGATTAATCCCGGGCGGCGGATTTACCGGAGGCCGCCGAGGTGGGTCATCTTGGGGATCCATGCACGGGGTATGGACCTGCCGTACCCAGTGATTAAACGGGACCGGCGCCGGAGTGTCAAGCCGAATTTGTGCCTCCGGGGGGTCCAACCCTACATCCCCGTTGGGGTTATACCCGATCTAGAAGAATGACTCGGGATCGACGTCCCAGCGCAGGTCGATGGCGCTCGCCCCGCGCCGCTTCGCCGTCAGGCGCTGGAACGCCGCCAGCACCGCGTCCTTGTCGGCCTGGCGGATGGGCCCCTTGAGCAGCATGTGCTCGCGGAAGCGGTTCTTCACCCGCGGGACCAGGGGTGGCGTCGGGCCCAGCACAGCCACGCCGCGGGCCCCCAGCAACGCCCGCGCCGCCAGGGCCCACTCCTCCATCAACGCATTCAGCGCCATGGCGTCCGGGCCGCTGCAGGAGGCCAGCACCATGCGCGCGTACGGCGGGTAGTTCAGCGCCCGCCGCACCTCGAGTTCCTCGGACATGAAACCGTCGTAGTCGTGCGCGGTGAGGTAACGGAAGACCGCGTGGTCGGGTGAGTAGGTCTGGATGACCACGCCGCCGGCCCCGCTGCGCCCGGCCCGGCCGGCCACCTGGGTCAGTTGCTGGAAGGTGCGCTCGGCCGAACGGAAGTCGGGAAAGTTGAGACCCTCCTCGGCACTCACCACACCTACCAGCGCGACGCCGGGAAAGTGATGTCCCTTGGTGACCATCTGCGTCCCGAGCAGGATCGGGTACTGCCCGGTGCTGAATTCTTCCAGAATCTTGCGGTGCCCGTCCTTGCCGGAGGTTGTGTCCGCGTCCATCCGCAACACGCCGACGCCCGGGAACAGCGACTTGAGGTCCAGCTCGACGCGCTGCGTGCCCACGCCGGTGTAGTTGAGCAGCCGGCTGTTGCACTTGTCGCAGCGCGCCGGCACGCCTCGCTCGTACCCACATAAATGGCACTTCATCCGGTCATCGACGCGATGGAACGTGAGCGTGATGTCGCAGTTGATACACATCCCGAGCCAGCCGCACGCGCCGCACTGCACGTAGCGCGCGTGACCGCGCTTGTTCAGGAACACGATGGCCTGGTGGCCGGACTTGATGGTCTCGTCGAGCCGTTCGATCAGACGCGGCGAGAACACTTTGCCGCGCGCGTCATCATCGCGCATGTCGACGATTTCGATACCGGGCAGCGCGCCGCCGCTCACGCGGTCCGGGAGCCGCAGCAGCTTATAGCGTTCTTCGCGCGCGAGGCGCAGCGACTCGGCCGACGGCGTCGCGGAGCCCAGCGCGACGGCCAGCTTCTCCTCGCGGCCACGCAGCATCGCGACGCTGCGCGCGTGGTAGCGGGGCTTGTCGTCCTGCTTGTACGACTCGTCCTGTTCTTCGTCGACAATGATGAGCCGCAGGTCGCGCGCCGGGCTGAACACGGCCGACCGCGGCCCCACAATCACGCGGTGCTCGCCGCGCTCGATGCGCTCCCAGATGTCGAAGCGCTCGGGCCCGGTGAGGCGGCTGTGGATGATCGCGACGGTGTCGCCGAGCGCGCGCCGGTAGCGCGCCGTAGCCTGCGGGAGCAGGCCGATCTCGGGCACGAGCACGATGCAGCTTCCGCCGCGCTCCAGCACGGCGCGCGCGGCGCGCAGGTAGACCTCGGTCTTGCCGCTCCCGGTGACACCGTAGAGCAACGATGGCCGGAACTCGCGCGCATCGATGTCCGCCGTGATGCGCGCCAGCGCATTCTGTTGCGCGGGCGTCAGCGTCTCGACGGTGGTCTCGAGTGAATCCAGCGGTGACGTTCGTGCAATCGGATCGATGCGCACCACGCCGCGTTTCTCGAGTCCATCGATCACCTCGCGCGCGTAGCCCCACTCGGAGAGAATCGCCGGCACCGGCGCTTCGCCGCCGGCGCTCAGCAGCTCGGTCAGGAGCGCGAGCTGCTTCTTGGCGCGGCTGAGTTTCTTCTGCGCGGCCGCGTAGGCCTCGCTGCCCTCGCCGCCGGCGCGCAGCGCGTCATCGGTGACGCGCAGGAGCCCGGTCGGCCTGGGCTTCACCTTGGCGCGCTTGAGGCTGGGCGGGATCACGGCCTGCATCGCCTCCCCGCGCGAGCATCCATAATAGGAGGCAATCCAGTTGGCCAGTTCCAGGAGGTCGGGCGGTGCGAAGGTCTCCTGCAGTCCGGCGATGGGGCGCGTGCGCGCAAGGTCGGTGGTCTCCGCGAGTTCCACCACCACGCCGTTCAACACACGCCGCCCAAACGGCACCTCCACGCGGTACCCCACACGCACGCGGCCACGCAGATCGGCCGGGATCTCATACGTGAACGACTGGTCCACCGGTATCGGCAGCACCACGTGGGCGTAGCGCGGCGCGGAGGTTTCGATGATCTGTTCGGGAGACATGCGCGGGAGTATAACGGATGAATGGGCGATTGCGTTTCAGTTCTCGCGGCTCACCGAGATCCGCTTCACCTGAAGGCTGCGAATGATCAGCCCAATCAGAGGAACGAAGATAACGGCTATGGTATACCAGCCAAGACTCTCGGCATGCCCCACGGCGACTTCGATTGCGCGCCAGGCGAGCACCAGGAAGACGACGGCGCACCATGACGCGAACATGGCCGTCAACTCGACGGTCTTTGGGTGTTGCCGGGGTCCCAGCCGTATCGCCAAAAGCGCCGCTCCGAGCTGGATGACAAGCAACATCAGTGAAACCACGGGCAACTCCCAGATGTCGCGGCGGCTACTCCACCCATCCGGCGCGCCGCCCAGACCAAAGTGCACCGGTATCGTTTCCGGAAGTGAGTTGAAGCGAAGGGCCACGACGAGGAAGGTCGCCAGGACCGCAACCACCGCCAGAGCGGCAAGGGGAAGCGTGAGCCTGGTCAGGGGGACTTTCATGATAGATCGCTATCCGTCAGTGATCTTTATATTCACTCCCACAGTGGGAGTACACACCTTTTTCACAGGCGCATGATCGCAAACAGAAAACGCGCGCCGGACGGATCCGGCGCGCGCTCCGTGCAGGAGGCGAAAATTTCCTGCCGAGGGAACCCTATTTGCGGCAGCCGAGGATTTCCTGGATGCGATCGATCAGACGGCTCGGGCTGAAGGGCTTCACGATGTAGTCCACCGCACCCACCTCGTACCCCAGGCGCTTGTCGAGGTCGCGCCCCTTGGCGGTCAACAGGACCACCGGAATATTCTTGGTCTCCGGATCACGCTTCAGACGGCGGCACGTCTCGTAACCGTCGAGCACCGGCATCATCACGTCCAGGACGATCAGGTTGGGTTTTTCCTGCTTGGCCTTTTCGACCGCGAGTTCGCCGTTGTTGGCCGTGATGACCTCAAAGCCCTCGGCGCCCAGACTGAAGTCCAGGATGTGCAGAATGTAGACTTCGTCGTCTACGATGAGTATTTTTCCCAGCGCCATTGTTGCCTCCTTGCAAATGCTGCCTAGTGAGCCGCCGGACCGATTTCCGCGTGGGCCTCGGCTTCGCTGCCCGCGGTCTGGAAGCGATCCGCGTGCCGATTCATCGAGTCGATGAAAACTTCCACGACCTTCGGGTCGAACATGGTTCCCGCCCGGTGGCGAATGACCTCGACTGCCTCGTTCAGGTTGTACTGCTTCTGGTACGGCCGGTGCGAAATCAGCGCGCGCAGCGTGTCTGCCACGCGGATGATGCGGGCCTCCAGCGGAATCTCTTCTCCCGACAGCTTTCCGGGGTAGCCGGTGCCGTCGTAGTTCTCGTGGTGGTAGAGCACCGCGTCCTGCACGCGCGGGATGAACTCGATCTGCTTGAGCATGTCGAGCCCCACGATGGTGTGCTGCTCGAGATGATCGCGGTCTTCCTGCGTGAGTTCACGCGGCTGCTTGATGATGTTGTGTCCGATCTTGGCCAGACCGAGGTCGTACACGTTGAACACGTAGCGCAGTGTGGCGTTTTCTTCCGCGCTCATGCCCATGCGCGCCGCGACATCGCGCAGCACCGTGGACAGCGCATCGGCCGCGTGCGGGTCGATGTAGCGCTTGGCGTCCAGGATTGACTTGAACGTGCTGCGCACGTCTTCGAACTCGCGCGACTTCTCCTTGAAGTGCGACAGCGCGTCCAGCGCCAGCACCACGCGCTCGGCGAACAGCTCCAGCAGCTTGTGGTCGCCTTCGTCCAGCGACTCGCGGCCAACGGGGTCGGTCACGTTGATCACGCCGATCACGCGGCCGTCGCGGCGCACCGGCACCGACAGGAACGACTTGGACTGGTAGCGCTTGCCGTTCACGAGGTTGCCGAGGCGGTTCTCGGCGCCGACATCGCGCACCAGACACGCGCTGTTGCCCTTGGCCACGCGCCCGGCAATGGACTCGCCCAGCCGCACGCGCGCGTGTTCCACGATGTCCTCGTCGAGCCCGATCGCGCTCTCGATGCGCAGTTCTTCGCCGTGCTCGTCGACCATCATCAGCGAGGCGCGCTTGACGTGCAGCAATTCGGCCACCAGTTCCACGACCAGCTCCAGGTAGCGCTCCACCTCGAAGCGGCGCGTCGACACGTAGCCGGTGAGCAGTTCGCTCCGCACCACGGCCTGTTTTTTGGGGATGACCACCACGAAGCGAGCGCCGCGTCCGGGGACATTCTCCACCCAGATGCGGCCGTCGTGCCATTCGACGATGTTCTTGCAGATGGCGAGCCCGATGCCGGTTCCACCGTGGCGGCGCGTGCTGCTGCCGTCCACCTGATGGAAGTGATCGAAAATCTTCTCGATCTGGTCGTCGGGGATGCCGATGCCGTTATCTTCCACGATGATGCGCGCGCTGACCACTTCATCCTCCAGCCGCACCCATACCTGTCCGCCCTCGGGCGTGAATTTGGACGCGTTGTGCAGCAGGTTGATCAGCAATTGCTTCATCAGGTCGCGCTCGGCGCGCACCTTGACCTCCACCGCGGGCAGTTGCGCATTGAGCGTCAGTTTCTTGCCCTCGAAGTTCTTT
>DASUGO010000098.1:0-8820 GCA_036273975.1 Candidatus Krumholzibacteriia bacterium
TGCTAACCTTCGACCCGCCCAACCGGATGCGACCCCGTAGCTCAGTTGGATAGAGCAACAGCCTTCTAAGCTGTGGGTCGAAGGTTCGAATCCTTCCGGGGTCGCCACTTTTCACTCCCGGTCGTCCATGGGTATTCCACCGCGAATGACGGCAGACGTGATTGGCGAAGCGTATGCGCCCTGCGCATGCGATTCGCCGATTTGCTTTGTGTGAGTTAAGACAGCTCTACCGCAAAGCCCGAGTGCGGTTTGGGCGCCGCGTGTGTATACTTGAAGTGGTCGCACCTATTTAATCAGCGAGGTGGAATATATGAAAAACCAGCGCCGTTTTGGCAGCCTCCTGCCGCTGGGAGCCGTGACGGCGGTGATCATGCTTGCCGCAGGCGTGGCATGGTCGCAGGAGAGCGAGCCGACGACCACGCGTGCCGCGATGCGCGGTGTATTCGTGGTCCTGTCGCAGGTCTACGGTTACAGCATGGATCCGAAGGTGTTCGACAATCCGGATAATCGCGCTGCGATCATGAGCAAGCTGGAGGCGTTGGCCAAGAACGCCGATCAGCTCGAGTCCCACGGGGGCGGGCTCGATCCCAGTTTTGACGTGATGCGCCGGTCGCTCTCGCGCGACGCGCACCAGGCCCTCGATGATTTCAAGACCAAGAACTATATCGGATCCCGGTTCGTGCTCGGACGGATCACCGACAACTGCGTGACGTGCCATACCAAATTGCCGTCGGAGCGTCAGTTTGAACTCGGCGAGGCGTTCCTCGACGAGATCGACGCCGCCAAGCTGCCGCCGGCCGCGCGCGCGAACCTGCAGGTGGCCGCCCGGCAGTTCCCGGACGCGATGCAGACCTACGAAGAGGTACTCAAGTCGCCCACCATGACGGCCGATGACCTCGCGATGTTCGATGTGTTCGAGAACTACCTGCGCATCTCGACCGGCGCCATGAACGACACCGCGCGCCCGGTGCGCGCGTTGCAGGAGTTCGCGACGCGCACGGACATACCCGACGCGCTCAAGGCCGACGTCCGCGGGTGGATCGCCGACCTGCAGACGCTCCACCTCGACGTCCCGGTGGCTCAGGAGCTGACCGCGGCCCGGCACCTGGTTACGGATGCGATGCAGAAGACGAAATCGCACGCCGACCGCTCGCAACTGGTGCATTTCATCGGGTCGATCACGCTGGTGCACCGCTACCTGCGCGCCGGCTCGCACAGCGACGCGGAAACCGCGGAGGCTTACTATCTGCTCGGCGTTTCCGAGTCGTACGTCTCGCATTCGTACTGGGTGTCGGAGAGCGACTATCTGCTCGACAAGTCCATCCGCACGGCACCGAAATCGCCGGTCGCGAAGCAGGCGCTCGCGTTTCTCGAGCAGTTGCATGCCCCGGGGAACACCGCCGTGATCCCGGCGCGCGAGGTCCCGAAGGAGTGGCAGGTCAATATGGAGGAGTTGCGCAACCTGGTCGGGAACTGACTTTCGCTCCCCGGCCCCAACGTGCCCACGCGCACCGCTCATGCAACAGAAACGCCCCGCGGAATTCCGCGGGGCGTTTTCGTTGGTTGATTCTCCGGCAGAGGAATCAGCGGCCGAACATGTAGACGGCGCCGACCATCACGGAGAAGTGGCTCACGTCGCTGACGACCGAGAACCAGCCCTCGCCGACAAACGCGAACTGCGTGCCGCGGTCGATCTTCAGCCCGCCGCCGAGGTCGAGGCCCAGACGGACCTCGGTGTCGCTCGCGGAGTAGCCCGGGATGATCTCGGTGCCAAACGTGTACGCGGGCGATTCCACGTGGGCGTTGAGGACATGCAGGCCGAGACCGGCGCCGGCATACGGCTGCACGGTCGGGTTGGACGTCGTGAACATGTACTTCGCGCGGCCACCCATCGAGAAGTCCTTCACGCCGAACTCGGTTCCAAACGGGCTGTCGGTCTGCGACCAGAACCCGGCGTAGCTCTCGACGGCGACCTGCGGGTGCACGGTGCCGAGGTCGAAGATCAAACCGAAGCCCAGCGTGGACCCGAGGTTGTCCGGGTTGACGAAGCCGGCCCGGAGGCCGATGCCCTGCAGCGCCAGATTGGTCGCCGCCGGCGCGCTCGATGCCGCAAATGCGCAAATGGCGGCAACGGCCAAGAGTACCTTAACTCGTTTCATTACAATAGCCTCCACCGGAAAGACGTGGTTTCGCATGTGCATGGGATGCGTTTCTCTTGTGATGTGCAAAATGTGAACCATGCCCGCCGGGGAGCCGCCCCCGCGGCGGCGGGCGTCGGACCCATTTCGGGCACGGAACTCGCATGGATCCTGGCAGGTCCCGGCCGCCCGGGCGCGAAAGTGCATGAAAAAATTGCCCTTGCCGAATCCAGCGGGTTCCGGTATGTTCGCCCGAGTTGATCTGACCTACCTTTCAATACCTTCCGACGATTTTCCGTCGTTTCTCGGCCGTAGATTCTGTTTTCAAGAGCTAACCCGAGCAAAGGCACACAGTTTTGTTTGCTTGGGGGTAAAGCCAGGAACTTTTGAAGACAGGATGTTATGCAGAACGACAATTTCAAGGCTCTAAATCTATCCGATCCGCTCCTCCGGGCCATTGAGCACGAGGGCTACACCGTCCCGACTCCGATCCAGGCGGCCGCGATCCCGCAGGCCCTGGCCGGACGCGACGTCATGGCCACCGCCCAGACGGGGACCGGCAAGACGGCGGCGTTCTCGCTGCCGATGCTGCAGCTCCTCAGCGAGCGGCAGGCCCGGTCCAACGGCAATGGCAAGCGCGGCGTCCGCGCCCTGATCCTCACCCCGACGCGCGAGCTCGCGGTGCAGATCGATGCCAGCTTCCGCGCCTACGGGCGCTACTTGAAGCTGCGCACCGCGGTGATCCTGGGCGGCGTGCCGATGGGTTCGCAGATCCGTGCCCTGCAGCGCGACCCCGACATCGTGGTGGCGACCCCGGGCCGGCTGCTCGACCTGATCAACCAGCGCTACCTGCGCCTCGACCAGATCGAAATGTTCGTGCTCGACGAGGCCGACCGCATGCTGGACATGGGTTTCATCCGCGACGTTCGCAAGATCGAGAAGATGATCCCGCGCCAGCACCAGACCATGCTGTTCTCGGCGACGATGTCGCGCGAGATCGCGGACCTGGCGGCGGACCTGCTGGACAACCCGGCCCACGTGGAAGTGACCCGGTCGGCGACGCCGGTTGGCAAGGTTTCGCAGAAGGTGATGTTCGTGCGGCAGAACGACAAGCTCGCGCTGCTCACGGAGATCCTGCGCGACAAGAACGTCGGCCGCACGCTGGTGTTCACACGCACCAAGCACAAGGCGGACCGCATCACGCGTTCGCTGACGCGCGACGGCGTGTCGGCGGACTCGATTCACTCCAACAAGACACAGGGCGCGCGCCAGCGGGCGCTGAATGGCTTCGACCGCGGTCAGATCCGCGTGCTCGTCGCCACCGACATCATGGCGCGCGGCATCGACGTCGATAATATTTCGCACGTCATCAACTTCGAACTCCCCAACGACGCGGAGAGCTACGTGCACCGCATCGGACGGACCGCCCGCGCGGGCGCCGACGGTATCGCGTACTCGTTCTGCGATTCCGAGGAGATCAAGATGTTGCGGGCGATCGAGCGTCTCACGCGTATCCAGCTGGATTCGGACAACGATCATCCCTACCACTGCGAGAGCACGCGGTCGTTGCGGAGCGGAAGCCCCGTGACGCGCCGGGTCGCAGGCGGCGGTGGCGGCGGCAGCGCACGGCGTTTCCCGTCGCGCAGCCGGCGCGTGTACCGCTAGGACGCGCCTCCCGCGGGAATGACAGTGACGGCCGCTCCGGCAACGGGGCGGCCGTCGTCGCGTCCGGCCCCCGGGGAGGCTGCCGGGCCACAAAGCCCCTTGCCCCGTCCGGCGCGATCTGCCATGCTTGTGTCTCGGCTCTGCGGGATCACCGCCCATTTCCCGTTATAGAATTGACGATTTTTGGACAAACGGAAGGTTTGTGATGGCTCAGTTTTTCTTTACCGAAAAAGGTTACCAGGCGCTGCAGGCGGAGATCGAGCGCCTCGACAAACTCCTCAAAAACGACATCGCGAAAGAAATCGCGACGGCCGCCGCGCACGGCGACCTCAAGGAGAACGGCGAGTACCACGCCGCCAAGGAGAAGCAGTCGCATACGGCCACGCGGCTGCGGCAGTTGCAGGAGCGCTTCAGCGGCGCCAACGTGGTGCGCAAGGACGAGCTGCTCCCGGAGGAGTCGGTGACGTTCGGCAAGCGGGTCAAGATCCGCGAGGTCAACACCGGCAAGGAGCGCGAATGCACCATCCTCGGTGACGGCGAGACCGACTCTGAGAAGGGCATCATCGCCTACAACTCGCCGCTCGCGAGCGCGCTGATCGGCCACGTCCAGGGCGACGTGGTGGACGTGCAGCTCCCGGTCGGGTTGCGCACGTATGAAATTCTGGACTGCCGCTTTGCGGAGGGGTACCAGGACTAGGCTCGGATTGGGCGTGCTTCCGGGCGTTCTTGACACGCCCCCAAATCCCGCATTAACATGCCCTTTCAGCCCTTGCGGTGGGTGTAGCTCAGCTGGTTAGAGCCCCGGATTGTGGATCCGGTTGTCGTGGGTTCAAGTCCCATCACCCACCCCATTTTTTCTCCGCTTCCCCAAACGAAAAAGACGGCCCGATGACTGCCAGCGTGCGCACGCCCGATAGCATCCGTCGCCATTACGAGGTCGAGAAGGCGCTCGCCGACCGGCTGCGTGCATCCACGTCGCGCGAGGAGCGCGCGCGCATCTACGCGACGATGTACGACGAGCTGTTCGCCGCGGTGCCGGATCACCCGCGCCTGACCGGCGTCAAAGACCCCGCCCACGTCGCGCGCCAGAACCAGAGCCGGCTCGACCTGGTACGCCACTACCTGCGGCCGGGTGCGCGCGTGCTCGACATCGGCGCCGGGGACTGCACCTTTTCGCGCGAACTGGCGGCGCGCGCGCGCGCGGTGTACGCGCTCGAGATTTCCGCCGACAGCGTCGCGGTGGACGACACGCCCGCCAACATGACGCTGGTCATCTACGACGGCTTCAACCTGCCGTTCGCGCCCGGCTCGCTGGACCTCGCGTTCAGCGATCAACTGGTCGAGCACCTGCACGTCGAGGACCAGCAGCTGCACTTTCGCTCCGTCGCCACCGCGCTCGCGCCCGGTGGCGCGTACGTGTTCCGCACCCCGCACCGCTTCACGGGCCCGCACGACGTATCCAAGTACTTCACTGCTGGCGAGCCCGAGGGCTTCCACATGAAGGAGTGGACCTACCGCGAGCTGCGCGACGAACTGCGCCGCGCGGGGTTTGCGCGCGTTGACGCCATCTGGAGCGCGCGCGGGCGTTCCGCGCGCGTGCCGCTGGGCTTGCTGACGTGGTGCGAGGCGGTGTTGCAGCCGCTGCCGGTGAGCCTGCGCCGCTCGCTCGCCCGTTTTCCGTTCCCGAGTATCGTGGTCGCCGCGTGCACGGAGGCCTGATTCACCCCTGGCCGAGGAGGGCCCCGTGACCCCGTCGCCGGAGACCCGGACCATCCGCCCGGGCCCGTACCCCGAACTCACCGTCACCGGAATCCTGGTCGGCTACGCGCTCGGGATCGTCATCACGATCAGCATCACCTACGCGGCGCTGATCCTGGGCTTTTCCATCGAAGGCTCCGAGCTGGCCGCGATCCTCGGCTTCGGCGTGCTGCGCGGGCTCCTGCGCCGCACCAGCATCGTCGAGAACAACATCAACCAGACGCTCGCGAGTTCGGTCAACGCGGCTTCGCCCGGGCTGGTGTTCTCGCTCGCCGTGCTGTTCGTGCTCGGCTACACCGACTTCAGCCGCGTCATCGTGATCCTGGGTTGCGTGGCCGGTGCGATCCTCGGCATCGCGTTCATTATTCCGCTGCGCAAACAGATGATCGACTTCAACCGGCTCGCGTTCCCGGGCGGTGTGGCGGTGGCCACCGTGCTCAAGTCGCCGGGGGCGGGGATGCGCAAGGCGCGGCTCCTGACCGGTGCCGCCGCGGTGAGCGGGCTGGTGCACTTTCTCGCGCTGCACTTCGGCCACGAGGACTTCGCGCTGGGCCGGCTGCTCCACCTGCCGGACTACATGAACGGCGTCTGGTACGTCTCGTTGCTCACGATTGGCACCGGCTTCATCGCCGGCAAGGGCGGCGTGTACTTCGTCGTCGGCGGCTTCACGTGCTACTGGATCCTCGCGCCGCTCTTGAGCGCACAGGGTGTGCTCCCGTCGCCCGACATGCTGGCGGGAACCACGATCGCCGACTACCTGCGCACGCAATTGTTCCGTCCGCTCGGCATCGGCATGCTGATCGGCGGCGCCCTCACCGGCATCGCGCTCGCGTTCCCGCTGGTGATCAGTGCGATCCACAGCATGCAGGCGGCGTCGAAGATCAAGAGTTCGCACTCGCGCGACGAGATGCCGATCCGCCTCCTGTACGTGGCCATTCTGGCCGCGTTCGCGGTGCTGTTCTTCATGGCCGACCATGCCACGCCGCATATGACGCTGGGGCGCGGCCTGCTGATGGCGCTGATTGGCGTGTTCTGGATCTGGATGTCGGGCGTCATTCTGTCCGAGTGTACCGGGCGCACCAACTGGTCGCCGCTCTCGGGCATGACGCTGATCGGCGTGACGCTGCTCTTGATTGTCTCGCGCGGACTCGGGAACAAGGAAGCCATCGTCGCGGCGGTGATGGTGGGCGCCGCGATGTGCATCGCGATGGCGCAGGCCACCGACCTGATGCTCGACCTCAAGACCGGCTACCTGGTGGGTGCGACGCCGCGCAAGCAGCAGATTGCGCAGATGCTGGGCGCGCTGCTGGGACCGGTTGTCGCGGTGACGGTTTTGTTTGTGCTGCACGCGGCCAAAGGAATCGGGAGCGACAGCCTGCCGGCGCCGCAGGCGCAGGCGCTGGCGGCGACCATCAACGGCATCCTGGGCGGCAACGTGCCGGTGCAGAAGTACGCGTCGGGCGCGGTGCTGGGGGCGATTCTGAGCGCGAGCGGCGTGGGCGGCCTGGGAGTGCTGGTCGGACTCGGCTTCTACCTGCCGTTCAACATCATCCTCACCTACACCATCGGCACCGTGAGTCGCGTGGCGACCGACCGTTACGCCGGGCGCGCGTTTGCCGAGGATGTTGGCATTCCGGTGGCGGCGGGGTTCATCGTCGGGGAAGCGCTGGTCGGCGTGGGGCACGCACTCGCGGCCGTATTTGGAAGGTAGGGAGACACCATGATGAGGAACATCGGACTCGGCCTGATCGTCGCGGGTTTCCTGGGTGCGGCCTGGGTGGCGACGCAACGCGTCGACACGGTGGACTGGAAGCTGTTCGTGCCGCTGGCGGCGGTGGGTGTCGTGGGTGTGGTGGTGGCGCGGCGCGCGACGCGCAGCGCGGCCGCGCACGCGGACACGGTGGCGGCCAACATGAGCGATCTCGCGGGCGCGATCGGGCGCATCGTCACCAACGTGGGCGCACTGAATCGCGACAAGGCATCCATCCACCCCTACGACATGCGCCACCGCATCGACGCGTTGCTGCTCGACGATCTTGCCGTATTCGCCGAGGCGCGCGAGACCATCGCGGTTCGCTTTGGGCTCCAGCCCTACGCCGAGGTGATGGGCCACTTCGCGGCCGGCGAGCGCTACGTGAACCGTGTGTGGTCGGCGTCGGCGGACGGCTACGTGGACGAGATCAACGACTACATCGCCCGGGCCGAGGAACAGTTTGTCGCGGTCCAGGACCGTCTGGGTGCGCTGACCGCGTAGCCCGGGCCCTGGAGGCCGCCCGGAGGCGGCCGGGGGGGGCTTGACCGGAGCGGCGGCTTCCAGTATAAAGGAGACCCGGGCGGGGGCTGGCCCCGCTCGAATCGTTTTGGGCTCAACTGGGAGGTTTGTGATGAGTGGGGTGAACAAGGTCATTCTGATCGGAAACCTGGGCGGCGATCCGACGGTGCGTTACACGTCGGGCGGCGCTGCGGTGGCAAATTTCAATATCGCAACGTCGGAGCGCTTCAACAACAAGGCTGGCGAACGCGAAGAGCGCACCGAGTGGCACCGCGTGGTTGCGTTTGGCAAACTCGCCGAGATCTGCCAGCAGTACCTGAAGAAGGGCAAGCAGGTCTACATCGAGGGACGCATCCAGACGCGCCAGTGGGAAGACCAGCAGGGTCAGAAGCGCTACACCACCGAGATCGTCGCGAACACCATGCAGATGCTCGGCCGCGTCGGTGACACACCCGGCGGCGGTGGCGGCGGCGGTGACTTCTCGCAGGACTACCCGGGTGAGCCGGCCCCGCAGGGTGCGGGTTCGGGTGGCACCGAGGACGACGACCTGCCGTTCTAAGATCAAGCGCGCCGATCCAGCGCGGACATACTCTCTGCGTCGCTAGCTCAACTGGTAGAGCATCTGACTCTTAATCAGGTGGTTGTAGGTTCAAGTCCTACGCGACGCACCAAACAAGTAAACGGCCCACATCGCAGGATGTGGGCCGTTTCTGTTCTTCTCGCTTTGTCTCTCCGCCCACGCGCAACGCACTCAGGCTTCAAAGGCCATCAAAGAACAGAACGCTCCCCGTGTCGCCGGCGAAGAAGACTTCATTGCCCGACTTGCCGGAGATGGAGTGAATCGTCCGGTTCGTCGCGGGGAGGAGTTTACGCCATGAGGTCCCGTCGAAGTGAATGAGTGCCCCCTCCCAGCCCGCCGCATAGACGTCACTCGTTGACGATCCCCATATGCAAAACAGCTCGTCCTTGGTCGGCGAGGACATTGTG
>DASUGO010000099.1:0-2228 GCA_036273975.1 Candidatus Krumholzibacteriia bacterium
CCCGCCTTGGGATCCGGCGTGCCGGGCACGTACACGGCGACATGGTTCGCGTCGATCCGTTCGACGATCGTCGCGATCTGCCAGGAGTCTTCGATGCGCGCGAGTACAATGGGACGCTTCTCAACCGAGTCCGGCGACAACAGGTTCATGCTGAGCGACTTGATGAAGTCATAACCGGGCAGGTTGGACAGAATACCCTCGACCTTGCTGGTCGCTTTTCCGGCCACCGCGGTCCGCGCCAGCACGCCGGCTAGAAAGCAGACGGCAATGAGCAGAACGATGGCCAGCATCCGCGGTGTATCGAGTCCAATGACAGACTCGACCGGGATTTTCGCGGCCAGCGGAAGGACCAGCTTGTGTACGACCTGCATCGCCTTGCCAAGCAACATCACCAGGACGACGATCGGCAGGAGAAAGAGGACGCCGCCCGCGAGGGTCATGCGAACGAATCGGGCGAGTGACTTCATGGTGCTCCCGTGGGCGCGGCAAGCGGGCGCCGTGGACGGACCTGATTGTGCGGTTGCTGTCGGCGAGAAGACTACGAGAGCGCTTTCGGCCCTGCAACTGCTGTTTCTGCCCGGCCCCGCCCCGGTGGCACTTGGCGCCGGGTCATGAGGCCGGCGTCATGCGGTGCGCCCGGCCAATGCGCGCGGCGGTTTCCGCCGGCACGCCCGCGCGTGCGGCGTATTCCGGCCAGGCTTTGACGACATCCTGGACGCCGGTCAGAAGTTCCAGCGCCCGCCCGCGCTTGAGTGCAATGCGCTTTCCGCACTCGACGAAGTCCGCGGCCGTGAAGCCGTCGCGTTTTCCGGCCAGCGACATCTGCTGTACCGCGGTCCACGTGCCGGACGGGTTCCACGCATAGGTGACGTCGTACGCGGGCGAGAGCGACCATTTCCCCGAGCGGTCCATCAGGAATGCGATGTTCTTCACGTGGTCGTCCTGGTTGCGCGCGACAATGTTGAGCGCCATGCGTATGAACTGCTGCTCGATGCTGGCCATCGGGAGTTCGAGCTGGCGCATCACGTCGAACGCCTGCTCGTAGGAATACGCTCCCGCCAGGTTGTAGTCGTAGTGCGCCATCGCGCCGAGGGTCAGCATGTGCAGCTTGCCGCCCTTCTCCGTGCGATCGAAGCGTTTCGTCATGAAATGGCTGCGGCCGTTCTCCTCGAGGACACGGCATTCCATCATCTCGATGCCGGCGTCACGGGCCATCAACGCGTACGCGTACTCGATGAGTCCGTACCCCTGCGGGTCCTCGAGTTCCTTGTCCTTGTTGCCGGAGACGCCGTCGAACTTGAGCAGCCAGTAGCCGAAGCCGTCGCCCGCGCGCACCTGTCCCGAGCGCACCTCGTTGGTGGCCTCGTTCCACGCGATGATGGCCTTGGCGCGCGCGCCGCCCGCGGATGTCCCCACGCGCAGGATGTCGGTGAGCGCGGCCTCGCGCGCTTCGACGTCGAATGACGCGCGCAGCCCCGTGCGGCGGCTGAGGATCTCTCCCGCCAGCTCCACCAGAGCCGCGATATCGACCGGCTTGGATTCGCCGTGAAAGGGTCCGATGGTGGGTTCGTACTCCAGCGCGCCCATCCCGCGCGCGCCGGTGTAACAGAGGCGCTCCACCGGGTTGAAACTCTCCGGCGACCGGCCCTCGCGCGCGAGCCACGCATTGATGAGTGCGTTGCCGAAACGATCCGGCAATGAATCCGCCAACAGCCCCGGCAGACCGTGGAACGTTGCGCGAGCGAGCGCGGGGAACGCGTAGATCTGCGACGACAGCGGCATCGTGACCGGGGCCACCTGGATGCCGCTGGCCGCGAACTCGGGTGTGTACTCGAAGAACGCGACGTTCTGTTCCGCGTTCCAGCTCACCGCGCCGATGGTCCGGCCCCACAGGTTCACGCGCGCGACGCTCATTCTTCATTCCCCCACGTCCACACCGGCGGCGTCTCCGACCGCGACGTCCGCGCCCGCTGGCGCGACCGCCCCGCCAGCTTGACCTGTTGCAACGGACTCTCGGGTGGCTCGGGGATGAGGAGATTGAGATTGTCGAGAAGGCCAAGCGCCCGGAGCACGCGCACCAGGCGGGCGACCTGAGCGGAATGGCCGCCCTCCATGCGCTGGAGGGTGGCCAGCGACACCCCGGCCTCACGCGCCAGCGCGTCCTGGGTGAGGTTGCGGTTGAGGCGGTAGCGGGCCAGCCGCCCGCCGAGCTGCCTCAGAATTTCGGT
>DASUGO010000100.1:0-3517 GCA_036273975.1 Candidatus Krumholzibacteriia bacterium
GCGCACCACCACATGGGAGACTCGTTCGGTTTCATGCATGCTGTTCTCCATTCTTCACCCAATCAGTTGTCCGCCGTCCACGCGCAGGACCTGCCCGGTCACATGCCGCGACAGATCGGAGGCAAGGAAGAGTGCGGCGCGCGCGACGTCGTCGGGTTCACCCAGGCGGCCCAGCACGGTCTCGGCCCTGGCGCGCGCCAGCACGTCCTCGGGCAGCGCGGCCGTCATGCCGGTCATGATCAACCCCGGCGCGATCATGTTGACGCGCACACCGAATGCGCCGAGTTCGCGCGCGGCGGTGCGCCCGAGTCCGATCATTCCCGCCTTGCTGGCGGCGTAGTTGGCCTGTCCAAATTTTCCGCGCTCGCCGTTGATCGACGTGACCAGAATTACGCTGCCCCCGCCTGCGGCGCGCAGGAGCGGGGTCGTCCGGCGCAGGACGTGAAACGCCGAATCCAGATTGATCCGCAGCACGTCGTTCCACGCGTCATCGCTCATCTTCCACAGCACCGCATCGCGCGTCACGCCGGCGGCGTGCACCACGATATCGAGACACGGAAACGACGGCTCCATCGCGTCAAACACGGCGCCCAGCGCTGCCAGGTTCGTGAGGTCACAGGGGATGAATGTCGCGCCCGGCGGCGGGCTTGCCGCCGCGCGGTCCAGAACCACGACGCGCGCGCCCGCGTCCTGAAAGCCGCGCACGATGGCGGAACCGATTCCGCCGGCGCCTCCCACGACCAGCGCGACCCGGTCCTGCAACGAAATGAGATCGGCGATGGGGTTCACGCCCGCACCCCCGCCCCGAGCGAAATGCCGCGTGCCGCCAGCTTGCGCGCCCGGAACGCGCCCCACAGCGCGGCGCCCAGCGCGCCAGCGTAGACCGAGTCGGGATGTGCGCGGATCTCGAGCGCGTGTTTCTGTCCGTCCGACGCTTCGCGCAGCGCGGCCACCAGGCCGACGTCGCTCGCGAGCCCGCCGGTGATCAGCGTCACCCCGCGCGCGCCGGCCGACGTCAAGAGGCGCAGGTAGCGCCCCGCCATCGACTGGTGGATGCCCTTGATGATGTTGGACGTCGTAATGCCGCGCGAGACCATGTTGATCACGTCGGTCTCGGCCAGCACCGCGCAGATCGACGAGCACGCCTCGGGGTTGTCGGACTGCAGCGACAGCGGACCGATCTCATCCAGCGTGATGCCGAGATAGCGGCTGATGTTTTCCAGAAACTGTCCGGAACCGGACGCGCACTGGCTCGTCATGCGGTAGCTGAGCACCTTGGCGCGTTCATCCAGCAGGACGCCGCGCGTGTGCAACGCGCCGATATCCAGCACCGCGCGTGCCTCCGGATCCAGAAACAACCCGCCGCGCGCGTGCGTCGTCATTCCATAGAAGTGCCCGGTGCGGAATGGGACCGACTCCCCTTCGCCGGTGGTCGCGGTGTATCCCAGATCACCCGCGCTCACGCCGGCTTCCTGAACACACTGGCGGAAGAGGTCCTCGGTCACGGTGTGCGGATCGCGGCGGCGGATGCGTTCCGTGCCTTTGGCGAGAACGCGCGCGCCGTCCGTCCCGGCGTCCTCCATCACGACGATCTTGATGGCCGACGAACCGATGTCGATCCCGGCCACCGCCATGGTGTCCACGCGCGTGCTCATGCCGTCCTCCTCACGTCGCCGTCGTGCGCCGCGGCTTCGGCGCGATCCGTGTCGCGGCGGGCAAACAACGCCGCCCCCAGTGCGCCGGTGTAGATGGAGTCCGGCGAGATGTTCATCGTCAGCCGGCCGTAGTTCTCTTCGATGAGTGTTTCCAGCGCACCCACCGCGGCGGGGTTGCGCGCCACGCCACCGGTGAACGTGAACTGGTCGCTGACGCCGCCCGAGCGCGCCAGCAGCGACATCGCGCGCAGGATGATGGCGCGGTGCAATCCGGCCAGAATATCCTCCCGCTTCTCGCCCAGCGACAACCGCTCGCGCAGTTCGGCGCCCGCAAACACCGTGCAGGTGGAGTTGATGCGCACCGGTCGCGTGGACTGGCACGCCATCGGCCCCAGTTCCTGCAACCCAAGGTTCATTTCGTCGGCGATGTAGCCGAGGTAGCGGCCACACCCCGCCGCGCAACGGTCGTTCATCTGGAACGAGGTCACGATGCCGCGTTCGTCCACCTGGATCGCCTTGGTGTCCTGGCCGCCGATGTCGAGCACCGTGCGCGTGCCCGGGAACATCGCATGCGCGCCGAGTCCGTGGCAGAGGATCTCGGAGCGAATCTGCTCTCTGGGGAATGGAAGCGTGGCGCGGCCATATCCGGTTCCGACACTGGTGACGATATCCAGCGACACGCCGGCGGCTTCCTCGATGGCGGTTCGCAGCGCGGGTGGCGCGTCCGGAATCGAATCCAGCGCGGCGCGCGCGTGCTCTCCAAAATTGTCCGAACCGGGCGGCCGGTTCTCGACGTCGAGGATGGCCTTGTCGAACAACCCCACCAGCCGGTCGAAGGGGACGTTCTCGGAACGCGACAGATCCTCGGCCAGCCGCAGGTAGATGCTGCCGGCGAGATCGCGGAAGAAGTCGCTCTTGCGGCTCGCTCCCGGCTGGAACATGTCGTCGGCCTCGTGCTGCATGCGGGTGAACATCTCGTCGACGACCGTCCCGAACGCCGCGCTGCGCTCGCGCGGCGGAATGTACCCGCGGATTACGTCGGCGAGCGCGCCCAGCTGCGCGAGATACTGTTGCTTGCGGAAGGAAAGCTCCAGGCGCGACAGCATCTCCGCCACGTCCGCGACGCCCGCGCGGCGCAGTGCGGCATCCAGCAGCGAGAAGCGCGCGTTGATGAGCGCCTCTCCCAGCGCCACATCACACGCCACCTTGTAGTTGCTGCGGCTGTTGGTGATTCCGCGGCCGATGATCTCGCCCGCGTCGCCCAGAATCACCGCCTTGGTGGTCGTGGACCCCAGATCGATGCCGACGTTGAGCTTCATGCCGTCCTCCCGGCGCGCTTCTGTTCGATCATCTGCAGATAGGACTCGAGCCGGTTCTTGATGTTGGCGGCGGAGAAGTAGCGCGGATCCACCAGGTCGCTCTCGATGAAACCACCCGGACGGCCGGTGCGCTTCTCGACCTCGCGCAGCATCATCAGTTGCCCCGCGCTGAACGAGTTGCAACTCTTGATGGAATTGATCAGGAGACCGTCCGCGTCGAACTGCTCCATATAATTGGCCAGCATGTCCACGCGCCGCGGAAGCGACAGGTTGGTGTAGCAACCCATGCAGTAGTCGGCCAGGGTCTCCAGCGGGTGCTCGGGATCGTGGCGGAATCCCATGTCGTAGACACCGCCCACCTTGGTGTAGGTGGACGCCACCGCCACCGCGCCCTCGTCCGCCAGCATCTTCCAGAACTCGCGGAAGTGGGTCCAGTTGGGCGGCCCTTCCACGACGAGGCGGAAGCGCTCGCGCTCCATCGGTCCATCGGGCGTCACCGGCCCGAGCTTCTGCGCGGCGCGCGCCTCGACTTCCGCGCGCAGC
>DASUGO010000101.1:0-6771 GCA_036273975.1 Candidatus Krumholzibacteriia bacterium
TTCCGTCTGCAGTACATGTACTTCTACCATGGTCTGCTGGCCGCCATCGCGGCGCTCGCCCGCATCGATTACTTCCACGCGATGATCGTGTTGAACGCCATTGCGCTCGGTGGGTGCGGCCTCATGTTCCACGCACTCACGGGCCTGTTTACGCGCATGGCCGGTCCGCGCATCGCCGGGTTGTGCGTGTGGCTGTTCGCGATGAACGGCTGGTTCTACCTGTTCTATCCGCTGCGTATCGCGCGCGCGCTGGGGGGCGCGTCGCACGGCGCCACGCAGCTGCATGCGTTCTTTCCCTGGACCCCCAACGGGCACGACACCGCGCTGCAATTGATCGCCGTCGAGGGCAACCAGTTCATGTTTCTCGACAAGTTCATGCTCGGGACGGCGTTTTCGTTGACGCTCGCGCCGGCCGCGGCGGTGCTGTTTCTGCTCCTGCGCGGACGCCAGGGTTACTGGAGCGCGCGGCACGACGCGGCGTTTGTGTTGAGCATCGCCGGGATGGCGTTCCTGCATGTCGTCACCGGGGCGACCGTGGCGGTGGCGACGCTGCTCGTACTCGGACTGCTCATGATCACGCAGGCGCAGCCGGGCGCGGGCGGGCCGCCGTACGCGAGACTGGCGGGCTGGATTGGCGCCGGGATCGCGGTCACGGTCCCGTACCTGATGAGCACGCTGCCCCACGCCCCCGCGAACAGCCACGCAGGGCCGTCGATCAGCTTCGCGCTGCAACCCGCGTACGCGCTGGGGCTGCTGGCCGACGTTCTCCCGGCACTGGTGCTCGCGATTGTGTTCCTGCGCGGCTGGCGCACCGACCGTGACCACGAGGGCCTGCTCGGCGCACGCTGGTTTTCCGAGCTGAGTCTCAGCGCCACCGGAATGCTGGTGCTGTGGACATGCGTCGTTGCGGCCATCGCGTTGACGGTGGACCTCGTGACCAATAACGAGACCAAGTTCGCGTTCCTGCTGCAGCTCCCGCTGGCGATCTTCGCCACCGGTGGGCTCGCGCGCATGTGGGGCTCGCGCGCTCGACGGCGCGGCGCGATGCTGCTGGTGGTGTCGGCCACGCTGCCGTTGCACGCGCTCTACTACCACCACGCGGTTCGCGACCCGTCGGTGTTTACGCGAGCCACCGGCGAGCGCGCCGCGTACGACTGGATTGCGCAGCACACGCCGGCGAACGCGGTGTTCATCGACGAGAACGACACCGTCGACGTGCCGGTGTTCGCGTCGCGCGATCTCTACTGGGGAACCAAAGGGTACGCGCACAACTGGGGTTACGACCCGGAGGAGATGGTCACCCGTGAGCGGCTGCGCGACGCGGTGTATTCACCTGAGGGAATGGACGCCCAGGACCGTCTGCGGCTGCGCGCGCTGGGCCGGCCGGTGTTCGTGATCTACCGCACCAGGCTCGACGAGTTCACCGACGACGCGGAACGTTTTCTGGCATTTCCGGGATTTGTGGGACGATTCACCGCCGAGCGTACGACGGTGTTCGAACTCAATCTGGATCTGGATGCCGAGTAGCGCTTACTGGCGCAGCGCGAAGTCGTCGAGGCGCGAACAGGTGCGGATGACCTCGTCGATCGCGTTCTGCATCGGTCCCGCGAGCCGCATCCCCGACGCCATGGTGTGCCCGCCGCCGCCGAACCGGCGGGCAATGGCGTTGGCATCCACGTTGCCGTTGGAGCGCAACGAGACCTTGATGTCACCCTCGCCGGTCTCCTTGAAGAACATCACCAGTTCGACACCGCGAATTGCGCGAATCAGATCCACGAAGCCGTCGGTGTCGTCATAGTTGGCGCCCGCGTTGTTCACCATCTCCAGCGTGGCGTGCATGATGGCCAGCCTGCCCCCCGCGACCGACTCGAGCGTGCTGAGCACCGGACCCAGCAGCCGTCCCGCCCCCCAGCTCTTGCTGCCGAAGACCAGTCGGTGCATTTCGAACGCGCTGGCTCCGGCTTCGGTGAGATCCGCGGCCACCCGCAACACGCGCGCGTCGGTATTTGAGAAACGAAACGTCCCCGTATCCGTGATGATCGCGGCGTAAAGCGCCTGCGCGATCTCGGGGGTAACGACACCGCCCATCTCACGAATCAGTTCATAGATGAGCACGCCCACCGCGGCGGCGCTGGTGTCGCGCACCGTGGTCTCCGCGAATCCGGCCTCATCGCCCTGGTGGTGGTCGATGCACGCACGCGGGATCGACATCGCCTGCAGCGGCCGCCCGATGTTGCCGAGGTGCTCCCAGTTGTTGACGTCGACGATGATCGCCGCGTCGATACCTTCCAGCAGCGCGCGGGTCTCCGGTTCGCCGTACACGAATATTTCGTCGTCGGGATCGAGGAAGCGGAGCACGTCGGGCGTGTCGGTGGAATTCATCACCACTACCCGCTTGCCGCGCTGCCTCAGAAACCGCGCCAGGCCAAGCTCCGATCCAATGGCGTCGCCATCAGGATTGATGTGCGCGGAGATGACAAACGAGTCGTGGCGGTCGATGAACTGGCGCAGTGAGTTCCACATCCGGGCTACTCCGTCCCGGCTTCCAGCTCATCGAGGAACTCCACCCCGCGGCGCATGTGTGGAATCACAATCGACCCGCCGACGACGAGCCCGACGCTGAAGATCTCGAAGAACTCCTCGCGGGTGACGCCGGCCTGGTGGCACTCCTGAATGTGGTAGCGGATGCAGTCATCGCAGCGGAGGACCATCGATGCCACCAGGCCCAGCATTTCCTTGGTCCTGGCCGGCAGGTGGCCGTCCTGATAGGTGTTGGTGTCCAGATTGAAGAAACGCTTCACGACCAGATTATCCGTGTCCAGGATCCGGTCGTTCATCTTCTTGCGGTACTCGTTGAAATCGTGCACAAGGTGCGACATGCCATCCTCCACAATGACTGGTATCGTGTGAGCATACCGCACGGCGCCGGGGTGACGCCACCATCGAGGCGGACTATGCGCGCCGGCAGGCGGGGAGCGGGAAAGTCACGCGGGGCCGCCGGATGGCGGTCAGCGCGCCCGGGCGGTCGCCGTGAGGCGGCTCTCGCGAATCAGGTCGTACTTGCGCGCAAGATCGTTGAGGACGCGCAGGCCGTCCAGCTCGCGCTCGCCAAGGTCGTATGACCAGGCGCGGGAGAGATGATCGTACAGCATCATTTCGTCGAACCCGGTGGTGCGGGCGAGTTCCTCGGCCACGGCCGGCAGCCGGCCGGCGCCTTCGTCGCGCGAGGCGGTGAGCAGCAGCGAGACTTCGTTGGCGAGGCGGCGGTCGTTGTATACCCAGACCGCGTGAACCAGCGGTGTCCGGGTGAGCGACTTCCACATTTCGGCCAGGTTGTAGCGGATGATGCCGGTCACTTTTCCCGCGCTCGTCTCGCGCAGCGCGGCATCGCCGGTCAACAAGACGGCGTCGTAACGCTCCCGCCAGTCGTCCTGGTCGATGCGCTTCTCGACCAGCAGGTCCGGGAAAACGCTGTGATTCTCGGCCAGCACGATCCGGAGCACCGCGACTGCGTTGCGGCAGAACTCGCCCACGGCGACGCGCTCCAGCGCATCGATGGGCTTCTGAGCCACGAGAACCATCCCGCCGGGCGCGCTGCGCCCGATGAGCGCCGGGCCCGCAAGCAGGTACTGTCCCGCGCCACGGAGGTATTCGATGGTCGGGACGAGCGCCGCATCGCAGCGGCCGCGCCCGAACGAGTCCACAATGGCCGCCGCCGGTTCAAACACAACGGCGCCGCGCAGGCTTTCGTCGTTCAACAGGCCGTAGAGGAGTGGCCGGGCCGAAACGAAATCGGTGGCGCCAAAGCGGAGCTGGCTCAAGGGGTCCTCCCGTGGACAATCTGGCAAAACTGGCTGTTACGTGGTGCACCACACCGCGAAAAGTCGAAGCGTGCTCCTTTGTAGCACCCGCCCAAAAAATACAGCAAGCAATATTCCAAGCCGGGCACGCGGTCGCGCAAAACGTCGCGGCGGAGGCGGAAAAAGTCCGGGCCGCCGCGCGCGGCCTCTATTCGCCCCATGGCGACGCGGCGCAGCCAAATGGCTGGACGGCCCCGCTTGGCCCCGCTTATCATCCCGGGAACCCTTCCGCCGCCCAGAGAGTTCATGCCGACCGAACCCGTTGCAAAAAAGCGCACGACGCGCCTGAAGGAAATTGCTTTCCTCGGCCTCCTGACCGGCCTGGGGCTGGCCTTCTTCTCGCTGGCCCGCAACAACACCTTCTGGCACGGGGACGACTGGAACTACCTGATCCAGGCGCTCGAAATCGAGACCGATTGGCGCCAGCTGTTCTCAACCCGCCTCCATGAGACGTTTCAACCGCTGCCGAACCTGGTCTTCTTCCTCGAGTTTCTGGCCTTCGGCCTGAACGCCGGCTCGTACTACCTGTTCAACGTCGTGGTCCACTCGATCAACGCGTTCCTGGTGTACTTCCTCGTGCGGACGCTGCTCAGGGACCGGACCATCGCGGTGGTATCGGGACTGTTGTTTGAATTCGCGGTGGGGAACTACGGCAAATCCGTCATGACGGCATCGGGGATCAGCGACCTGATGATCACCACGTTGACGCTGCTCACGATGATTTTCTACGTGAAGAACGAGTTGGAGGAGCGCGGCAACATCGGCAGGCGCAATTTCATGTTGTGCCTCATCTTCTTCACACTGAGCCTGTTGTCCAAGACGACAACCTTCTCCCTGCTCGGACTGATGCTCGCATTCAACCTGTTCTTCCGCGACGCGACCGGACGCAAGCTCTTCGACCGCAACGTGGTGCTGTTGTCCGTATTTGCGCTGACCGTGCTGGTGGTCAAGGTGGCGGCGCAACGGGAGATACCGGGCGCCAAAGACCTCGAGGTGACGGCCTGGTCACTGCCGCGCAATGTTGCGTCTTATCTGGTACGGATGGTATTCCCGATTCATTCTTCGGTGCTGGTACAGAACGCCGGCGGGCCGGTCCGCTTCATCTACGAATTCGCGACCGCCATCCGGGCTGTGCTGTTTCTGTGCATCGTGTCTTACTCGGTCTTCGGGTTCATCTTCGGCAACCGCGTGATCCGGTTCTTCATTGCGTGGACTTACATCATCGTCGCGCCGTTCTGCTTCTTTCGTTTCCCGAAGGATTGGCTGGATATCCGCTTTCTGTACCTGGTCTCGGTGGGCTTCCAGATGGTGCTGGCCTCGGGGACGGTCCTGGCCGCGCGCCTGCTCTACCAGCGTCCCTGGCGGCGGCGTTTGCCGTACTTGATTCCCGCGGCTTTCGTCGCGCTGTCGTACTTCGTGCTGGTGCAACTGGACAAGAACTACGAGCGTAAGGCGGAGTCGGCATCACTCAACAAGGTGAAGGCCTCGTTCTACGAGATGTACGCCACGCGGACGGAAGCACACGAGTCTCTGCCGCGGCCGCGGGACTGAGGCTCGAGCTACATCAGATAGCGGACGTCGGCACCCACGATGGCTTCCAGCCGGCTCATTTGCCTGCTCTCGATGGTGCCACTCAATACGCAGAGGTCGTTGAGGTAGTGGTTGCGGGCGTCGTGCAACAGCCGTCGCACCAGCGAGATGGTCTTGCCATCGCCAGCGGAAAGCGTCACTTCCACGCGCACGTTACGACCGAAGAAGAATTCCCCGATGCGCGTGCGCAACAAATCCATTCCGTCGCCGTTCTGCGCCGAAACAAACACGGCGCCGGGAAACCGCGCGCGCAGACCTTCCAGCAGATCGGGAGCGAGCCGGTCGATCTTGTTGAACACATAGACCGTTTCGACGCCCGGGTTTTCAATGGAACTCACCGTCGTGTCGGCAATCGTCATCTGGTCTTCCCACGCCGGGTGTGACACATCGACGACGTGGAGGTAGAGCTCCGCTTGCGCGGTGTCGCCGAGCGTCGCCTTGAAGCTGGTCTTGAGGTGGTCCGGCAACTTGCGGATGAACCCAACCGTGTCGATCAGCAGCACGTCGTGATCATCGCTGTGAACACCGCTGCCGTTCATGCGCCGCGTCGTCGTGTCGATGGTGGCAAATAACTGGTCGCGCACCAGCACCTCGGCGCCGGTCAGGCGCCGCATCACGGTGGACTTGCCGGCGTTGGTGTAACCGATCAGCGCCACGATATGCCGTTCGCCGCGCGCGCGGCGCAACATCTCGCGCCGCATATCGATCTTCTTCAATTGCCGCTTCAAGTTGTTGATCCGCTGGTAGATCTTGCGGCGGTCGACTTCCAGCTGGGTTTCGCCCGGGCCGCGCGATCCAATGCCGCCGGCCTGGCGTTCGAGGTGCTGCCAGAACGACTTCAGCCGCGGCAGCGAGTACTCGAGTTGCGCGAGTTCCACCTGGATCCGCGACTGTGTGCTCTTGGCGTGACGCGCGAAGATGTCGAGGATGAGCTCGGTGCGGTCGATGACGCGCACACCGAGAATCTTTTCGAGGTTCTTGGCCTGGGCGGGCGTGAGATCATCGTCGAAGACGACCAGATTGACGGCCCAGTGTTCGCAGATTTCCTTGAGCTCGGCAACCTTGCCGGCGCCGATGTAGGTGGTGGTGTCGATCCGCCCGCGCCCCTGGACGCTCCGGCCGACCACCTCCGCCCCCGCGGTCACCGCAAGTTGCTCGAGTTCGTCGAGGTGCTCGTGCGCGGCCACGGTGGACCCGCCCTGAAGGGCGACCCCTACCAGATAGGCCCGCTCGGACCGGGCTCGGGTGATAACTTCAAACGTGCGCTTCACTTAGGAAGGCATCCCCGATATGTGGACTCGCGAACGGTTGCGATGGCGTC
>DASUGO010000102.1:0-4096 GCA_036273975.1 Candidatus Krumholzibacteriia bacterium
CGCGATGAAGCGGATGTCGGCGTGCGGGTTGGCCAGCGCGACCTGGTGCAGGTACTGGTCCACCGAACGCTTGCCCTTCTGGTAGACGGCCTCGATCTCCATCTCGATGCGCGTGCCGTGCGGGCGCTCCCATTCCACCACGCCGTCGTCGAGCACGATGGGTGCGTTCTTCTTGGTGTCGATCTGGAGTTCGTACCGATGCGCCTGCGATTTGGGACCGGTGCGCGACGTGATCTTGACCGGCTTGCCGACGGTGAGCTGCGAGTACATCACCGCGGCCGATATGCCGATGCCCTGCTGGCCGCGCGACTGGCGCAGCTCGTGGAACTTGGAACCGTACAGGAGTTTTCCAAAAATCTTGGGAACCTGCTGTTTGACGATCCCCGGCCCGGAGTCTTCGATGACCAGCCGGTAGCGGTTCTCGCCGGTCTCGTGAATCTCGACGATGATGTCGGGCGGGAGCCCCGCCTCTTCGCACGCGTCGAGCGAGTTGTCGACGGCTTCTTTGACGGTGGTCAGGATGGCGCGCGTGGGGCTGTCGAATCCGAGCATGTGGCGGTTCTTGGCAAAGAACTCGCTCACCGAGATTTCGCGCTGCTTGAGACCGATGTCCTCCGCGTTGGAATACTTGCCGGCGGGCTTGCGCGACCGCGCGCGCGGCGCGCCTTCTTCCGCGGAATCGTCGTCTTCGTCGTCGTGAGATTGCCGCGCCGACGGCTTCGCGGCCGAGGCGTCCAGCGACGCGGCCGCGGCCCGGCCGGCGGACGCGGACAGCGCGTCCTCGCCGAACAGCGGGAGCGTCTCCGGCTCCTCGGCGGCGCCCCGGCGCCGGCCCTTCTTCGCCTTCATCTCCGCCGCGGACTTGCGGGCCGCGCGCTGCGGCGCGGCCTTCCCGCGCGTGGTTTTCTTCCGAGACGCCACCTTCAGCCTCCGATGGGGGCGTCGCGACGCCCTGAACAGGTGCATGCGGTCATTTCGGGCGGATGGTAGGCCCGGAACGGAAGAATCGACAAGGAGAAATGCGGGCGTGGCGGCCGGGCGCCGGGATCAGGTGCGGTGGATGCCGTCGTAGACCGAGAGATACTTGCGGCGCTCGTTTTCCCAGCGGAACGCCTCGTAGATGCCGCTGGCCGCCGCGACCCGCCGCTGCATCTCCTGCGGGTTGGCGTGCGCGTGCCGGATCGCCGCCGCCAGACTCTCGTCCGAGCCCGGCTCGAAGTAGAGCAGCGTGTCGTCCGGGAAGTACGCCGCAACCGAATCCAGCCGCGACACAATCAGCGGCCGCTGCAGCGCGATGTACTCGAACATCTTGTTGGTGTGCACCAGCACCGAATACGGGTTCTTCTGCACCGCCACGATACACACGTCGGCCAGCAGGATCTCCAGAACCATCTCCTCGAACGGAACGAAACCGAGGTGGTGCACGCGGTCCTGCATGCTGACCATTTCCGCGATGCGGCGCACATCGGCCTTGTAACCGCCCGACCCCATGTAGCGGAATTCGATTCCCGGAATCTCCTCGCGCACGCGCGCCGCGGCCCGGACGATGAGGTCGAACCCGTAGCGCTTTTCGATGGCGCCGTGGGTCAGCACCCGGAAACGCCCCGCGGCACGATCCTCGGCCTTGAGATCGGCAATCTGCTGCGCGAGATGCGCGTAGTTCTCCAGCCGGAAGTGACGGTCGTCGGGAACATTGACAATTACCGTGATGCGTCCCGGATCCGCCCCGCGTGCCACGTAGTTCTGCTTCATCTGTTCGGTCACGGTCAGCGCGCGGTCGGCGAACCCAATCGCCATCTTCTCGGCCAGCTTGGTGAGCGCGACGAACCACCGCGTGTACCAGCGGTCGTGGAACATGGTCCGGAACAGCTCCGGCACCGGCTCGTGGAGATGGAGCACCACGCGCGCACCGGTCATTTTCGGGAACAGCGCGGTGAATACCAGGTAGTCCGGCATCGTGTTCACCTGCACCGCCACAAGACGCAGGCGCCGGTGCAGCCGCGTCAGCCGGATCGCGGCCAGCACGAAGAACGCGTTGTACTCCCACAGGTAGCGCAGGATCTTACCGCGCTCGTGGCCGATGGGAAGGCGATGCACGTTCACGCCCTCGACATCCTCGCGCTTCGCCTCGTCCCTTCCGCGCAGGCAGATGACGTGCACCGCGAAGCCCGCGTCGCGCAGCGCCTCCGCCTCGCGCTTCACATTCAGCTCGGAGGGATAGTAGGAGTGCCGGACGATGGCAATCGTGCCGCGCGTATTCGCCGCGGTGGTATTCATCGCGAACCTCCGGCGCCGGTCAGGCGCCCATATATCTCGAGCAGTTGTGCGGTGCCGCGCCGGAGCGAATACGCCTCCATGCGCGCGCGCGCCTCCACCCGCCGCGGTCCCGCCAGGGCCGTCGCGAGCGCTTGCGCGATGCGCGCCGGGTCCGGCTCGATGATCGCGCAGCCCGGCACGCCTTCCAGCACGACACGCGCGTCGCCCACGTCCGTGCACAGCACCGGCACGTTGCACGCCAGCGACTCGCGGATCGTCACCGGCGACGCCTCAAAGGACGATGTCATCAACATCAGTTCCGAGGCGTTGATGTAGTGCGGCACCGTGCTGTGCGGCACGTTGTCCAGCGTGAGCAGTTCGACGTCGGACATGGCCGGCGACGAAGCGCGCAGCCGGTCCACCGCCGCTTTCGCCAGCTCGTAGCGCTTCTCCACCCGCGACGGCGACGACGGAAACAGCACGTAGCGCTTCCCGTCGGCGAGACCGAGCTTGCGGCGCGCCTCCGCGCTGTCCATGGGAACGAAGGTGTCCATGTCCACGCCGGCCGGGAGCCAGACCGCGTCCGGCCGCCCCAGTTGCGCGCGCAGGTGTTCCGCCACCACGATGATCGCGTCCACGCGCCTGGCCACGTGGCGCTTGAGCCGCCGGGAGTACGCGATACGCCGGATGGGGTGCTCGCGCAACGCATCGCGCGTGTTGCCCGAGATTTCGCCCTCGTGGAACGTCCACACCACCGGAACCGAGTGCTGCATGGTCGCAATAAGTCCACAGAACGAGTGATGGACGTGCACGATGTCGTACTGGCGCGCGCGCATGCGCTTGAAGAAACCAAACGGCATCGCGAAGTAGTTGGCCTTGCTCGCGCGGCCGTTCACAAAATACAGATCCGTCTCCACGCCGGCCTTGCGCAGCGCCTCCACCTCGTCGTGGACAAAGGGCCCGTAGAACGGCGCCGCGGGCGTGGGATACATGTTGGTGAAAACCAGGACTCGCACGCGGCTCCCTACTTGCGCGGACCGGGGTTCAACTGTTCCGGATTGGAGCGGAGCAGCCAGTTGATGAGCGTGCCGTAGCGGGCGTAGAACGCGTCCAGCGCGACGCGCGCGAGGCGCGCCTGCACCGCGTCCGCGTCGGCCGCCGCGGGCATCACCGTCAAGCGATGCGAGGCGGCCATGTCGAGAAACATCGCGCGCGCGGACTCGAGGTGCCCGGTGTCGCCCTCTTCCGGCTTGCGGCGCAACGCCTCGGCCGGGTCGACGTCCAGCAGCACCGCGACCACCGGCCGCGGCACCATGACACGCATCAGGTTGAGCGCGAAGGGCGGACGCGCGGCATCCGTCCCGGAATACTGCGCAAAATCGACCAGCGCGTCGTAGACGTAGCGGTCGCAGATCACGACCTTGCCGGTCATCAGGAGGAAGCGCACCTTCAACACGTAGGTGATCTTCAAATCGAACGCGTACAGCACCGAGAACGCCCAGCGCGCAAACGGGTTGCGCAACCGCTGGCGCCGTTGGCGAAAACGATCCGCCTCCGTCCGCGGCGGCGCGGCGGCGCTGTCGCCAGAGTCATCGTCCGCCTTGAGCACGCGTTTCCCCGCCTTCATCGCGACACCGATACCGCGCGACGAACCCCCGCGCGCCCACACACAGCGAACGCGAATATCGCAGGTGTCGAAGACCTGCCGCAGCCGCTCGACCTGCAATGACTTTCCCGAGCCGTCGACGCCACTCACCGAAATCAGCAATGGCGGCTGACTGCGGATATGCAGCTTCCAGCGCACCGCCCACAGCAGCGTGTCGTAAACGTCGAGCAGCTT
>DASUGO010000103.1:0-63235 GCA_036273975.1 Candidatus Krumholzibacteriia bacterium
CTTGTCCATTTCCTTGTCCAACCCGTAGCGCTGGATCTTGCGATACAGCGTCGACGCGTTGATGCCCAGGATCTGGCTGGCTTTCTTCTTCTGCCAGTTGGTGTCGTTCAGCACCTTGATCAGATACTCCTTCTCGAGTTCGTCCAGCGTGACCTGGGCGCGGTCGGTGATCAGCGTGCTGCTGGCCGTCTCGCGCTCGCAGATCTTCTCCGGCAGCGAGCCCGCAGTGATCTGGTCGGTGTCCTCGAGGATCAGCGCCCGCTCAACCACGTTCTCGAGTTCCCGCACGTTGCCCGGCCAGTCGTACACCACCAGAATCTCCATCGCCTCGCGGGTGATGCCCTTCTGGCGCGCCTCCGGCAGGTCCTCGTTGTACTTCTTGAGGAAGTGCTGGACGATGAGCGGGATGTCGTCCCGGCGCTTGCGCAGCGGCGGCAGGTGCACGGGAATGACGTTGAGGCGGTAGTACAGGTCGGCGCGGAAGCGTTCCTGCTTGATGGCTTTCTCGAGGTCGGCGTTGGTCGCCGCGACCAGGCGCACGTCCACCTTGATCGGGTTGGTGCCACCCACCGGGATGACCTCGCGCTCCTGCAGAACGCGCAGCAGTTTCACCTGAATGGTCGGCGAGGTCTCGCCGATCTCGTCCAGGAAGAACGTCCCCCCCTGGGCGACCTTGAACAGGCCTTCCTTGTCGCGGATGGCGCCGGTGAACGACCCCTTCACGTGACCGAACAGCTCGCTCTCGAGCAGGCTCTCCGGCAACGCGCCGCAGTTGATGCTCACGAACGGCCCGTTGGCCCGTGACGACCGGAAGTGGATCGCACGCGCGATCAGTTCCTTGCCGGTACCGCTCTCGCCGTAGATCAGGATGGTCGAATCCGTGTCCGCCACCTTGTCCACCAGGTTGAAGATCTTCTGCATCTCGTCGCTCTTGCCGACGATGGTGCGCAGATCGGCCGTCTTCTTGAGCTGCTTCTTCAGCATCACGTTCTCGGTGCGCACCTTCTTCATGTCGAGGGCGTTGCGCACCACCATCTTGATCTCGTCGTTCTTGGCGTGCTTGATCAGGTAGTGGAATGCCCCCTGGTTGACCGCCTCGATCGCGGTCTTCTGGGAGGCGTACGCGGTCATGATCACCACCGGCATCATCGGGTCATGGCGCTTGATCTCGCGCAGCACCTCGATGCCGTCCATCCCCGCCATCTTGATGTCGGTGAGAACGACGTCGTAACGGCTGCCCGCGATCTCCTCGATTGCCTTCTTCCCGGAGCTGACCGTCGTGATCTCATAGCCTTCCTTTCGAAGCATGATCGAAAGGAACTGGCACATGCTCTTCTCGTCGTCGACCACCAGAATGCGTTCTCCAGCCATGCGTACATCCCTTCCCTGTCGGGCCATGGGTCCTACTCCACCGTTGCCACCGCGACTTGTTCGTCCGCGGGAGCACGCTGCGGCCTGCCAGCCGGCAGAGTGATCGTGAACACGGCGCCCGCCCCCTCGCGGTTGCCAAACTCGAGCGCGCCCCCGTGGGCGGCGACGATCTTGTTGGCGATCGCGAGTCCGAGTCCCGTGCCCCCTTCTTTCGTCGTGAAGAATGGTTCGAAGAACCGTTCCATCGATTCGGGGTCGATACCCCGTCCCGTGTCGCGGAACTCGACGCGCACCCTCCCGGTCTCGTTGACCTGCGCCACAACCTCCAGCGTGCCGCCCTCGGGCATGGCTTCGCAGGCGTTGACAGCGAGGCTCATGAAGACCTGCCGCATCTGTTCGTCGTCCACGAACACGGTGGGCAGATCGTCTGCACATTCGAGCCGTATGTTGATGCCGTCACTCTTCTCCGCGTTCTTCTTCAAGAGCACCATTGTCTCGGCGAGGCTCTTGTCCACCCGCGCCGGTGAGCGGCGCGGCGTGCGCAGCCGCGCGAACTCCAGAAAGTCCGATATGATCCGGTCGAGGCGGTCGGACTCGCGCATGATCAGTTCCATCAGCCGTTTGTCCTCACCCTCGAGTTCCAGTTCCTGATAGAGCATCTCGATGGACCCGGATATCGAGGCCAGCGGGTTGCGCAGTTCGTGCGCGATGCCCGCCGACAGTTCTCCGATGGCGGCCAGCCGGTCGGCCTTGCGCACCCGTTCACGCATCTCGTGGACCTCGGTGAGGTCCTGGAAGACCGCAATGACACCGCGCCGCTGTCCGGCGCCGTCGTGCAGGTGCGAGATGCTGATCCCCAGCGGCCGGTCGTGGCCGGTGCGCGTGTGGGTTGCGATCTCCTGGCGGCGCTTGCCGCGCTCGGACATCAGCGACAGCGTCAGTTCGTGCGCCAGATCCGGCAGGCGCTCGCGCAGCGCGTCGTCGATGTGCGCGGCCAGCACCGCATCCTTGTCGATATCGAGAATCTGTTCGGCGGCCGCGTTCATCGTCAGCACGCGCCCGTCGATGTCGACCACCAGCACGCCGCTGCTCATGTTTTCCAGAATGTAGTTCGTGTCCACCCGCAGCTGTTCGAGCGCCGATTCCGCGAAGTGCAGCGCCCTGCCCTTGAGCTTGATGCGGTCGGCCAGATAACCGCCGACCGTGCCCACCAGCAGGAACATCGAGACGTGCATGTAGGCGTCGATCAGTCCGCTGGTCGCGCCCCGCGCCAGTGCCGCCCCTCCGGGCGAATTCACGATGCCCTGCGCGTCGAGCACCTGCAGTGCCACGAAGCACAGCGAGGACAGGAGTGCGGTCACCAGCCCGCCCGGCGTGGCCAGGAGGAACGCGCCGGCCGCGATGGCCAGGCAGTAGACGGTCGTGAACTGTCCGTTCACCCCGCCGCTGAAGTGCATGATGCCCGCGCACAGCGCGACATCCGCCACCAGCACTCCCCACGCCAGCCGACGCTGCGGGATCCCCATGCGCGCCAGCCCGAAGGCGGTGGCCCCAACTACGAAACTGAGTCCGAGCAGCCCGTAGAGCGGGCCCACGTCGAACGCGTCCGTCGTGAGTTCGACGATCGTGACGCCGGCGCCAACCACCAGTGCCGCCACGATCGCCCGCAACACGAGGAACCGGTCGAAATCCCAGCGCTCACCCGGCGCCGTATCCGACATCCGCACCACGTCCACGTTCGGCCGGCGCCTAACCGTTGCCGACCAGGGTGACGAGTTTGAACATCGGGAGGTACATGGCGATGAGCATGCCGCCGACCACCGTACCCATGATCACGATCATGACCGGCTCGATGATCGCCGTGAGCGAGTCCACCGCCGTGTCCACTTCGCTGTCATAGAAATTGGCGATCTTGTCGAGCATTTCGTCGAGAGCACCCGTCTGCTCACCGACCGAGATCATCGACGTCACCATGGGCGGAAACACACCGCACGACTTCAACGGCTCGGCGATCGTGTTACCCTGGCTGATGCTCTCGCGCGTGGACATCACCGCGTTCTCGACCACCCGGTTGCCGGCGGTGCGCGCCGTGATTTCCAGGCCGGAGAGAATCGGAACACCGCTCGAGATCAGCGTGCCCAGCGTGCGCGTGAACCGGGCCACGGAACCCTTGCGGATTACCATGCCGAGCACCGGAACGCGCAGCAGCAGCTTGTCGATCATCAGGCGGCCGGCGTCGGTCTTGTAGTAGCGCTGCAGAGCGATGATGCTCCCGGCGATGATCGCGACGATCGCCCACCAGAAGTTGCGCAGGAAGTCACTGAGCCCGATCACGATCCGTGTCGGCAACGGCAGTTCGCCGCCGAAGTCGCTGAACATCTTCGCGAACGTCGGAATGATGAAGATGAGCATGAAGGCGGTCGCCCCCAGTGCCACCACGCCCACCACGGCCGGGTAGGTCAGCGCGCTCTTCACCTTGCGCTGCAGGGCGTCGAGTTTCTCGAGGAAGGTCGCGAGCCGCTGCAGAATGATGTCGAGAATACCGCCGGCCTCGCCGGCTTCGACCATGTTCACATACAGCGTGCTGAAGATTTTCGGGTGACGGGCCATGCCCTCCGCCAGGGTCGAGCCCCCTTCGACGTCGGACATCACGCGCGCCACCGCCTCGCGCAGCGGAACCTTCTCGGTCTGTTGCGCCAGAATGTCGAGACACTGCACCATCGGCAGACCCGCGTTGATCATGGTCGCAAACTGGCGGGTGAAGACGCCGATGTCCTTGACACCCACCCGGGTACTCCCGGGCAGGGTGAAATTCATCTTCTTCGACTTCTCCCGAACCGACGTGATGATGATCTTGCGCTTGCGGAGATAGCTGACGAGATCATCCTTGGTCTCGGCAGCGTACTCCCCGGAGAGGAGCTCACCGCTCGGGCTCCGGCCCTTCCATATGTAATTGATAGCCATCGTTCAGACCCCCTTGCTGGCCGCGCCTAGCGAATGCCCGCGGGCTGACCCAGCATCTGGGTCAGTTCCTGCGGGTCGGTGCTCCGCCGCAACGCCTCTTCCACATCGATGTCCTTCGACACGACCGCGTTGAACAGCGCCTGGTTCATCGTCTGCATGCCGTGCTTCTGCCCGGCCTGCATGAGCCCGTAAATCTGGTGCACTTTGTCGTCGCGGATCACCGCACGGATGGCCGGCGTGCACACCATGACCTCCGTCACCAGCACGCGGCCGCGGCCGCGCATGCGCGGAATCAGCTGCTGGGCCAGCACACCCTCGAGCACGAAGGCCAGCTGCGCGCGCACCTGGTTCTGCTGCGACGGCGGGAAGGTGTCCACGATGCGGTTGATCGACTCGAAGGTCGAGTTCGTATGCAGCGTGGCCAGCGTGAGGTGACCGGTCTCGGCGATGGTCAGCGCGGCCTGCATGGTCTCCTGGTCGCGCATTTCGCCGATGAGAATGACGTCCGGGTCCTGACGCAGCACGTGCTTGAGCGCGTTGCCGAAGGATTCCGTGTCGGCCTTGACCTCGCGCTGGTTGACGATGCACTTCTTGTGCTGGTGGATGTACTCGACCGGGTCCTCGATGGTCACGATGTGCGCGCTGCGCTCCGTGTTGACCTTGTCGATGATGCTGGCGAGCGTGGTCGACTTGCCGCTGCCGGTGGGCCCGGTGACCAGCACCAGCCCCTGCTGCTTGCGCGACAGCTTCTCCATGATGGTCGGGAGCCCGAGGTCGCGGAAGGTGCGAATTTCGTACGGGATCTGGCGGATGGCCAGCCCCACGCAACCGCGCTGCAGGTAGGCGTTGCCGCGGAAACGGCTCATGCCCTTCACGCCGAACGAGAAGTCCAGTTCCTTGAGCCCTTCGAAGCGCTTCTGCTGCTCCTCATTGAGCACGCTGTAGGCCAGCGCCTGTACCTGCTCCGGAGAGAGCGGCTCACGGTCGGTCTGGGCGACGTTGCCGTCCACGCGCAACATCGGCGGCAGCCCCGCCGTGAGATGGAGGTCGGAGGCCCCCTTCTCGATCATCTCTTGCAACAAGTCACGAAGGTTCATCATATGAATACTCTCCTGCCCGCCGGGCTAATTTTTCGCGGTCTCGCGCAGCACTTCTTCCAGGGACGTGTGTCCCAGCTTGAACTTCTCGATTCCGTCCGTGCGCAGGGTCAGCATGCCTTCGTTGACCGCCTGCGACTTGATTTCCACGTTCGACGCCCGGTCCACGATCATCTCGCGGATCGTGGGGCTGATCTCCATCACTTCGTAGAGACCCACGCGGCCCTTGTAGCCGGTTTCGTTGCACACCGGGCAGCCCTTGGGCTCGTAGATGCGCAGTTCGTCCGGGTTCTCGAGGATACCGAGCTCCTTGAGCACCTCGGGGTGGAGACTCGCCGGCGTCTTGCACTTCTCACACAAACGGCGCACGAGACGCTGGGCGATGATCAGCAGCACCGAACTCGCCACCAGGAACGGCTCGATACCCATGTCGACCATACGGTTGATCGTGCTGGCCGAGTCGTTGGTGTGCAGGGTGCTCAATACCAGGTGACCGGTGAGAGCGGCCTTGACCGCAATGGACGCCGTCTCGAGGTCTCGAATTTCACCCACCATGATGACGTTGGGGTCCTGGCGGAGAAAGGCGCGCAGCGCCGCGGCGAACGAGAGACCGATGTCGTCGTGCACGTTCACCTGATTGATGCCGCCGATGTTGTATTCCACCGGATCCTCGGCCGTCATGATGTTGGAATGGGTCTTGTTGATCTTCTGCAGCGCGCTGTACAGCGTGGTCGACTTGCCGGAACCGGTCGGCCCGGTCACCAGCACCATCCCGTACGGGTTTTCGATGGCGTTGAGGAAGCGCGCCATCGACGACTGGTGGAAGCCCAGCTTCGCGAGGTCGATCTGCAGGTTGCTCTGGTCGAGAATACGCATCACGACCTTCTCGCCAAAAATCGTCGGCAGCGTGCTGACACGCAGGTCGATGGGCTTGCCGTGCATGCGGATCTTGATGCGGCCGTCCTGCGGGACGCGGCGCTCGGCAATGTCGAGTTCCGCCATGATCTTCAGACGCGACGTGATGGCGTTCTTCATCTTGAACGGCGGCGACATCATCTCGTGCAGCATGCCGTCGATGCGGAAGCGCACGCGCAGGCTCTTCTCATACGGCTCGATGTGAATATCGCTGGCGCCCCGTCCAACGGCGTCGGAGATGAGGCTGTTCACCAGCTTGACGACGGGCGCGTCGACCGCGGCGGCGGCGGCGGCGATCTCCGCGTCGTCCTGCTCTTCGACGATCTCGAAGTCCTCCTCGATCTCGCCCATGATGGTGGCGAGCGAGTCGGCCGAGTCGTAAAGGCGGTCGATGGTCCGCTTGATCGCGGTCTCGGTGGCCACCACCGGGCGGACGTCGAAACCGGTGATGAACTTGATGTCGTCGATGGCAAAGATGTTGTCGGGATTGGCCATCGCGACCATCAGCGTCCGGCCCTCCCGTTTCAGCGGCACCACCTGGAACTTGGTGGCCACGTCGGAGGGAATCAGGTCGACGGCGCTGCCGTCGATCGAGACCGAATCGAGATCCACCGCCGGCACGTTGTAGACCTGGCCCATGAATTCGGCAAACGCCATCTCCGAAATGGCGCCGGTCTTGACCAGGTTATAAGAGAGGGTTCCCCCGCCCGACTGCTGCGACTCGAGTGCGCGCGCGAGCTGGTCCTGGCTGATAAGCGAAGATTCCAGGAGCTTTTGAGCGATTCGGTCTCTCAAAGGACTTGCCTCCGGCACGTTGTGCGCGAGTGATAAACGGAAAAAAATTGCTCGGTGCGCAGCCGATTCCGCAATTCCCGTGCCACGGGATGGACCGGGGTCGCGCGCCACGCGCCGCCGAAGCGGCGGGGTGCGAAACGGGCCTCCCGTAACGGAAACGGCGTGCAGGCAGAGCGCACGCGGACTCGGGGCAGGATTGCAAAATGAGAACCAGCGCGGGCGGGAATCGCCGCCGGGATGAGAATTGCCCTACGAACGCCCGGCGGCCTGCGAGAGGCGGCGGATCGCGGCGGGGCCGATGCCGCGCACCCGGTCGACTTCCGACCATGTGGTGAATGGACCCCGGGCAGCGCGGTCGGCAACGATGCGCGCGGCGAGCACGGGCCCGATGCCGGGCAGCATCACGAGCGAATCAACGGGGGCGCGCGAGAGGAAGGCGAACGGAGCCGAGCGGAAGGCGGCCAGCGGCGGATCGCGAGGCGGCGGCGGCACCCGCGCGACGGACCACGCGGGCGGCGATACAAACACCACCGGCGGCGGACTGCCGCCCCGCCCATCGATGAACGCAACCAGGTGGCCGCCACCCAGCACGATCAGCAGAATTCCCGCCCCCAACACACGCCGCATCCACCCCTCCCCGCAAGCGGGAATTCAATCAAACAACGTCCACTGGATACCGTAGCAGAATGAACCCGGCGTCATCAAGTAGTCGCCCTGGGTCGCGTACACCTGGTCGAGCACGTTGAGATACTTGAGGTAGAGACGCACGTCGAGCAGCCGCCCCTCGAGCACGAGGTTGAGCACGTCGAAGGCGGGCAACGCGCGCCCGTCGAAGTCGTCGCGCTCACCCATGTGCAGAAACTCGGCGCCCGCGTACAGCGCGCTCGTCTTCTCGAACATCTCGCCCCCCAGCAGCGCCGACCCGTTGACCTGCAGATTCGGAACGCTCGCGAACGTCTCTTCGCGATCCCCCGACGACACCATCACCGCGCCGTCGGCGAGCGCGCGCAGCGGGCCGATTCCGAACTCGGTGCGCAGCCGCTCCTCGACGAACACCATATGGCCGGTGCCATCGGCATTCTGCGCCACCCGCCACGTCTCGTTGCCGACGGTGTAGGGACGAAACTCGACGTTCCCATCCGCGGCCATCCACGACACGCGCAGGTTGTTCACCACGCGGCCGGTCCGTTGTTCCCATTCGCCGCGCAGCTCGAGCGCGTGCTCCGGGTCCACGCGCGGGTTGCCGGCCAGGGTGTTGCCGTCGCTCTGGTGCGGCGGGAGATAGCGCTCGGCCAGGGACGGCTGGCGCGCGGCCCGCAGCGCCTGTACGGACACAACCTGGCGCTCCGACCTGCGCCGCAGCCCGAGCGCGGCCGACCAGCCCGGGGCGCTCTCTTCGTCGCCCGACAGCGCGCCCTCGGCGAACACCGCCGCGCTACCGCCGATCCCCTGTTCGAACGTCAGCACGCCACCTCCACCCAGCAGCCGTTTCGACATGCCCGCCCCGACATCCTGCACGAACGACGTCTGCTCGCCGGTCAGCCGCAGACGCATGTGCCGTGCGCGCGCGCCGAGCCGCGTGGTGAACGCGACGCCCACCGTCTCGTTGGTCGCCGACGAGTCGAGCTGCGACGACTTGAAGCCGCGGCCGTAAACGGTGAAGCGGGCCGCGTCGACGCCGGCATCGAGCCACGCAACGTGTCCGTCGCGCGTGGCCTCCGCGGCCAGCGCCCCGATGTCGCCGTCGGAGGTGCTCTCGAACCCGCGGATGCCAAACGTGAACGTGGCGCGGTCGTCCGGCTTGCCATGCAGAACAATCGACGAGTTGCGCGAGCGCGAGCGGCCGAAGTCCGGGTCGAACGGCGTCTGCCCGGTCGCGTCGAAGTAATACCCGTCGTCGAGCACCTCGTCGTACGAGAGTTCCAGACCCACGGCCCCCTGCTCGGACGCGAAGCGCACGCGCCGCTGGCGGAGTTCGTTGGCCCCCTTGGAAAGCTCGATGAACGTCGCGGGCCGCGATCCCAGCGGCGGCGCATCCTGCAGTTCAATCCCGCCCTCGATCCACGCCGGCCCGGAGGCAAACTCGTCGAGGCGGAGCTCGCCAACGCCGCTGGTCGCGGTCTGCACCCAGGGAGCGGTCCCATCCTGCGGATCGTTGAACGGGATGCCGTTGACCGAGAGCTGCGCGCGCCCGCGGCCGATGCCCCAGCGCGAGTACCACGCCACGTTGCCGATGGGCCCGGCGCGCACCACCACACCACCCGGGGTGAATTCGAAGTAGTTGTCCAGCGACACGGCGTGGACCCGCAGGTACTCCGCGCGCCGGATGAAACTGAACTGTCCCCCGTCCGCGGTCGGCGTCCACGCCGCGAGGCTGTCCGGGAATTGCGCATGCGCGGGCGACGCGCCCACCCCGGCCATGCACGCGGCCGTGGCCAGCAGCGCCGCGCGCATCGCAACCACCCGCGCGCGCATGCGGGCGCGTGCCGTCATCGGGCCACCGCCAGTTCGCGACGATAGCGCGCGAGTACATGCAGCGTCGGCACCAGCAGCGCCGCGAACAGCGCGGCATTCCATATCATCTGAAGCGCCGCGAACGCAATTCCACCCCACACGTACACCCAGACACTGATCCCGCTCGCGAACGTCACGAACGACACCGCGTTGACAACCGCCTGGTAGAACAGAACCAGCGCCGCGCCGGTGACACCGGAGACCACGGCGGCGAGTCCGCGCCGGCGCATGCCCGCGATCCAGGGCCCCGCGAGCGCGCCCGCGACACCGACCAGCGCATACGCCCCCCACTGCGCGATCCACACCGGGGGCGCCACCATCCCCATCACGTTGAAAAGCGAGTGCGCCGCCATGCCGGCGCCGCCGACCACCGCGCCCAGCAGCGGGCCCAGCAGAAACCCCGCGACGAACGCGAGGAACGTGACCAGTTCGACATTGGGAATGGCGGCCAGCACCTGCCCGGCGACATAGACGAGTGCCGTGAGCAGGGTGGCCAGGAGTACTGCGCGCGTGTTCTTCATTGCGGAACAGGCGCGCGGGGCGGCGCACCGTTGCGCGATGCTATCGGGCGCGGGGCGGCAGCGTCAAGCGGGGTTACCGGCGGCGGGCAAATCGCCTGCGGGTCAGGAGCCCTCGCCGAGCTTGTGGACTTTTTCGGCGACGTCGCGGAAGGTGACGTCGACCACGTAGACATCCTCGAAATGAGTCTTGGCGGTGGTCAGGTCCCCGATCATCTCGTAGGCGAGACCGAGGTTGTACTTCATCCCCAGCGACTCCTCGCTCTCGTTGCCGATCAGCGCGAGTCCCTTGCTGAGCTGCTTGATCGCGAGCTGGGGCTGGTTCTGACGAACGAAGCACAGGCCGATCATTTCGAGGCACTTCACCTGGAACTGCGGCGAGCGCGACGCGGCCTGATACTCGCGGATCGCCTCCGCGAGGAGGTCCATTTCCATATACGCCATGCCGAGATCGTAGTGGCTGCGGTAATCGTCTTCGCCCTGCCCGTCGCTCAGTTCGTCGCCGATCAGCGCGGAGATCTGCGTGTGGTCGCCGGCGGCGGGACGGGCCGCCGCGGGTGCGGCCGGTTTCGCCGCTGGCGCCGCAACCGGTTTCGCGGGTGCCTCCGGCTCCGGCGCCGGGGCTTCCTGCGTGATGGTCGCGGTCACCGTATCCGGCGCGCTGGCCGCCGGCTGCTGCGCGGACCCGGAGGCGGCGGGCGCAGCGGACGCCACCGTCGCCGGTGCGGCATCGGCCGGGGGCGTTTCCGCCGCCGCGGCACGTGGCTTCGGCGCCGAGCCACCCACCCCGCGCGCGAGCCGCAACAGGTACTGGTCGCGCGCCGAGGGTCCCTCGGACACCGGCGCGGGCGCGGGCTGGGCCGGCGCGGCCGCTCCCGGCTGCCCGGGCGGTGCGAAGTGCGGTGTGGACTCGATGTCGATCCGCTCGCCCTGGCTGTGCGTCTTCGTCCAGATGGTGTCTTCGGTAACCACCGTGCGGTCGCCATTGGAACTCGCGCCCGCCGGACGGGCCCCACGCGCGGCGTCCAGCTTCGCGGCGATCCCCAGCTTGTCGATTGCGGCGCGCACCGCAATGAGTTCGGGCGAGTCGCTCTTCCCTTCGAGCATCAGGTGCAGGCGGATCAGCACGCTGCCCGCTTCGTCGTCAAGATTGAACGACAGCAGGCACTCGGACAGACGGCGCAGAACCGGCACCGAGGCCGGCATCTCCTCGATGATCTCGTCGGCAACTTTCTTGAACGCCGCGGATTCGAACGCGCCGCCGGCCATCTTGTCGAGAAACGTCAGGTAGTAGGATTCGGCCTCGCGCGCGAGGCCCTGCTTCATGCGCACGTTGCCGAGCCGCGTGAACACTTCGACGCGCGCCGGCAACACGCGGATCACTTTCTTCGCCACCGCCACCGCGTTATTGTAAAGCCCGACGCGCGTGTACTCTTCGATGGCGCGCACGAAACTGTCGTACGCTTCCGCCTTCTGACCCGTCTTGAGGTAGACGTCGGCCAGTTCATTGTGGACGTTGGGATTGGACTGATCGATCTCGACCAGGCGGCGGTATTCCTTGATCGCGCCCGGCCAGTCCTGCTGGCGGACAAGATCCATCGCCTTCTTGCGGATGATCGTTGCCTTGCTCACGTCGTTCCCTGCCTCATCATTCCGCCGCGCCGGCGCCGCGCTGCCACGGTTCGCCCGCGATGAAAACCATCTCCACCGGATTCACGCCAAAGTGGTTCGGCACTTCCCGGTAGTCCTCGCAGTTCAAGAGCAGGAAGTCGGCCCGCTTGCCCGGCTCCAGGCTGCCCGCCTCGTGGTCCCTGCCCAGGACGCACGCCGCGTTGATCGTCGCCATCGTGATGGCCTCGGCCGGACTCAGGCGCATGTGCGAGCACGCGATCGAGGTCATCATCGGCATCGACTCGCTGGTCGAACTGCCGGGGTTGAAATCGCTCGCGATTGCCAGGCGCATGCCGGCCTCGACCATCCGCCGTGCCGGCGCGAACGCGAGCGACGGCAGCCCGAAACTGGTTCCGGGCAGCAGGACCCCGAATGTCCCCGCGCTGGCCATGCGTGCGATTCCTCTGTCACTGATCTTTTTCAGGTGGTCGGCCGAAACCGCGCCGATGTCCGCGGCGAGTTCCGCGGCGCCCATATCGGTCAATTCGTCGGCGTGGAGCCTGGCCTTCAGTCCAGCCCGCTGCCCGGCCCGCAAGATTCGTTCCGTTTCCTCGAGGGTAAAGACCCCGCTCTCGCAGAAGACGTCGTTGAACTCGGCCAGCCCGGCGGCCACAACCGCGGGGATCATCTCTTCGACCAGCAGATCCACGTAGGCGGCACGCGTGCGGGCGTGTTCACGCGGGATCGCGTGCCCGCCCAGAAACGTCGCCACCACGGTCACGGGGAACGTGTCGGCGAGGTGCCGGATCACGCGCAGCTGCTTCATCTCATTGTCGAGGTCAAGCCCATAACCGCTTTTTATTTCAATCGTTGTGGTGCCGTGTGCGATGCACCCGGCAAGACGTTCCCGGCTGATGCGGGCGAGGTCCGCTTCGTTTGTGGCACGGATATGCTCAACGCTTTTTGCGATCCCGCCACCGCGGGCGGCAATCGCTTCATAAGGCGTGCCGCCAATCCGCCATTCGTACTCGTCCAGCCGGTAGCGCGCAAAAACCGTGTGGGTATGGCAGTCGACGAAGCCCGGCATCACCACCCGGCCCCGCGCGTCGACTTCCCGGCAGCCGGGTGCGGGGTTCACCGCGGCCAGCACCTCATCCCGGCCACCGGTGGCCACAATCCGCCCACCCGCGGCCGCAAGGCAGCCACCGGCCACGATCCCGAGGTCGGACAGCGCCGGGCCGATACGCGCCCCCCCGCCAGGCCGGGCCAGGGTGAGCAACTGGGATGCTCCGGTGACGATCAGATCGGCCGCGACCCGCGCCACGGCTAGCGGTCCTTCCGCATCGGGATGTGGACGCCATCGCGCGCCGCCGCGTCGATCGCAATCGGGTAGCCGGCGTCGGCGTGACGCGCGATTCCCATGCCCGGGTCGCCGGTGAGACAGCGCACCGCCTTGCGGCCCGCCTCGGGCGTGCCATCCACGACGACCGCGAGGCCGGAGTGAATCGACAGGCCCATCCCGACGCCGCCGCCGTGGTGGACCGACACCCACGCGGCGCCGTTGACCGCGTTCAGGAGCGCGTCGAGTATCGGCCAGTCCGCCACCGCGTCGCTGCCGTCCAGCATCGCCTCGGTTTCGCGGTACGGGCTCGCGACCGAACCGCTGTCGAGGTGGTCACGCCCGATCACGACCGGTGCCGAGACGGTTCCCTTCGCAATCAGATCGTTGAGGCGTTCGCCGAAGCGTGCGCGCTCGCCGTACTTGAGCCAGCAGATGCGCGCGGGCAGGCCCTGAAACGCGACGCGTTCCTTCGCGAGCGACATCCAGCGCGCGAGCGACGGCTTGTCCGGGAAGAGTTCGAGGATGAGGTCGTCGGTCGCGGCGATGTCGCGCGGATCACCCGACAGCGCAATCCAGCGGAACGGACCGTACCCCTCGCAGAACAGCGGCCGGATGTAGGCCGGCACGAAACCGGGAAACGCAAACGCATCCGCGTAGCCCGCCGACTGCGCCTGGCCGCGGATGTTGTTGCCGTAGTCGAACACGCGCGCGCCGGCGCCCATGAATCCCACCATCGCGCGCACATGCTCGACCATGGAGCCCATCGCGCGCTCCACGTATGCCGCCGGATCTTTCCGGCGCAGTTCGAGCGCCGCGGCCAGCGTCATGCCGGCCGGCACGTAGCCGTTGAGCGGGTCGTGCGCGGAGGTCTGGTCGGTAACGACGTCGATATCGACGCCGCGCCGGAGCAGTTCCGGAAATATCTCGGCCGCGTTGCCAACCAGACCGATCGACAACGCACGGCCGGTGCGCTTCGCCTCCAGCGCCTGCGCCACGGCGTCGTCGATGTCATCGAGCATCACGTCGAGATAACGCGTCTCGAGACGCTTCTGGATCCGCGCCGGATCCACCTCGACCGCGATGCACACGCCCTCGTTCATCGTCACCGCCAGCGGCTGCGCGCCACCCATCCCGCCGAGGCCGCCGGTGAGCACCAGCCGGTTCTTCAGCGATCCGCCGAACTCCTTCTGCGCGCAGGCGGCAAACGTCTCGTAGGTTCCCTGCAGGATGCCCTGCGTCCCGATGTACATCCAGCTGCCGGCCGTCATCTGGCCGTACATCATCAGCCCCTTGCCCTCGAGTTCCCAGAAGTGCTCCCACGTGGCCCACTTCGGCACCAGCAGCGAGTTGGCAATCAGCACGCGCGGCGCGCCCGGGTGGGTCGGAAACACGGCCACCGGCTTGCCGGACTGTACGAGCAGCGTTTCGTCGTCGCCGAGACGCCGCAGCGTCGCCACGATGGCATGAAACGCATCCCAGTTGCGCGCGGCCTTGCCGCGCCCGCCGTACACGATCAGGTTCTTCGGATCTTCCGCCACCTCGTTGTCGAGGTTGTTGCACAACATGCGCAGCGCCGCCTCCTGCGCCCAGCCGCGACAGGAACGTTCGCGGCCACGCGGCGCGCGGATGCTGCCGGGTTTGAATTCCATGCGTCCTCCCGTGGTCAGGGCTGTCCGGGGTCCGCGGGCAGGATGTCGCCCACCGCGGCCTCGACCGCGCGCACAATCTCGCCCGACTGCGCGCGCGCTTCCAGTGATGCAATATGTCCCGCGAGCACGGCGTCACGCTCGAGGAACGGTACCGTCTCGCGCACCGCGTCGCGCGCGGCCGCGCCACCGCGCCCGGGCAGCAGCGGCCGATGGAAGTCGACCGCCTGCGCACCGCACAGCAGTTCGACCGCCACGACGCGCGCCACATTGTCCAGCACGCGCGTCACCTTCAGCGCGCCGATGCTCCCCATGCTGACGTGATCCTCGAAGCCGAGCGACGTCGGGATGCTGTCCACCGACGCCGGGTGCGCGTGGATCTTGTTCTCGCTCACCAGCGCGGCGGCGAGGTACTGCGCGATCATGAAACCGGAGTTGAGGCCGGGCTCGGCGATGAGACAGCGCGGGACGCGCTCCCCGTCCCCCTCCATCAACTTGTCCACCCGCCGCTCGGCGATGGATGCGATCTCGCTCGCGGCAATCGCCAGGGCGTCGAGCGCGAACGCCATGTGCTCGCCGTGGAAATTCCCGCCCGAGAGCACGTCGCCATCGTCCGGAAACACAATCGGGTTGTCCGTCACCGCGTTGATCTCGCGTGTCACCCACGTCTCGATCCACGCCGCCATGTCGAGCACGGCCCCCAGCACCTGCGGGATGCAGCGGAACGAATACGGATCCTGCACGCGGTCGCAGTCCCGGTGCGCCTGCATGATCGCGCTGCCCGCGAGCAGACGCCGGAAGCCGGCCGCCACCGCGATCTGGCCCGGGTGCGGCTTGAGCGCGTGCAGACGCGCGTCGAAGACGCGGTCGGTGGCCTGATAGCCATCGATCGACATCGCGGCCGCCGCCATGGCGGTCTTCAGCAGCATGCGCGTACGCACCAGTTCGCGCGCCGCCACGGCACTCATCAGCTGCGTGCCGTTGATCAGCGCGAGTCCCTCCTTGGGGCGCAATTCCAGCGGCGCGAGTCCCGCGGCCGCGAGCGCGTCGGCGGCCGGCATGCTCTTGCCGCCGAACGTGACGCGGCCCTCGCCGATGATCGCGAGCGACAGGTGCGCGAGGGGCGCGAGATCGCCGCTCGCACCCACCGAGCCGTACGATGGCACCTCGGGCGTGATACCGAGGTTCACGAATTCCACGAGGCGCGTGACCAGCGCCACCGACACGCCCGACTGCCCCACCAGCAGCGAATTGGCGCGCAGCAGCATCATCAGGCGGACGGTTGCCACATCCAACAGCGGCCCGGCGCCGGCCGAATGACTGCGCAGCAGATTCCGCTGCAGCGTCACCGCGTCCTCGGCGCTGACCCGCGTCCGGGCAAACTTGCCGAACCCGGTGTTGATTCCGTAATGCGGGGTCGCGTCGCCGGCGAGGTGGTCGCAGAATGCCGCGCAGCGCTCCACGCGCTCCAGCGCGCCGCGGCTGGCGGCAACCCGGACCCCGCCCGCGAGAAAGCGGGCGACGTCGGCGAGCGTCAGAGTATGGCCATCGAGTGTAAGGGTTTGCATAGCCGGATCATGCTAGCACCTTTAGAAGTTCTGCTCCAGCAACACATGCACCTTGGTGGCCTGCAGCGAGACCTCATCGCTGACCGCGAAACTCAGGTCGATCCGGCCCAGACGCGACACGCTGCGCACGCCGAAGCCGAATCCGGCGAGCCCGCTGCCATGCTCGCTCACTGCGCCGGCCTCGTTCATGGTTTCCTGCAGCACATAACCAACATCGCTGAACAGGTACAGGCCCTCGCGCGCGGTGCGGCCGAGCCGCAATTCGTTGCGTGCGTAGCCGATGCGGCGCCCGTGGAACTGGTTTTCGCGGTAGCCGCGCACGGTGCGCGCGCCGCCGATGTAGAACTGCTCCGACAGCGGCAGCGAGGCTTCACCACTCTCGAGCGTCTGCACCGCGCCCAGCAGGCTGTAGTGCAACGACCAGAATGCCGGTGCAAGCGCCTCCGCGGTGCCCTCGTAGATGGTCTGGCTCACGCTGCCGGGGCCGGTGCTGCCCTCGCGGTACGCGACGTCCTTGCTCGCGAGCGAGCCCGCGGCGCCCAGGCGGACATACGCGGCGCGGCGCTCACTGCCCCACTGCGCGGACACGCCCACCCGCCCCCGGACGCGCGTGGATCGCAACAGACTGCCGGTGCTGAACACGTTGCGGTCGACAAACGCGCCCAGCGACGCCGACGTCAGCGTGCCGGCCACGCGTCCGAAGCCGCGCTCCGCCTCGACGCCGAGCGACTGCCAGGTGTAGAGCGTGTCCTGCCCGGTCTGCTGGAGTTGAATCCCGAGTGCCAGCCGCCGCCCCAGAAACAGGCGGTCGTGGTAGCGGATCCGGGTATCGCTGCGGCCGTTGCCATCGTTGTTCCACGACGCGCCGAAGTCCTTCAGCGTGCCGCCGATGTTGTTGAGTTCCAGCTGCGCGAGACCGCTGAGCACACGGTCCTGCGATCCTTCGGACGATGCGTAGCCGAGGGCCGCAACAAACGCGTGCGAGCGCGGCGACTCGCTGACCTTGACCACCGCGTCCACGCCACGGCCATCGCTCGCGACGCGCACCGTCGGGAACTCCACGTCGTCGAACACCCGGCTGCCCACGAGGCGCAGGTACATGTCCTCGAGTATCTGTGCGCGGTACGGCACACCCGGCTCGACACCCGCGATACGCAGCGCGAGTTCGGGACGCGTCTTCTTGAGTCCCTCGACCACGACGCCGGTAATTTCGCGCGCGTTGCCCTCCACCAGATACAGCGAGATGTTGACCTGGTTGGCCTCGGTGTCGAATCCGATGCTGTCCACCCACACCTGCGCGAACGGATACCCCGCCTGATCGTAGCCGGCCAGCAGGTCGCGCATACGCGACTCGAGTTCGTCGGGCACGAAACGGCTCCCGGGACTCAGCCCGAGCGCCTCGATGACCTCCGCCTCCGGACGCGACACCGCGCCGCCGATTCCCACGCTGCCAACGCGGGCCTGCTCTCCTTCGGTCACGAGCACCGCGTACGACGAATCCGCCGCCTGCTGGACGTCGAACGCGACCGACAGGTACCCGGCGCGCAGGTACGCCTCGCGCAGCGCGTCGATGCCCGTGGGCGCCGGGAAGCCGTTGGCGCGCAGCACCGCGGCCGCGCGCTCGGTGCTCACCACGCGCGTGCCGATTACGCGCACGCGTGCCGCAGCCGCGCGCGCCACGGCATCCGCAGCCAGCACGCACACGACGACCACCGCCGCGAGGGCAAATCTCCGCAGATATCGCCGGCTCCTGCACCGCATCAGAAGTACGCCCTCGTTTCCAGACGGAATTCATGCTCGGTGACGCGGCGGCCGCTGAACACGCGCTCGTTGCGCCCCGAGTAGGTCGCGAATATCGAGATGACCCGCGAGATGCGCAGGTTCGGCGTGATGCTCCAGCGGTGGGAGCGTCCCTCGCGCGCGAACACGATCGGTTTGACCGCGGCGTCGCCCGCGTCCTGCACGCTGGCCAGCTCGTAGGTTCCGAACACGTTGATCTGCTCCGCGACCCGCCACACCAGCCGTGGGGTCAGGCGCAGCGTGGTCTGCTCGGCCCCGGAGTCCGAGTCCTTCGCCGACGACGCCTTGAGGTCGACGTCGAGCGTCGCACCCGGAACCAGGGTCACACCGACACCGGCCAGCGCGGACAGCCCGGCCACGTCGTAGGCACTCCCGGTCCCGGCCGGAATTCCGTCACCCCCACGCCGCTCCACCTGACGCCCCGCCTCCACTGTCGCGGTGAGGCGCGCGGACAGGGAACGCGACAGGCGCAGCGCGTGTTCGCCGTTGAACGAATTCTCGCGCACCCCTTCGAAGCGGTTGTCTTCGCGGTCCTCGCGCAAATACCGGTACACCAGCGACACGTTCTTGTAACCATCCAGCAGCGACCAGTCCTGGCGCAGTGTGGTGGTTCCGAACACGGTGGTGCCGTCGCGCTGCAGCGCGGAAGGAAGCATCAGGTACACTTTCCACGCCGGGTCGTAGGTCGACTCCTCGCGCACGCCGAGCGTCTGGTCCAGCGAGACGTTGCGCAAGACCCAGCCCCCGAAGCCGGCGCCGCTGTGCTGCCGCGCCGAGGGCTTCCACACCAGCCGCAGGTTGAACCCCACCGAGTGCACCGGCGTCGAGTCCGTCGTGGGGAGAAACAGTACCGTGAAATCTCCCTTGCCCTTGCCGACCGCTTCGCCCTGTTCGTTGTAGTCGCCCTTGCCCTCCCCGACGAACACCACCGAACGCTGCAGGGTGGCGACATCGTTCTGGCTGACCTCGTAGTCGGTGTCAAGGCGGAGTCCGATGGCGTCCCACGCGGTCGCCGCCTTGAGCCGTGCGAGGTCGGTGGTGTTGCGAGCGCCCGTGATCCGGTTGTCTTCGCGCCGGTGGATCAGCTGGGCCTCGATGCGCGTCGCGCCCGCGGAAGCGTACGTGACCAGTCCGCTCGTTGTGTTGTCGCGGCGCGTGTCCTTGAAGCGGTCGTCGAGCGGATCGACGTCACGCGTGTCGCGCTGCTCGGCGTCGAGCCGCCACGCCAGCCGCCCGCTTCCGCGCGAGGTCAGCCGCGCCCCCACCAGGTCGAACGCGCGCCCGCTGTCGGCCGCCGCCGTGTACGCATTGCGGTATTCCTCGCGCGTCACAATCGCGCCCGGAACCACGCGCCACACACCGTAGCCGGCATCGACGCTCACGTGCCGGCGCGTGCGTTCGTTGCCGGTGCCGCTCATGTCCGACGACAATACGCGCGCCATGACCCCGCGCTCGGTGAGCCGTCCGGCGTTGAGCACCGCCTCGTGCTTGAGTCCGTCGAAGTCGTCGCGCTCGAGACGCGCCAGCGAATAGCGCAGACTGCCGAGATGGGTGCGCGCGACACTCGCGCCGAGTTCGCCGGTCACCTCGCGGCCGGTGAGCGCCACATCCTCGAGGTTCCAGTCGCGGTAGTAGTACCATGGCCGCGCGCGATCGAAACTCGCGAAGCGCTCCTCGAGCACGCTGCCCGCGGCGGTGACGCCCGCGCGCCACGCCTCACCACGCTCGATGCCGATGCGCGCCTGCCCCGCGTGCCCGGTGTTGTCGCCGTCGTCCAGCGACGAGAAGCGGTTGCGGTCGAGGCGGCTCACGTTCCACTCGGCGTCGAAGGTGATATCGCCATCCGGCCGCCCCAGACGGGCCGTCGCCACCTCGCGCGTCTCCGGCAGCGGCAGCTCGCGTCCGACCACGTAGTTGCCCGAACCGCCGCCCACGAATTCGTAGTAGACCGTTCCGCGCGGCGAAAACCCGGCGCGCCGGTAGTCGCCCGCCCCGGCGGCCACCTCGACGAACGACACGATCAGGTTTCCGGTCACCTCGTCGAAGCGGTAGAACGCGGGCTGTCCGGAAAGCGTGTCGGCCGGCACCAGCACGTAGGTTCCCTTGCCGGGGTCCGTCGGCGACACACCGCCGGTAATCGCCTGCGACGCATCGTCCCCCGCCGCCGTGAGCACCGCGATGTCGTCCTTCGAGAACGTCACGCTCTTCGGGCGGTCCTTGTCGTCCGCCTCGCGCGCGACCACCAGCCCGAGACGCATCCCCGCCCCGACGTCGACGTCCTCGACGCCGGTCATCACCGTGGACCGGTCGTACTCCTCCGCCGTCACTTCGTAGTCGACCGCGATCTCGGTGTCGGTCGTAATCAAACGGCGCGGCGTGAACGTGATGGTCCCGGCGTCGTAGTCGATGATGTAGTCGCGATTCTGGCCGCGCTCGAGGCGCTGGCCATCGGCAAACACGCGCTCGGTGCCGGCAATGATCACCTCGCGCGTGTTGCGCGCCTGCGACAGCAGCGGGTACGGCCCCTGCAGGCCGGTGGTCCCGCGAAACTCGCTGGTCCGGAACTGCCCCTTGGTCTCGGCCGCGGCCCCCACCACACGGCCGCGCCGTCCGAAGGCCGAGCCGCTGAAGCCGCGCAGCTGGCGCGTGAGCGGCGAAAAGGTGGACGTGTGGCTCTCGAGCGAAATGTCGCCCACCGCCGCGCGCGCATTGGGTCCCTCGACCTCCACGAACACGCGGTCGAAGTACTGCAGTTCCTCGGTGTTCCCCTCGGGCTGGATCGGGAGGTTGTTGTCCGACAGCAACGCGCGCACCTTGATGGTCGGCGTCAGGTTTCCCTCGACGCGCGCCTCGAGCGACTGGTCGAGCGTCGACCCGCGGTTGCTGCCGGTCGAGAACGACACCGATTTCGTGCCGCCAAATACCAGATTCGGCGGCGGCGCGGCGGCCTCGCTCTCCGTGGCGACGACGCGCTCCGGCGGGGCCTCGACCGAATCCGGGCGCGTCACCTCGGCGGGACGCAGCGAGTAGACCGGCGACAGCAGAAACGGCTGGCGCCGGTAGTGGACGACCACGACCGTGCCGGGTGGAATATCGATGCGGAAACGAATCGTGCCGAGGTGGAGATTGACCTGGTAAACGTCCGGCGTCATCGTGACGCCGTCGAACTCGACGCGCACGCTGCCCGGCGCGATGAATGGCGAGCTCAGCGTGATACGCGCGCCCGGCTCGACGGCGCGTAGCGTGTCGGCCACCACACCCCACTCCACGGTATCCGCGCGGGGGGCCCCGGGGCCCGCGAGTGCCGCCACCGCCGCGGCACCGGCAAGCAGGACGGCGAGCAGGGGCCGGTACTGCGCGCGTATTCCGCGGATGTTACATCACCTTGAATGCGCGTACGGTCTTGGTTGCAGCGTCGGCAATGTAGAGGCGCCCGTCGGGTCCCAGCGCGACGTCGGCCGGGCGAAACGCGGCCGCCGCGTCCGCCACCAGCGCGCGGATCGACGCCCCGTCGGCGGCGAGCACGAACACACACCCCGCCACCGGATCGGCCGCGTAGATGGTCCCATCCTCGGCCGCGACCGCGCGCCGCGGGCGGCGCATCGGATTCTCCACACCCGGCGCCGGCAGCGTGCGCCGGTGCGCGCCGGCGTCGCTGAAGATCTGCAGACGGCCGTTGCCGGTATCGGCCACCAGCAGGTCGCCGCGCGGCGTGAACGACACCCCCTCGGGCGTATCGAGCTGCCCGTCGAAGGACCCGTAGTTTCCAAACGACACGTCGGCGTTGAGATACGTGTCGAGCACGATCACCCGGTGGTTCTCGACGTCGGTGATCGCGAGGCGGCCCGACGCGTCGACGTCAAGCCCGTAGGGCGAGATGCGGCGGCCGGTGCCGAGGTCTTCGAAGTTCAACAGCACGTCGCGGTAGGACCCGCTGGAATCCCAGCGCAAGAGCATGCGGTCGGTCTCGTCGATCGCGTAGACGAAGAAGCCGCGGATGGAGACATCGGACGGGCGGAATGCGGGGCGCCCGGCGGGTTGTTCGAATTCCTGACAGCGTCCGTCACCCAGGTACGCGATCAGCCGCGACGGCGAACCGTCCGCCACGATCACGGCACCGCCGAAGTCGACGCACACCCCCACCGGGTCACCGGTGGCGAGGCGCGCGCATGGATTCCAGGAGTCGTCGAGCGCGAGGACGCCCGCCGCGGCCTGAACCGCGGACGGCGCCAAGTCCTGCGCGGGCGCGCACGCCACGGCGATCAGCAGCAGGGCGGCGATCAGATGCAAGCGGCGCGAGCGCATGGGTCCCACTCAGCCCTTTCCGGTGCGCGCGGCGGGTCAGAACGAACGCGTCAGCGTAAACGTGACGTCGAGACCGGCGCGGGCCGGTGACACTTCCAGACGATAGCCGAGATCCGACTGCTGGTTTGCGGCGCGCGCCGATGCAAACGCCACGATCGCGCTCGCCACGCGATTGGCCGCGGCCGCGGCCAGCATGTAATCCGCGCGCCGGTACGCGGTCTTGCTCGAAGAGCGGACCTCGGAATACTGCAGGCGGTAGTCGTTGGATTCCCACTGCCACGGCACGTAGTCCTCGAGGCGATTCTCGATGAAGTACTGCTCCATCTGGTCCGCGGTCAGCACCTGGCGCAGGTCGTAACGGCCGTCGTCCTTGATGTCCGCTTCGTAGACGTTCGAGTTGTCGTACTCGCGCAGCGTCGCATAAAAGTCGTCGGAGTGGCCGGTGCGGTCGACACCGGCAAAGCGGACCGCCATCTGCTGGTACTCGTCCTCGCGGCCGCTCCCCTGCTGCTTGAACACCACGTAGGAGATCCAGATACCACCCTCGATCGCGAAGAACATCGACGCGCGCTCTTTGTGTCCCAGTTGATAGTCGCCCAGCCCCGGGAGCAGCAACGAGTACAGCACGGCCTTCCCCGGCGAGATCGGCTCCGCCGCCTCACCAACACCACCGTCGTATTCCCACGCACTCGACGGACCCGCGGCGGCCGGCACCGACGCGGCGTCGCGCAACGAGGGCGTCTCCGCGCGCACAGTCAGCGGCAGCAAGAGGATAATCAGGCCGGCCAGCGTGCCACGCATCATCGGAAGTTCACCTCGAGCGCCAGTTCGCCGCCGTCAAAGCCACGCGGCCGCGCGCGCAGCGCCATCCCCGAGCCGTCGCCAGCCGGTTCACCGGCGCGGCGGTTGTGGACGATGATCGCGGTCTCGGCCAGTGAGAACGCGCGCGCCACCACGCTGACCCATACGAACGCGCTCGCGTTGTCGAGCGAGTCGTTGCTCTCCTTGCGCATCGCGCGATACTGGTCGCGCAGTGCGGTATCCATCGGGTACGGGTCGACCGGGTCCCAGTCCGACCAGCCGGAAATGTACCAGTCGTACTTGCCGAGATTCTCGTAGTAGTGCTGCTTGTCGTCCGACTTGGCGACATATGGAATGTAACCCGGCCATGCGCCACTGCCCGACGACGCCTGCCCGCACAGTTCGAGGTTCTCGAGCGTGCGCTGGCCATCGCCGTACTGCTCGACGTTGCACGGGTGCTCCTGGATCCACTTGTCCATGTCCCAGTGCTCGTCGGCGAAGGCCTCGTACGCGGCGCGCTGGTCGAGCCCATCGTTGTGCTTCACGTAGTAGCCCGACCACGCGGCGATTTCCACCGCCACCAGCGCGATGCCGCGCCCGTAATACCCCATCGAGATCTCACCCGCGCCCGGGACGAGCAGCGAGTACAGGACCGGCAGGTAACTCTGCTGTTGCGGCGCGCCGACGTCTCCGGTCAGCGCCGGATCGAACGCGAACGGGCGCGGGTTCCGCGGCGCGGCGATTTCCGGGCGCGCCGCCATGTCGCTGGACGGATACGAGGCCGCCGCCAGCGGCACGAAATCCGCGGGCGGCGAGGCATGGGCCGGGGCCGCGCCCACGCCGGCGAGCACGGCCAGGGCAGCAAGGGCGTTGGGTACACGCATCAGTCGAAGCCTCCGAATGGGCGCCGGGGGCGTGGAATGCTCCCGGCGCCGGACAGGTTCGCTCAATCAGGGGGACACAGGGGCTAGAACGTAAAGTACAACGACCAGCGATGCACACGCTCGAGCGTCTGCGCCTGCGGGACGTTGGCGTAGTCGAGGGACAACTTGTCCTTATAAATGAATCCGAGTCCGTACGTCGCGTCCTTGAAGTCGCCGTCCTGGTCGTACACGTAGCCGACGCGGCCGGCGAGCAGGTTGACGTAGCGATACTCCGCTCCGACGTGCCAGACCTCGCTCCGCCGCTGCTCGATGTCGCTGTCGATCAGCCACACCAGGCTCTGCTCGACGTCGAGCGTCAAGAGGAGGTTGCTGATCTCGTCCGCGATGGGTGTGTAGGCGGCACCCACGCGCGCGGTGAACGGCAGCGGGTCGCTCTGCTCCTGGTCGATGAACGCGATGTTCGGCCCCATGTTGGTCAGGGAGAGACCGATGTTCACGCGCTGATTCGGAAACTTGTACAGGCCGCCGAGGTCGACGGCAAAGCTGGTGCCGGCGCCTTCGACGTTGTCCTGCGTCACATCCGCAGGCGCGTAGTCCACGCGGATGAACTTCATCGTGATGCCCGCGCCCATGTTCTCGCCCAGCTGCATCGCGAAGGAAGCGTTCAACGCCCCCTCCCAGCTGGTGAACGGACGCAGGATACCGCCCTGCGAATCGGTGGCGATGCTCTCGCCGTAGGTGAGGTAGATGAGGCTGGCCGACCACACGCCGACGTCACCGGCCGGACTCGAGTACCCGAGATACTCGTAGTACACGTCCGACACGAGGTCCGGCACGAGCTGGCTGTGCATGAATGCCAGGTTGCGATTCTTCGTGAACGCGAGACCACCGGCGTTCCACCAGCCCGCGGTGGCGTCGTCGGCGACGGCCACGTAGGCCTCACCCATGCCGTTCGGGCGCGCGCCCGGCGGGATGGTGAGGGATGGGACACCGGCCTCGGCCTGTGCGAAGGCGTTGGAGTGAACCCCCAGGATCAGGACCGCGAACACGCCACCCAGTAGTTTCCGAAACGTCATGTAATCCTCCTAACCGACAGACGATACTAATGCTTGGACACCCGCCCGGTCAAGCCGAGGCTCCGCTAGCGGATCCGGGTCAGCTTGCCGCGCAGGACCGTCGGGGGCCGGTCCAGTCCCACAAAATCAACCGTCGCGACATACAGATAGCTCCCATTGGCGATATCATCACCCACCGCATCCCGCCCATCCCACTCGACCCAGACTTCGCCGCCGTCGCGGACCTGCTGGATCCGCCGCACCCGTTTGCCGGACACGGTGTAGATCTCCAGCGTGATCTCGGCCCGGTTCGAAATTCGAAACAGGAACTGCGTCGATGTCTGGAACGGATTCGGGTAGTTCATGACGGCCTGCGCGTAGTAGTCGAGCGGGTCCGTCACGTCGAAGAGCAACGTGTCGAGTGCCGTAGAACCAAAACTGTCGCTCACCTTGTAAACCAGACGGTGCTTCCCCACCGGAAGATCGGGCAGCGGGAACAGCAACACACCGGACGTGTCCGTGCCGCCATGTTCGAACGAGAAGAACTCGTTGACGCCGATGGGAACCGGCAGGTTGTCGATCAGGATCGCCTGCCGGCCCTCGTTGGTCGTGTCGAGGATGTTGATGCCGTCCTGGTCGCGGACCCGCGCCTGCACGGTGTCACCCGGCTTCACCGTCTTCAGCCCGCTCTTGAAGCCGAGGTCGACGCGCGGCGCGCCGTCCAGCTGGCGCAGCGCCAGCGAGTCGGCCAGCGTCGGCGCGACGACCACGAGCACGCTGTCCATCGCGGCGACCGCGTCGGACTTGCCGGCGCTCGCGTAGGCGGACGCCGACGCGCGTTCTCCCGTTGCCGCCAGACGCGGAACGCGGAAGCTGATCTCGAAGGCGCCATTGGTCACGTCCGCGCTGCCCTGGTAGATCACGCCCCCCGGGACGTCGTAGTAGAGCTTCGCACTGCCGCAGCGGAGGTCGTACTCGCGCGCGACCTGCGGCTCGCGCACCGTCACGTCGACGACGCCGTTGAACGCGGTATCGGGCGCCCCGTTCTTGTAGACCTTCCCGCTCAGCACGCGGCGCGCGCCGGCCACCAGCGTATCGCCGGTGGCGGGAGAATCGAAGTGTACCGGCTGACGCCCGGTCTGCAGGACCAGCGCGGGATCGCCGAGCAGGTTGTACTTGAAGTTGTTCTCCTCCTGGAACGGCACAAAGCTCGCCGCCGCGACGGCCGCGATTTTTGCGCGCTGCAGGCCGACGCCGACCGGTGTCAGCGCGCCCTCCGGCGAGCGCGGCATCAGCACGTCGAACAGCGCGAAGTCCACCAGCTTGTTCGGACCGGGGTACGTCTCCTGCGACGCGGTGATCGTCGCGATGGAGCCGCCCTCCTCGCGCAGCACCAGCCGCTCGGAGAGGCTCTTGCCGGCCGGGTTGGCGAAATCACCGACGGTGCAGCTGAACGCCATCAGGACGGGCAGACGCAGCCCGTTGTTCAGCTGGCTGACGTCGGACACCACAAACACCTGTTCATCGGCCATCTGCTGCGAACTCCCGTGGCCGATGTAGTTGATCAACAACGCGCCGCGGTTCCAGGCATCGAGCAGGTCGAGACGCGAGAGCGGCTTGACCGTACCGATCTGCGGATACTCGGTGAGGTAGACCTTCTGCACGGACAGATACTCCGCCGCATGCTGGCGCACGATCGTTTCGGACTCATCCGTCCACTCGGTCTCGCACGCGGTCTTGAACGACGACAGCTCGTCGTCCGCGACCACCACGATCTCGCTTCGCCACGGCTCGCGCGTTGCCGTGTTCTCGTATGCGATGACCTTGTTGACCAGCATCCGGCCCTCGTCGGCGGTCTCGGCCGGCATGCGCCCGATGGCCACGTCGAGGACGCCCTTCCCCGATATCTGATCGCTCGCGTCGAGTTGTCCGTACCACTCGTCGGTCGCCATCGTGTAGAGGGTGATGCGCGTAAAGTACAGGTTGGTCGGCACCAGGTCCGGCTGCTGGCTCGCGTTGTTGCGGAAGTCCACCGTCGCGTCGCCGAACAGCACCACGTAGCCGAGACGCGGATTGCCGTTGCCGTCCACCGAGTTCTCGTACAGGAACTTGATGTAGTTGCGGATCGCCATCGGATCCGGAAGACCGCCCGAGAAGTTGTCGAAGATCTCCTCGGTCGTCACCACCTTCACCGACGGACTCGTGTAGAGCGGCAGGCGCCCGCTGCGATACGTCCGCAACTGCTCCGCCGCGGAGCGCAGATCCTTGTGGCAGATGATCAGCATGTTGGGGCCGGCCGGATCGTTGCGCAGGTCCGGCGGTGTGATCCGCGTGAGCGCGGGCGTCAGGAACCCGCCCGCGGTGCTGACCCAGTAGTGCCGGTGCCCGCCGGAGAGCGCGGCGGAAAAGCGCGCGCGGCGCCCGTTCCCCTGCGCGGCCACGTCGAGGCCCGTGAGCCCGGCGGGATTCCAGGGGTCGGTGACATCGAACGCGTACACGGTGCCCTGGGCGCCAAATCCGGCCGCGCGGAACGTCAGCGTGCCGGTGGTATCCGGCGAGGAGAACCCGACCGCGTCGGAGATGGCCCGAATCCGGCGCTCGTACCCCAGTGAGTACCACGCGAAGTACATCTTGTCCTTGCGGTTGAAATCTCCCGGGACGCGCAGGTAGAACCGGTTCGATCCCTCGCGCAGGAAATTCGCGCGCAGGCGAAACGGCACCCCGTTCTCGAAGAAGCGCTCTCCGGGCTGCGCATCCCAGATCAGATCGCCCACCGTCGACAGCGTCGTGGCATTGCCGTAGCGCACCAGGTACGTCGCGTGGTGGCCGGTGTTGATCGTCGTCGTGTCTTCCGACGACCCGTAGCGCGCGAGCCCGACGGTGCGGAACTCCATCGGCACCGACGCCACGATGTCGCGCACGTCGACGGTGCCGAGGTCATAGAGGTTGTTGCCGGGGCGTGGCACGTCCACCCACAGCCACCCGTCGCCGCGGTAGTCGAAGTCGCTGAACAGGTCGCGCTCCTGATACTCGCGGTGGTGGTACGTCGTGCGCTCGGGACCGGCGGCCGGGGTTGCGTCGACGTCGGCCATCCGCGCGGGCGTCCCGGGCAGCGAGCCCCCCCATGCGAGGTAATAGACGTTCTTCTTCGCGCGTTCGTGGCGGTAGTACAACGTGTCGGCGTCCGGTCCGTAGAAATCCGACCAGCCCTCGACGCCGACGCCGTAGAACACGACGCGGTCCGACGCATCGAACGTCCCGTCGCCACCCGCGTCCACCCGCACCGCGACTTCGCGCATCGCCTGGCCGGCGAGCCACGACGCCGTGGGATCGGTGAGTTCGCGTACCTGCATCCGCGCGCCAGCGGTGTAGACGCGCACGGTGGCCGGATCGATACCCGCCAGGCTGATGCCCGCGCCCACCAGATCGGAACCGGTGACCGCGTAGACGCCGCGCGTGGTCAACGTCATGCGCACCCAGTTGGGGGCGAGCGAGAACCACGGGTCGCTTCCCCCGGACCGGGGAGACGCCGGAAAGACATCGGTGTTACGGACCAGCGACTTCAGCAGCGGGTCGGCGGTGTTCGCGTCGTGGACGGTCACCGCCGGCGTGTAGTTCACCGTCACGCGTGAACGCGAAATCCCGGGCGGCACCGACACCCGGACCCAGACGACGCGGCTGCCGCGGTACAGGAACGGCTGGCCCAGCGAGACGGTGTCCGCGAAGGCGGACGCCGGCGCGTTTCCAACCGTGACGGTCTGAAATGAGGCGGAGTAGGTGCCGGTGGGAGAGATCGCGACGAAGAACGACCCGATCTGGTTGGACGGGGAGTTGGGTGTCGTGGCCACCTCGACCACGATCTGGCCGTTGCTATCCGACACCGTGCGCACGTTCACCGCGGCATCGGTGGACGCGGCCGCGGCGTTGACGCCCAGCGCGAGTATCAGTGCAACAATCTTGACTGAACGCATGCTACAACCAACGCACCTGCACGCGGCATGGCATCGGGACGATACTCCGCGAATGGCCGCGCCGGCAGCTGCTGTCACCTTTAAGCGTCCAGGGGTTCCGCCCGCTCGATGAGCATGATGGGAATCCCGTGTTCATTCACCGGATACTTTACCCGGCACTTCGCGCAGACGAGATACTTCCCGTTCTCGTCCAACGCGACCTTGTCCTTGCACTTTGGACACGCAAGAATTTCCAGAAGTTCGGGACGGACCACGCGGGACTCCTCATCATGAAAAAAGCCGGGGGCGGCCGGCCAGGGGCGGGGATAACTCGAAACTGTTAAAGATGTTACAACCGAATTCCGCGCCCCGTCAAGTCGTTTCTTGTTCGTAGTACCCCATGTTGAGGTACTTCTTGAGGCGCCGCTCGCGCAGCGTCTCCGGGTTCAGGTGCATCAGGTAGTTGACCTCTTCGTACAGCGCATGCCCCAGCGTCTCGGCCGCGGCCGTCGGGTCGCGGTGGGCGCCGCCGGGCGGCTCGGGGATAATCCGGTCGATGATTCCAAACGCCAGCAGGTGCCTGGCGGTGAGCTTCAGCGCCTCGGCCGCCTCCTTCACCTTGCCCTGGTCCTTCCACAGGATGGCCGCGCAGCCCTCCGGGGAGATCACCGAATATATCGCGTTCTGCAGCATGAGGATGCGATCCGACACGCCCAGCGCCAGCGCACCGCCGCTTCCGCCCTCGCCGATCACCACCGAGACCACCGGCACGCGCAACGCCGCCATCAGCTTGAGGTTTTCCGCGATCGCGAGCGCCTGCCCGCGCTCTTCGGCGCCGAGGCCGGGGTAGGCACCCGGGGTGTCGATCAGCGTGATGATGGGCAGCTCGAATTTCTCCGCGAGCCGCATGAGCCGGTTGGCCTTGCGGTACCCTTCGGGGTTGGGCATTCCGAAGTTGCGGCGGATGTTCTCGCGCGTGTCGCGCCCCTTCTGATGCCCGATCACGACGACGCGGCGGTCGTTCAACGTCATGAACCCGCCCACGATGGCCTCGTCGTCCGCGAAATAGCGGTCCCCGTGCAGTTCGGTGAAATCGGTGGCGAGGGCGGAGATGTAGTCGAGGGTGTAGGGACGCTGCGGGTGTCGCGCCAGCTGGACCTGCTGCCATGCGGTCAGGCCGGAATAAACCTCGCCGCGCAGGCGGTCGGCCTTGTCGGTCAGGCGCTTGACCTCGTCGTCCACCGACACGTTCTGGACGATCGCGAGTTGTTTGAGCTCCGCGATCTTGTCTTCCAGCTCGATGATCGGCTGCTCGAAATCCAGCACATAGCGCCGGGGCGCCCGCTGCACCATACGTCCACCGCCCTTCGTGGTGTCCCGTCCGGGACGTCAGAAGCTGTTCTGATACACGATCTCGAACTCGCGACCGATGTCCTCGCCCGGGGCGAGGTTCTTCGTGAGGTCGCTGAATACTAACATCAAGGCGAGGTTGTCTCCAAGCACCACCCGGAGGCCCGCGTCCACGTAGATCCCGCCCTCCCCGTAGCGGCCGTCCTTGCGGTCGTCGTTCCACGCCGAGCCCACGTCGGCCAGAAACGAGACCCGGTCCGCGATAGTCCAGTCGGCGGCGGTGAACAGGCACGGCGCGTCGTCGCCGTCTTCGCGTTCGAGACTGTAGTTGGCGCCCAGGTGCAGCGAGAAATCGCCCGCGAAGAACGACCAGTTGCGGCTCGCAACCGCGTAGAACCCGGGTGACTTGCGCTGGTAGCGCCGGTCCGCGCCGGAGTACGCGTACCACCCCTGCGAGTCGAACCCGAGCGCGATCGCGGGCCACCGGCCCTCGTCGAGCACGCGCACGCGCACCTCGAAACCCACGTGGTCGTTGGCGGTGGGATCCCGGGTCTCGACGAGATTCTGCACGCCGTAGAAGACGCCGAGCTGCAGGCGGTCCTTGAAGCCGATGCGTCCACCGCCCTGGAGGCTGCTCTCCGGCGTCAGGCGCAGCTGCAGGCGGTACTCGCGGTGCGACAGGAGTCCCGCCGTCGGATAGCGCGCGTTGTCGATGGGCTGATCGAAGCCGGCGCGCGCCGGCGTCGCCGCGCACGCGGCCAGCGCGCACGCGACCAGCGCGGCCCTCACGTCACGCACCGATCCCCGCGGGAATCAGCCGGACGTTGCTCGCGCCAACCGACGCGGACAGTCCGGAGACCAGCAACGGGTCCACCCGCACGCCCTGGTTGCGCGCGCGGATCACGTAGGAACGCCGGCCGCTTTCCTCGATATGGAAGAACACGCGCGAGTCGCCGGGCTGCCCCGCAAACACACCCTTCAATTCGTCCACCTTGTCCTCGCCCATGCGGTCGAGATCGATGGTGACGTGAACTTCCTTCCACGACGGCGTCTGGTCGTCGCCAACCGCCATCACGCTGTTGACGAGCACCTTGCCGTCGCCGCCGTTGCGGCGCGAGACGCGGCCCTCGACCACCACCACGCTGTTCTCTACGATGAAGCGGCGCGACTTCTCGAGAATGTCGCTGAACATCACGACCTCCGCGCTCCCCTCCGGGTCCTCGATGGTCACGAACGCCATCTGGCGCTGGTTGCGATCGGTGGTGAACTTGACCGAACTCACCATTCCGCCGATCAGCGCGCGCTCGCCCCCCGGCATGTCGCGCAGCTGCCGGGATGTCGTCGTGCGCACCATCGTGATGAGGTCGCGGTAACGATCCATCGGGTGGCCGCTCAGGAACAGTCCCAGCGACTCCTTCTCCTTCTGTAACTTTTCCTGCGGTGCCCACACGGCGACGTCCGGCAGCGGCGCCTCGTCGGGCTCCGCGGACTCCCCGAACAGCCCGAACTGGCCCCGCTCGGCGTCGCGGAAACGGCGCGCGGCGCGTTCCATCACCGTCTCCAGCGCGGCCAGTTTCTGGGCGCGGTGGCCAGGCAGGCAATCGAGCGCGCCCGATGCGATGAGACTCTCGTAGACGCGTTTCGTCACCAGGCGGCTGTTGATGCGTGCGCACAGATTCTCGAGCGAACGGTACGCGCCCCCCTCGTTGCGCTCGGCGACGATGTGCTCGATGGCCGCCATCCCGACGTTCTTCACCGCGGCCAGGCCGTAGAAGATGCGCCCGTCGCGCGCGCGGAACTCGGGCTCGCACGCGTTGATGCTGGGCGGCACCACCTCCACCGCGAACTCGCGGCATTCGTCCATCAGCACCATGATGCGGTCGGTGTTGTCGATTTCGCTGGAAAGCGTCGCGGCGAGGAACTCGGCCGCGTAGTGCGCCTTGATGTACGCGGTCCGGATGGACAGCACCGCGTAGGCCGCGCTGTGCGACTTGTTGAAGCCGTACTCGGCGAACTTCTCCATCTGCGAGAAGACCTTCTCCGCGATGCCCTTCGCGATGCCGCGCGCGCGCGCGCCCTCGATGAACTTCTTGCGCTGCTCGCCCATCACGTCCTTCTGCTTCTTGCCCATCGCCTTGCGCAAGAGGTCGGCTTCGCCCAGCGAGAAGCCCGCCATGTCGCTGGCGATGCGCATCACCTGTTCCTGATACAGGATGACGCCGTAGGTATCGCGCAGGATCGGCTCCAGCAACTCGTGGTCGTAGACGATCTCCTTACGGCCGTGTTTGCAATCGACGAACGTCGTTACCATGTCGCTGCCCAGCGGACCGGGGCGGTAGAGCGCGTTGACGGCCACCACGTCGTGGAAGCCGGTGGGCCGGAGGTTCTTCAGCAGTTCGCGCATACCCGAACTCTCGAGCTGGAACACGCCCACCGTGCGCCCCGCGCGCAGCAGATCGAACGTCACCTCGTCGTCGTATGGGATGTCGTCGGTGCGCAGACGCCGCCCGTGGTTCTCCTCCACCATGCGCAGCGCCTTGTCGATCACGGTGAGCGTGCGCAGGCCCAGCACGTCGATCTTGAGCAGCCCGATGGCGTCGATGCTCTTCATGTCGTACTGCGTCGTGACTTCGTCGCGGCTCGACTTGTAGAGCGGCACGTGGTTGACCAGCGGCGTCGGCGTGATGATCATGCCGGCCGCGTGCGTCGACGCGTGGCGCGACACGCCCTCGAGCGTGAGCGACAGCTTCATCAGGCGCGCGTAGTCCGGGCTGTTGTCGACCAGCGTTTTGAGCTCGCTGATGTTCTCGATGGAATCCCGGAGCGAGGTGCCGGGCACCCCCGGGATCAGCTTGGCGATGCGGTCGACCTCGTCGTACGGCACCTTGAGCACGCGCCCGACGTCGCGCACCACCGCGCGCGCGGCCATGGTCCCGAAGGTGATGATCTGACAGACGTTGTCCTTGCCATAACGGTCGATCACGTAGCGGATCACTTCGTCGCGCCGTTCGAAGCAGAAGTCGATGTCGATGTCGGGCATGCTCACGCGCTCGGGGTTGAGCATGCGCTCGAACAGGAGGTCGTGCGCGAGCGGGTCGACGTCGGTGATGCCCAGCGAATAGGTGACCAGGCTGCCGGCGGCGCTGCCGCGGCCGGGGCCCACGGGAATGTCGCAGCTGCGCGCGTGGTGGACGATGTCGCGCACGATCAGGAAGTAGCCGTCGAACCCCATCTTCTTGATCACGGACAGCTCGAAATCGAGCCGCTGCGTGATCACCTCCGTGACCGCGGGGTAGCGGCGCGCCGCGCCTTCGTAGGCGAGGTGGCGCAGATAGTCGGTGTTGCTCGCGAAACCCTCGGGCAGCGGGAAGCGCGGGAGGTGGAGCTCCCCTTCCTTCAACGTCACGTCGCACTGGTCGGCGATCACCAGCGTGTTCTCGAGCGCCCCGGGGTCGTCGGGAAACAACGCCGCCATTTCCGCCGGAGACTTGAAGTACAGCTCTTTCGTCGTGAAGCGGAAGCGCTTGGGGTCGTCCATGTCGCTGCCGGTCTGCAGGCACAGAAGCGCTTCGTGCGCCTCGGAGTCGTCGCGTTCCAGATAGTGGACGTCGTTGGACACGATGGCCGGGATGCCGGTGTCCTTGCTGAGCTTGCGGTAGATCTCATTGAGCTGGATCTGCGGCTCGAGCCCGTGGTTCTGCATCTCGATGTAATAGTTGCCCGCGCCGAACACGTCGCGGTAGCGATACGCGAACGCCTTCGCCTGCTCGTAGCCATCGTTGAGCGCGAGCTGGGCCACCGTGCCGCGCAGGCACGCGGTGGTGCCGATCAGGCCGGCCGAATGCGTCTGCAGGACCTCAAAGTCGATGCGCGGCTTGTAGTAGAAGCCCTCGAGATACGCGATCGACGACAGCTTGATGAGGTTGTGATAGCCCTCGAGATTACGCGCGAGCAGAATCAGGTGATCGGTCTGCGACGGTTCGCCCTTCTTGCGGCCGCGATCGTGCCGGCTGCCGCGCGTGATGTACGCCTCCATGCCGAGGATGGGCTTGATGCCGGCGCGCTTCGCCGCCTTGTAGAAATGAATCATCCCGAAGAGATTGCCGTGGTCCGTCAGCGCGACCGCCGGCATCTCCATTTGTTTCGCGCGTCCGACCAGGTCCTTCACCTTGATCGAGCCGTCGAGCAGGCTGAACTCGGAATGGGCGTGCAGATGTACGAATGATGCAGACATGTTGGTTGCCCGATGGAATGACGAGCGCGCCGTTTGTCAGCGCGCTTCGAACTGGATCGTCGCGTCGATTTCAGACCGGTTGCCGGCCCGGTCGAACACGACCACATGCACGGGTTGCGGCCCGATTATAGATTCGCCACGCAGAGCGACAATGATTTTTTTCTTCCCGAAGTCCCAGCGCGCGTAACGCACGGCCCCCGCTACGGTAACCTCGATACGCGCGTCGTCGATTCCCGACCCGCGGTCCTCCACCGGCACCCGGATCTCGGCCACCGGCTTCCCGGTGGCGTACGACGCGGGCCACGCCAGCTGCGGCGCGCCGAGCCACGGCGGCGTGTCGTCGCGCACCACGGCGAACACGCCCGGACGTCCCGACATCGCCGTAAACCCCGTGGAATCGCGCTTGCTCTCGATGAACGCCCATCCGCCGTGGCGTTCGTCCCAGCGATAGACCGCGTCGTGCTCACCGGCCCCGGCGTGGTCGAGGTGGACGGACACGGGGCGTTTCAGCACCCAGCCGGCCGGACCCACGCGTACCGGATCGCTCCGCAGCGACAACCCGCTGGTGGCCCGCGCCCTGGAAGTGACCGCGCGCGTCGCGTACACCAGCGCGTCACCGTAGAGCGCATCCGGCCCAACACCGAGTGACACACCGAGCGCCGGAAAGGCCGCCGCGCCCGCAACGCCGCGGCGCAGCCCGGTCACGTACACGGTGGCGGTGTCTCCCCCGACCACGCCGGTGAGCGGGGTGATCCGCCCCGCCAGTTCGTCGGCGCGGAGCGCGAGCGTATCGCCGGGGGCGTCGGCATTGCCGGCTCGCTCGCGCACCGAGTGTCCCGGCACCGGCACGGGGACAATCCCGAACCCATCCAGAAAGAACGCGCCATCGAGGTCGCAGGCCAGGTTCGGCGCGCGTGAGCGCGCCGTGCGCCGCGAGCCGCCGTCAGCGGGGACCGCCTCCACATACGTGAACGCGATTTCGGCGCTGTTGCCGGCGACATCCCGGGCCACCACCCGCCCCGTGTGCGCGCGCCCGGGCACGGCGCCGGGCGTGAGGCTGCCGCCACGCACGAACGCACGGCCTGCGATCGATTCGCCGTCGCGGCGGTAGAGTTCGAACAGCGTGACACCGCGCACGCGGTTCGCGCCGGCGTTGTACAGGAGGTCCACCTCACCCGACTCGGTAAACGCAAACCGTCCCAGCACCACCTGTGCGATCATCTCCCCGTCCGCCCATACCTGCATCTCGTACGGCGCCAGCCGTCCCGACGCGCGGTTGAGCCGGTCGATCACCGTCGCCGCCACGCCGACCTCCCCGCTGAACCGGAGCGTGTCGTCGATGGCATAGCGCCCGGGGCCGGTCCGCCGCGGGGTCAGCTCCAGCGGGTAACGCGCGCCGTCGATACTCGACGCCGCCGCGAGCGGCACGAACGCGACGCGCGAAAACGCCGGCGGTTCGCGGTCCTCGATCGCGAAGCCGGTCAGAAATGGATTCACGGCGACGTCGCCATCGCGCGTCTCGAAGTGGAGATGCGGCGCCACGGTCCCGGTCGCGCCGGAATACGCGATCACGTCGCCGCGCCGGACCCGGTAGCCCTCGCGCGCGAGCCAGACATCAACATTGTAGCGCCCGGCCGCGCGCTGGGCGGCCGCCAGTGTGTCCTCCAGTGCCGGGGCAAACTCGGCCAGGTGGCCGTAGAGGGCCTCGCCGCCGTCGTCGAGCATCACGTGCAACGCCTTGCCGTATCCGCGCGAGGACGCGCGCATGCGCGAGACCCAGCCATCGCCGACGGCGCGGCACGCCACGCCCTCGCGGCCGTAGGTGCGGACATCGAGGCCGGCGTGGAAACGTCCGTCCCGGTACTCGCAGAAATTCGACGAAACCGCGGGCGCGAGCGGAACCGGCCACAGGCGCGCCGGACCCGCGTCCGCCAGCGCGGCGGCGCCGGCGGCGCAGAACAACGGGATCGCAAATCGGAGGAAACGCATGGTCACCATCGGGAGTAAGAAGAACGGGTTCGGCGCGGGACGCTACCACCCGCGCCCGGGCCTGTCAAAAGCTTGTCGAGCGCGGATATCGCGCCCTTGTGCAGCCGCCGCATCCTGTGATACAGTCGCCACTTGGCGTTTTTTGATCCGCGGCGAATTCCATCCGTACAGGCCGCCGGGGGCGGCGTTCCGGGAGTTGTGATGTCGATATGATGAAGCAAATGCGTGAGAACACCAAGATCATCCTCTGGGTGGTGGTCGTGGCGTTCGTGATCACGATCTTCGCCGTGTGGGGACTCGATCTCCAGTCCGGCGGCATGACCAAACAGCAGAACCTGGTCGGCCGCGTGAACGGAATCCCCGTCACCCCACAGGCGTACCAGTCGATCTACACGCAGCTGGCGCAGCAGTTCCGCGCGTCGGCCGACAACGCCGACCTCACCAGCGCGCAGCAGGAGATGCTCCGCGACCGCGCGTGGGAAAGCATCGTGAGCAACATCATCACCTCGGAACAGATCGAACGCCTCGGGATCAGCGTCAGCGACGAGGAGATTCTCAACTTCATCCGCACGTCGCCCCCGCCGGAGGTGCAGCAGTACTTCCGGGACGCCAACGGCAACTTTGACTTCGCCGCGTACCAGTCCGCGCTCAACAACCCCGACGCCGACTGGACCGCCGTGGAGGACCTGGCCCGGCAGCGCATACCGGTGCTCAAGCTCAACCAGTACCTGATGTCGCAGGTGCACGTGTCCACCGCCGAGGTGCGGCATGCGTTCGACGAGGAGACCGTCAAGCTCGTCGCGCGCTACGTCGCGTTCCCGATCGACCAGGAAGACGTCGGCGGCTGGGAACCGTCGGAAAGCGATATCGCCGCCTACTACGACAAGCACACCGACCGCTTCCGCCAGCCCGAGAAGGCGGCGCTGCAGATCGTCCGCATCCCGCGACTTCCGGCGGACCGTGACCGCTCCGACCTCGATTACACCGCGGCACTCGTGCAGAAGCAGGCGGCGGGCGGCGAAGACTTTGCGACGCTCGCGAAGACCTACTCGGAATCGCACACCGCGTCCGTCGGCGGCGAGACCGGTTTCCTCGGCGGCAACCAGCGCGACGCCGCGGTGATGGAGGCGCTCCCGGCCATGAAGCCGGGACAGGTCAGCGAGCCGATTCCGACCAAGGACGGCGTCTACATCGTCCAGATGATCGATTCGAAAAAGGAAAAGGGCGAGACGAAGTACAACATGCGCGAGATCTACATGAAGCTGTCGGCCGGACCCGAGACGGTGGACTCGCTGTCGGCCGTCGCGCGCGACATCGAGGAACAGGCCACGGCCAGCGGCGACCTGGCCGCGGCCGCCAACGCGCGCGGCGTGGAAGTCATCACCGCCGAACCCTTCGCGCAGGGGATGCCGGTCCCGGGTCTCGGATTTTCGCCGGCGGTTTCGCGCTTTGCGTTCTCGGGCACCGTGGGCGCGATCAGCAACGTCATCGCGGATGACGCCGCGTTCTACGTGTGCAAGCTGGTCAGCCGCACGCCACCGTCGTCGCGCCCCCTTGCAGAGGTGACCGACGCGATCAGGCAGACGCTGGTGCGCGACAAGAAGGTCAGTTCGGCGATGCTGAAAGCCAATGCCTTCCGCCGCTCCGCGGTGGTGCCGGAGGTGCCCTTCGAGAAGGTCGCGGCGCAGTACGGCTACACGATCGCCAAAACGGATTCCTTCACCGCGGTGCAGCCGGTTGCCGATCAGGGTCCTCGCAGCCCGTTTGCGCTCGCCGCGCTTTCCACACCGGCCGGGGGGGTCTCACCGGCGGTCGAGAGCGGCAACGCGGTCTACGTGATCCGCGTGGACGGCCGCAAGGATCCGGAGGAAGCCCTGTTCCAGGCGCGCGCGCCGCAGATCCGCGACGCGATGTACCGCGAGCGCGTGCAGGCCTACGTCGAGCACTGGTACGCGCAGTTGCGCGAAAAGAGCACCATCGAGGACTTCCGCGACCAGGTCCTCTAGTCCGCTCCGCGACAAATAAGGAAGAGAAACAAAAAAGCCCGGCCGCATGGCCGGGCTTTTTTTATTCCCGCGGTGGACCCTTCGGCCCGGTTGACTATTCGTCCTTCTTCTCCGGCGGCTTGGTGGCACCCTCGATTTCTTCGCGGGCCTCCTGCGTTGCCGCGCGGAACTTGCGAATGGATTTCCCCAGCGCCTCCGCGAAATCGGGCAGGCGGCGCGGTCCAAAAATCAGAAGAACAATCACGAGGATGATGACCAGCTCATTCCAGCCGATCGGCCCCAGAAATCCGAATACCATGACTCCTCCGGGCGCTACCAGGTGTAGCGCAGGAACACGAACACGACAAAGATGCCGAGTACACTCATGAGGTTCACACGCAGCGAAAAGCCGACCGTAAAACTAAAGACCACCAGGTCGACGTGAACCGGTCCCACGTGCAGGTCGGTGGCGTTGACGAACACGTCACGGATGACCTTCCCTTCCGGGAGCACGAGACCGATCGCCTCTCCGGTGACCGTTCCCACAACGATCCCCAGAAAGAGTATCAGCGCTACCAGCGCGAGCGGCCGTCTACGTGGGGACACCGGAGCCTCCTGTGGATGAATCGCGGATGAGGATAGGCGAGCCGCCGCCCCTCGCCAAGCGGGATTTCACTCGACACCCAGACGCAGGCGCGAATAATCGGCGCCCAGGATGATCTCGGCGTCCGCGTCGGCGTCCTTGCGCAGCTGGCGGGTCACCTTGCGGCAGCCGATACGCTCCGCCAGCCCCTTCACGTCGACCTCCCGGCGCCGGACCACGAGGATGGTCTCGCCGTAATCGAACCGCTCGGCGTTCCCGACCTCGACCACCACCACCCCCATCTCCCGGAGCGCCTTCTCGGCTTCGCCCGCCACACCCGCCACCCCGCTGCCGTTGCGAATGACCACCCGCAGCGGTTCCGAACTGTCGCCGGATTTCCGGACGAACAGGCTGAAGGTCACCGAGGAGGCGCACAGCACCAGCACCACCGCCGCCAGGGCCACCGCGATGCGCTGTCCGATCCCGCCGCCTTTGCGGCGCCGGGCCCGCCGCTTCTTCTTCGCCGCCATTTTCCGCCCCCTTCCGGCTCGTCAGTCTTCGCGCAGCGCCTTGAGCAGGCGCTCGTAGGTGTCATTCAGATCTTCCGACACCACCCGCGTCTCCCCGACGGAAGACATGAAATTGGTGTCACCGTGCCAGCGCGGCACCAGGTGCATGTGAAAGTGTCCTTCGATGCCGGCGCCCGCGCTGCGCCCGAGGTTCGCGCCCACGTTGACGCCATCCGGCGAGTAGGCGCGCCCGATGGCGCGCTCGCAGCGCGCCATCAGATGGACCAGCTCCGCGGCTTCGTCGCCATCGAAGTCGCTGATGCGGTCGACGTGCCGGTTGCATACCACCATCACATGACCGGTGGTATACGGGAAGCGGTTGATGACCACGAACCAGCGCGTGCCGCGCTCCAGAATGAAGTGCTCGCGTTCGCCCGGCGCCGACGCAAAGCGGCAGAAGAGACAGCCCTGTTCGTGTTCACCCATCAGGTATGCCGACCTCCAGGGAGCGTACAACCGCCCCATCATGACGCGTCGTCCACGAAGCGCCGGACCGCTTCCAGCTCGTCCGGGTTGTTCACCCCGGCGACCTCGCGCGGATCGTCCACCCGGTACGCGGCCACCGGGCGCCCCTCGGCGTGCAGCAGCCCGATCACATCGGTCAGGTAGTATTCGTTCTGGGAGTTGCCACGCGTCAGACGCCCGAGCGCGGGAAACAACTCCGCCGCTTCAAAACAGAACAGTCCGGAGTTGATCTCGCGGATCGCCCGCTCATCGGGGGTTGCGTCGCGGTGCTCGACGATGCGCGCGAGCCCGCCGGTCTCGTCGCGCACGATGCGGCCGTAGCCGGACGGGTCGTCGAGTTCGGCGGTCAACACGGTGGCCGCGCTGCCGGAATTCCGGTGGTGCGCGATGAACGCCGCGACGGTTTCGCTGCGCAGGCCGGGAACGTCGCCGTTGAGAACCACGACCGTGCCCGCAAATGACGCGAGGAGCGGTGCGGTCTGCATCACCGCGTGGCCGGTGCCCAGCTGCTGATCCTGCCGGGCAAATTCAACCCCGCTCGCGCGGCACGCCGTCTCCACCCGCTCCGCCTGATAGCCCGTCACCACCACCACGCGCGCGGGCGACAGGCGCCGCACGCGGTCGATCACGTGCAGCAGCATGGGGCGCCCGCCGATGGCGTGCAGCACCTTGGGCAGATCGGAGTTCATCCGCTTGCCCTGCCCGGCGGCAAGAATAACGACGGCGAGTTGGTTGTGGTCCGGCACGTGCGAAAATCCGTCAGAAAAGCGGCACGTCGGAACGAACCGGCCGTGCGGCAACATCGAATACCATATTGTCGATGAGTCGCGTCGCGCCCACGCGCGCCGCGATCGCCAGTATAACGCGCCCTTCGGCGTGCTCCAAAGCGGAAAGATCGTCCGCGCGGCGCAGCTCGGCGTACTCGACGCTCCGGATACCCCGCGCCTCCAGCGTCGCGCGCGCGGCGGCCTCGACCGTGCGCGCGGCGCGCTCCCCCGCCTCCAACCGCTCGCGCGCGGCCGACAACGCGACGAACACCCCGGCGGCACGGGCGCGCTCCGGCGGGGACAGATAGGCGTTGCGGGAACTCATCGCGAGCCCGTCGGGTTCGCGCACCGTCGGCACCGCGGCGATATCCACCGGCAGGTTGAACTGGCGCGTCATCGCGCGCACGATGAGCGCCTGCTGCGCGTCCTTCTGGCCGAAGACCGCAACGTCGGGCTGGACGATCGCGAACAACTTGCCGACCACGGTCGCAACCCCTCGGAAGTGACCCGGGCGGAACGGGCCGCACAGCGGACCCGCCAGCGGACCCGGGTCGACCCACACCGTCTGCGGCTCCGGATACATGACCGCGGGAGCCGGGGTGAATACCGCGTCGCATTGCCACGCCTCCAGCCGCGCGAGGTCGGCGTCGAGCAGGCGCGGATAGGCGTCCAGGTCTTCGCCGGCTCCGAACTGGGTGGGATTGACGAAAATCGAGCACACGGTGAGTGACCCGGGCACCGCGCGCGCCGCCGCGATGCAGGCACCGTGGCCGGCGTGCAGCGCCCCCATCGTCGGCACGAACGCAAGCCGGCGCCCCGCCCGCGCGGCCGCGAGGTGGCGGCGCAGCGGCGCAATTTCCGTAAAAACGTGCATGGGACGGGATTACTCCGAAGAATAGCTCTGATCGAGATCCGGGAAACGCCCCGCCTTGACGTCGGCGACGTAGGCCTCGACGGCCTCCGCCATCAGCCGGCCGACTTCCGCGTAGCGCTTCACAAAGCGCGGCGCAAAATCGCCGCTCATGCCGAGCATGTCGTTGATGACCAGTACCTGGCCGTCGCAGTGCGGACCGGCTCCGATTCCGATGGTGGGGATGGATACCGCCGTGGTGATCCGCTGCGCCAGCTGCCACGGCATTCCCTCGAGCACGATCGCAAAGCACCCGCACGTTTCCAGAAGGCGCGCGTCCTCCACCAGCAATTCCGCCGCGGCCGCCTCGCGCCCCTGCACCCGGTATCCGCCGAACTGGTGCACCGACTGCGGCGTGAGCCCGAGGTGGCCCATCACCGGAATCGCCGCATCCAGAATGGCGCGGATCACCGGCTCCATGCGGCGGCCGCCCTCCAGCTTGACCGCCTCGGCGCCACCCTCCTTGAGCATGCGGCCGGCGTTGCGAACCGCATCGGATGCGCCCGCCTGATAGGTCATGAAAGGCAGATCGCCAACGAGCAGCGCGCGCGGGTGCGCGCGCGCCACCGCACGTGTATGATGGATGACCTCGTCCAGCGTCACCGGGATGGTATTTTCGTACCCGAGTACGACGTTCGCCACGCTGTCGCCCACCAGGATCACGTCGACCCCGCATCGATCCTCGAGCAGCGCCATCGGGTGGTCGTACGCGGTCAGCGTTGCGATTTTCTCACCGCGCCGCTTCATGTCGGCCAGAGACTGCACCGTGACCTTGGGGCGTGTCACCGCGACTCCCACGACGGCACGTAGAACTCCGTGTTGACCACCGCTTCGGTGAGCCGCGACACGAGATCCATGAAGTGGCGTTCGTCGTTGACGAAGTCCATCGCGTCCGTGTTGACCACCAGCAACGGACCCGCCGAGTAGTTGAAGAAGAAGTGGTTGAAGGCGTCGTTGAGCGCGTCGAGGTAGTCCCGCGACAACGGGCGCTCGAAGCCCCGTCCGCGCGCCTGGATGCGGTCGAACAGCACCTGGCTCGACGCCTGCAGGTAGATGGCGAGATCGGGCGGCCGCACCTTGGCCTCCAGTTCGCGCGCGACGCGCTCGTACAGCGCGAGTTCGTCGTCGCTCAGGTTGACGTTGGCGAATATCCGGTCGCGGGCAAATACGTAGTCGAACACGGTCAGCTCGGCAAACAGATCGTTCTGGTTGAGCTGCAGCTGCTGCTTGTAGCGGTTCATCAGAAAGACGAGCTGGGTCTGAAACGCATACGCGCCCGCGTCTTCGTAGAAGCGCTCGAGGAAGGGGTTGTCGTCGACGCGGTCTTCGACCATGCGGCCGCCCAGACGCTTCACCATCAGACGGGCCAGCGACGTCTTGCCGACGCCGATATTGCCCTCGATGGCGATGCGCGCAAAACCGCGCTGCCGGATTCCCCGACGAATGTCGGCGTAGCTCGCGTCCACATCAACCCCGCGTGACCGTCGACCATCCGCCCACCCGGATCACCGATCCGGCGCCGGGCAAAGCGTCCACAAGTTCGTCGATCGAGCGGCCCGTTTTCGGACAGCGAAAGTCCGGCGCGATTTCCCGCAACGGAACCAGCACGAACGCGCGCCGGTGGAAGCGCGGGTGTGGCAGCACGAGGTCCGGTGTCTCCAGAACCTCGTTACCCCAGGTGACGAGGTCCAGATCGATCTCCCTCGATTCCCCGTGACCGCCACGGCGCCCCGCAAACGCCTCGATCGACTTCAACCGCTGTAGCAAATCGACCGGACTTAGTAAAGCCGCAACTTCGGCAACCGCGTTGAGGAAGCGCGGCGCGCCCGGAATATCCTCGGGGTCGGACTCGTAGAGGCCGCTCACGCGCACGACACGCCCGGCGCGGCGCGCCTGCAACTGGCGCACGGCCTTCAGGATGGATTCTTCGCGCCGGCCCAGGTTGGCACCGAGCGCCACAAAAGCGGTGGGGAGCATCGAACCCCTTCCGGCCCAGGGCGGCGGGCGGCGCGGCGCCGCGTCACAGCATGGGCGCTTCGCGAACCAGGCAGACTTCGACGTGTGAGAGGTTGTTGGGAAACGGCAGGTTCAACTTGCGCAGGCGAATCTCGACGCGGGACACCGGGAATGCGGCGATGATCGCCGCGCAGATCTCGTCGCCCAGCGCCTCGAGCAGCCGGTAGCGCTTCTCGCCACCGACCACTTCCATGACCTTGCTGTAGACGCCCTCGTAGTTGATCGTGTCCTGCAGTGCATCGCTGCGGCACGCCTCCGAGAGGTCACTGTGGATGTCGAGATCGATCTGGATCTTCTGGCCGACCTCGCGCTCCGCCGGCGAGACGCCGTAGAAGCCGAACACCGTAATGTCCTTCAATCGAATGATGTCAGCCACGGCGTTGCTGCTTTACTGCACGGCGCCCGAGACGTCGATCGAAATGACCGCCGGGGTCGCAAGCCCGGTGAAAGCGGGCGCGATCAGCTGGTCGCCCAGTCCCCACGCCGGCGCGAGCGACATCGACGCGCGGTAGGCCGCCGCGTCACCGGCCGGCAGCGCCGCCATGAGCGGGATCGGATCGCTGTAGCGGCCCGCGTCCAGATCCAGCAGCTCGAACCACGCCTGTCCCGAACGCGTGAGACGGTAAACCATCCACGCGTTGTCGGGCGAAAGCGCGACATCGCGAACCAGGTCGCCCGGGATCGCCTCGTAGCGCAACTGCGCGACACCGCCCGCGACGGTGTAGATCTGCTGCCACGACGCGCCGCTGTCCGAATCCTTGTAGGTCGCGACAACCACCAGCACGCTGCCCGAACCCGACCACGACAGCTCCTGGATCGAGAGCGGAACCCCCGCAACTTCAGAAAGCGTGGCCCCGCCGCTGCTGGTGCTCATCCAGTACAGCACACCGTCGCCGTTGACCGTCGCCAGAACCGGCGACACCGGGCTCCACGCGCGCATCGGCAGCGCGGGCCGGCTCCCCGCCAGCGTGGACGTGATGGTTCCGCCGGTACTGGTGAGCTGCACAACACTCGCCGGGTCGACGGTCACGGTGGTTCCGTTTACCGGCATTCCGTAGATCTCCCAGCGGTTCACGCCGCTGCGGTCCGAAATGAACGTCAGCCATTTCTGGTCGGTCGAGAAGGTCGGGAAGAAGTTCTTGTGATTGGCATGCGTGAAGGTGGCGCGGATGCGCGCCGGCCCCGCACGCCAGTAGATGAAGAGGTCGACCGAATCGAGTGACGCGCTGAACGCGTTGGCAATGTTGCCCTGGAACGCGATCATCGCCCCGTCCGGGGATATGCTGGGATACGCGAACTCGTCGCGCCGCGGCTGGTCGACGGCCGCGAGTTCCTTGCTGATGCGCTGCAGCGTCCTCGTGCCGAAGTCGCCCACGTAAATGTGACGCGGGCGCGGATTCGCAGACGAAATCGTGAGTGAGTCGGGCACGCGCGTCGCGTGCGCTTCATAACTCAGATCGGCGGCGTACACCAGTTCGAGTCCGGTGGGCCGGACCGGGTTGACCGCGTCCGAGGACCCGCCGGCATACGCGTACACTTCGACACCGTCGTCAACCTTGGGCGTGCGCCGGTAATAGAAGTCCGTCCCGTTGGCCTGGAGGGTGATCTGGCCCGCCTCGCCGTTGACCAGCGTCGTAAGGGTGCCAACGAATACGTCGCGCGCGGCACTCGCCGTGTTGGCCGAGTTCGTCGCCTTGACCGAGACCCGGTAAACGCCGGCCGTCGCCGGTGCGACCCACCGCACGCTTATCTGATTGTCCGTTATGAAGGTGCCACCGTCGGCCGTCCACCTCGTGGTCGGGATGTCACCCTCGTTCTGCGAACTGGACGTGATGTTCGCGGTGAGGACAACGGTATCCTCCGGCGACACGGCCTTGGGGTTCGCGATAATCTGTTCCACCTTGAGCGGGGTGGACGGGGTCGACACCGTGTCGTCCTTCTTGTCTTCGCCGCAGGCGGCGAACAGTGCCGCCAGCATGGTGGCGAGACACAGCAATCGAACCGAATGTACCGTTTTCAAACGCAAACCTCCACAACTGGACCGCGTGTCACGAGCTCGGCCGATGGGCTCGCCCGACTCTGTCGCAGGAAACGGAAACTGGCACCGGGGGTGGGGTTATCCTCCCGGTACGATACCCGCCACCGTCCGGCCGTTCAAGGGATTTTTGTCGGCGGCCGCCCGGGTATTCCCCACCCATCCGGGGCAAAAAAGAAACGCGCCGCCGGGGATCACCCGGCGGCGCGCACGCTCGCCTCGCAGCGAAAGCGATCCTAGTACATGTCTCCCATACCGCCGCCACCCGGCCCGCGGCCGGCACCCGCCTTCTCCTCTTCCGGAAGGTCGGTGACGACGCATTCCGTGGTCAGGAGCATGGAGGCGACACTCGCGGCGTTCTGCAGCGCGCTGCGCGTCACCTTGGTCGGGTCGACGATACCGGCCTTGAACATGTCGACGTACTCGCCGGTCGCGGCGTTGTACCCGATGTTCTCGGCCTGCTTGAGCACGTGCTCGACGATGAGCGAACCCTCGGCGCCCGCGTTGGCCGCCACCTGGCGGAGCGGAGCCTCGAGCGCACGGCGCACGATGTTGACACCGATCGCGGCATCGCCTTCGAGCACCACCTTGTCGAGCGCCTTCGCGCTGCGCAGGAGTGCGATACCGCCGCCGGGGACGATACCTTCCTCCATGGCCGCGCGCGTGGCTTCCTTGGCGTCGTCAACGCGCGCCTTCTTTTCCTTCATCTCGACCTCGGTCGCCGCGCCGACGGAGATGACCGCAACGCCACCGGCCAGCTTGGCCAGACGCTCCTGCAGCTTCTCCTTGTCGTACTCGGACGTGGTCTCTTCGATCTGACGGCGGATCTGGCCGACGCGCGACTTGATGTCGGCGGCCTTGCCGGCACCCTCGACGACGGTCGTGTTGTCCTTGTCGATCGTGATGCGCTTGGCCTTGCCGAGGTCCGCGACGGTCGCGTTCTCCAGCTTGAAGCCAGCCTCTTCCGAGACCACGCGTCCGCCGGTCAGGGTCGCGATGTCCTCGAGCATGGCCTTGCGGCGATCGCCGAAGCCCGGTGCCTTGACCGCGCACACCTGCAGCGTACCACGCAGCTTGTTGACCACCAGCGTCGCGAGCGCTTCACCCTCGATGTCCTCGGCGATGATGAGGAACGGGCGGCCCATCTGGGCGACCTTCTCCAGAATCGGAAGCAGGTCCTTCATCGCCGCGATCTTCTTGTCATGGATGAGAATGAGCGCGTCTTCCAGCGTCACTTCCATCCGCTCGGCGTTGGTCACGAAGTACGGCGACAGGTAGCCGCGATCGAACTGCATGCCCTCGACGACTTCGAGCGTCGTCTCCATGCCACGCGCCTCTTCCACCGTGATGACCCCGTCCGCGCCGACTTTCTCGAACGCGTCCGCGATCAGCTTGCCGATTTCCGGGTCGTTGTTGGCGCTGATGGTCGCGACGCTGCCGATCTCGTCGCTCTTGACCTTCTTGCTGCGGGCCTTGATGTCGGCCACGACCGCCTCGACCGCCTTCTGGATGCCCTTCTTGAGGAACATCGGGTTGGCGCCGGCGGTGACGTTCTTGATGCCTTCCGAGATCATCGCCTGCGCAAGGATCGTCGCCGTGGTGGTGCCGTCGCCCGCGACGTCCTGCGTCTTGGTCGCGACTTCCTTCACCAGCTGGGCGCCGAGATTCTCGAACGGATCCGAGAGCTCGATTTCCTTGGCGATGGTGACACCGTCGTTGGTGACGGTCGGGCTGCCAAATTTCTTGTCGAGGACGACGTTGCGTCCCTTGGGGCCAAGCGTAATACGCACGGCGTTGGCGAGTTTGTCGACGCCGGCCTTGAGCTTCTCACGAGCTTCGGCGTCATAGATCAACTGTTTCGGCATGGTTTGCCTCCTGTTGGGTTTGCGGATGATTGCTTACAGAATTGCGAGGATCTCGTCTTCTTTCATGACGAGATACTTGTCGTCCTCGATCTTGATTTCGTTGCCGGCGTACTTGGCAAACAGCACGCGGTCGCCCTTCTTCACTTCGAGCTCCATCCGCTCGCCGTTGTTGGCGCGACGGCCCTTGCCGACCGCCACGACCTCGCCCTCCTGCGGGCGCTCCTTGGCCGTGTCGGGGATGATGATGCCGCCCTTCTTCGTCTCTTCCTTCTCCAGGAGACGCACGATCACGCGGTCTCCGATTGGAATCATCTTCATGGTTCCCTCCTTCTTCTTCGGTGTGGGAGTCATTGTGTGTCTGGCATCGATAGTGGTTGAAATTTCGTTCGCGGGGCGATCGCCCGACGCGGTTAGCAGTCGCCGATGGCGAGTGCTAACAGAGGTTAGAATACGCGACCGATTCCAGCCCGGCAAGTGAAAATATTCGTAAAGACGAAGAAAGTGATCGCGCCAGACTGTCAGGGTGGCGTGTTTTAGGACGATTTCGACAGTTCCGCGATACGGGCAAGTCCGACCAGCGTCACGTGCGGGCGAAATTCGAACCGGGCCGGCAGCAACGGGCGGATCCGGCCGGCCGCACCACCCGTCACGACGACCGGTAGCCGGGCCCCCAACCGCCGCTGAAGCATGGCGACCGCGGCCACGATCCCGCCGGCGGCGCCGAGGCCGGCGCCCCATCGCATCGCGACGTCGGTTGCGTCGATGCGCGCGGGCGGAAATGTGCCGGCCGCGAAGTCCAGGCGGGGCAGGCGGGCCGTGCCGGCGTGCAGCGCGCCCAGCGACAGCGACGGACCCGCCATGATCACACCGCCGCGAAACGTGCGCCCGGTGACCAGATCCACGGTGATCGCGGTGCCGACGTCGACGACGATGACGCCCCGCCGGCGCATCCCGAGCGCACCGACCGCGGCGCAGATGCGGTCGGTCCCCAGCCGTTCCGGGTGGCGCACCGCGAGGGCGATGGGCAACCGTGTGCGGTGCGTGACGGCCAGCGGTGCCGTGCCGCACGCGCGGCGCAGCGCCGCGGCCACGCGTGCATCGAGCGCGGGGCGCACCGACACCATCGCCGCGGCGGTCCCCGGCACCATCCGCGCGCGCGCGCGCCGCAGCGTGGCGTCAATATCCTCGGCGCGCGGCGAACCCGCGAGTGTCGCCGACCACCGCACGTGCCCGCCATGAACCAGCGCCAGCTTGACCGCGCTGTTGCCGATGTCCGCGCACAACGTCACCCGGTCACCTCGACGACCTCATGGTAGAGTTCGACCTCGTGGGCACCACCGGCGAGCCGCACGCGCAGCGCGCCGTCACCCGCGACGCCGAGCACCGTCCCACTGGCGCGGACACCGTCGCGCTCGAACGCCACCTCGCGCCCCCGCTGCCACAGGCGCGCCTCGTAGGCGCTGACAAGCGGGCCGAAGCCGTCGCGGCGGAAGCGGTCGTAGTAGGCCTCCACGGTCCCCAGCACGTCGGCGAGAACGAACGCGCGATCCCATTCCGAACCGGTCAGGGTCCGGCACGACACCGCGAGCTCCCGCACGCCGGCGGGAAGATCTTCGGGCGTCGAATTCACGTTGAGGCCGATGCCGACCACGACGTAGTCCATCCCGCCGGCGGTCGTCGCCGACTCGGCGAGAATGCCGCCCAGCTTGCCATTGGCGGTAACGATGTCGTTCGGCCATTTCACGTACACATCGGCATCCATCAGCTTGGAAAGCGCGACGCTGATCGCGGTGGCCACCGCGAGCGTTACCGGCAGCACCGCGCGCGGTTCCGCGGGCGGGCGCAGAATCAGCGAGCACAGCACATCGCGGCCCGGCGCGCTCGTCCACGTGTGCTCGCGACGTCCGCGGCCGCGGCGCTGGTGGTCGGCCATCACCAGGGTGCCCTCCGGCTCGCCGGCGCGCGCGAGCGCGAGCGCGGCGTCATTGGTCGACTCGATCGCCGGATAGAAATAGACGCGCCGGCCAAGGCGCGCGGTGGCGAGATAACGGGTCAGATCGGCCGGCAGCGGGCCCACGGGCGCGTCTCCCATCACAGAACTTCCAGACTCATCGATGCCGCCGGCGCCGAGTGCGTCAGCGCGCCCACCGATATGAAGTCCACGCCGCGGAGCGCGAAGGACCGCACCGTGTCCAGCGTGATTCCGCCGGACACCTCGACCTCGAGACGCTGGTCACGACCGGCTTCCCGCCGCGGTTCGATGGCCACGAGCGCTGCGCCGACCTGGGCGGGTGTAAAGTTGTCCAGCATCACGCGGTGCACGTGCGCGAGCGCCGGCGACTCCAGCAGCGCGCCCAGGAACGCGGGCGAGTCGACCTCGAGTTCCACGAATTTCGCCGGCGGCGCATCCGCGATACGGCGCAACACCGCCTGCACACCGCCCACCGCGCGCACATGGTTGTCCTTGATCAGCACCATCGCGTGCAGATCGCGGCGGTGGTTGCTCGCGCCACCACAGCGAACCGCGTACTTGTCCAACTCTCTCCACAGCGGCGCGGTCTTGCGCGTGTCGAGGATCGTCACCCCGGTGCCTTCCACCGCGGCGACGTAACGGCCCGCCAGTGTGGCCACGCCGGACATGCGCTGCACGAAGTTGAGCGCGGTGCGCTCCCCCTGAACGATTGTGCGCGCGGAGCCGCGCAGCACCACCAGCACCGTGCCATCCACAACACGGTCGCCATCCGCAACGCGCGCGTCGAAGGTCACGCCCGGGTCCAGTTGCCGGAACACCTCACGCGCCACGCCGATACCGGCCACGCGCAGGTCCTGCGAGCCGCGGATCTCCGCGTCCACCTCGCCGCCGGCGAGATCGAGATATGCAACCGTCGCATCGTCGCGCGCGGCATCCTCTGCCAGCGCGCGTTCGACGAATGCCGCCACCGACCCCGCGTCCAGCGGTTCCAATCCTGTCATTCCCGCTCCTCCCCGCGCGATTTCCGCCGCCCGGGCGTGCGCCCGTCGGCCGCGGCGAGTTGCATGCGGATCTCGTCCAGGCGGTCGCGCAGGCTGGCCGCCTTCTCGAAATTCAGGTCCTGCGCCTCGCGCAGCATCTCGGCCTCGATTGCCGCGGCCACCGCCTCCGACGGCGCGCCCGGCTCGAACAGCACATCGGCCCCGTCGCGCTGGCGCGCGTCGGCCACCGAGGTCGACAGGCGCACCTCGTCGAGCGACTTGGTGATACCGCGCGGTGTGATGCCGTGCTCCTCATTGTACTCCAGCTGCCGGCGGCGGCGGCGGTTGGTTTCGTCGATCGCGGCGCGCATCGAGTCGGTGACCTTGTCCGCGTAGAAGATAACCCGCCCCGCCACGTGCCGCGCCGCGCGCCCCGCGGTCTGGATCAAGCTGCGTGCGCTGCGCAGGAAGCCCTCCTTGTCCGCGTCGCACACCGCCACCAGCGAGACCTCGGGAAGATCCAGCCCTTCGCGCAGCAGGTTGATCCCCACCAGCACGTCGAACTCGCCCAGCCGCAGCCCGCGCAAGATCTTGACGCGCTCCAGCGCGTCGATGTCAGAATGCAGATAGCGCACGCGGACGCCGAGCGAGAGCAGATAGTCGGTCAACTCCTCGGACATGCGTTTGGTGAGGGTCGTCACCAGCACGCGCTCGCCGCGCCCGGCGCACACGCGAATCTCCTCCACGAGGTCGTCGACCTGGCCCTCCACCGGACGCACTTCGATCTGCGGGTCGACGAGGCCCGTCGGCCGGATCACCTGCTCGACCACCTCGCCGCCGGTGCGTGCCAGCTCCCAGTCCGCCGGCGTCGCGCTCACATACACGTAACGCGGAATCATTCCGTCGAACTCGTCGAACTTCAACGGCCGGTTGTCCAGCGCGGACGGCAGTCGAAAGCCGTGCTCGACGAGCGTGAGCTTGCGCGAGCGGTCGCCATTGTACATGCCGCCGATCTGCGGCACGGTGACGTGCGATTCGTCGATCACGCACAGAAAATCCGTGGGAAAGAAATCGAGCAGCGTCATCGGCCGCTCGCCCGGCTTGCGCCCCGAGAGGTGGCGCGAGTAGTTCTCGACGCCGCTGCAGTAGCCGACCTCCTCGAGCATCTCGCAGTCGTACAGCGTGCGCGACTCCAGGCGCGCCGCCTCCGCGCCCTTGCCCAGGCCGCGCAGTTCCACCACGCGCTCGGCCAGCTCCTCGCGGATCGCTTTCACCGCGCGCTTGACCACCGGTTCGGGGGTGACGAAGTGCTTGGCCGGGAACAGCGTCAGTTCCTCGATGACGCGCAGGCGCTTGCCCGTCAGCGGATCGGTGATCGACAGCGACTCCACCGTGTCGCCGAAGAACTCGACGCGAATCGCCTCCTCCTCGTACGCGGGCCGGATCTCGACCACGTCGCCGCGCACGCGGAAACAGCCGCGCGTAAACGCGGCGTCGTTGCGCTGGTACTGAATGTCGATCAGGCTGCGCAGGAAATCTTCGCGGTCCAGCGCGTCGCCGGGCCTGAGGCGGATGGTCATCGCACGCACCATCTCCGGCGAACCCAGGCCGTAGATGCATGACACGCTCGAAACCACGATCACGTCCTGGCGCGTCATGAGTGAACTCGTCGCGCGCACGCGCAGGCGGTCGATATCGTCGTTGATCGACGCGTCCTTCGCGATGTAGGTGTTGGTGCTCGGGACGTAGGCCTCGGGCTGATAATAATCGTAGTAGCTGACGAAGTACTCGACGGCGTTGTGCGGGAAGAAACCCTTGAACTCGCCGTAAAGCTGCGCGGCGAGCGTCTTGTTGTGCGAGATCACCAGCGCCGGCATCCCGGCTTCGGCGATGACGTTGGCGATGGTGAAGGTCTTGCCCGACCCGGTGACGCCGAGCAGCACCTGGTCGCGCCGCCGTTCACGGATTCCATCGAGCAGCGCCCGGATCGCGTGGGGCTGGTCGCCCGTCGGCTGGTAGTGGGAAACGAGATCGAAACCGCCCGGCACCCCGTTCACCCGGCCGTCGGCCCGACCGCCTCAACCGGGGTCACGCTGCCGATCCGCCCACCGGCCGGCTTGCGCCGTTCGCGGATCAGCATGACCGCCAGCACAACGATCACCGCGATCATCAGCGGCAAAATCAGCGCGCGCACGACGCGCGGCGCACCCAGCTTCTCCACCTTGAGGGATTCTTCGACGTCCCAGGCCGGGCCGCCAGCGCCCCCTGCGGCCCCCTGCGAGCGCTGGCCGATCATCGCCCACAGCTTGCCACCGTCGAGTCCGAGAAACTCGGCGTAGTTGCGCAGGAATCCCTTCAGGTAGGTCTCGCTGGGGAACGCGCCGAAATCGTCCTGCTCGAGCGAACGCAGCGTCTGCACCGAGATGCGCGTTTCGCGGTTGACCTGCTCGATGGAGAGTTTCTTCTCCTCGCGCGCGGTCCGCAACATCTCGCCAACCGTTTTTCCCTGGGTCATCTCTTCCATGGTATCGCTACATACTCCCACGCGCCGGTTGCGCGGTCAATCAGGTGTCCGCCCCCAGGAGTCCGATCGACTCCTGCAGCCGGGCCAGTTCGGTTTCCAGGCGGGCGCGGCGTTCGCGCTCCCGCTCCACGACCTCGGGCTTCGCCCGCGTCACGAATGCCTCGTTGGACAGTTTCGCCACGACCGCGGCCAGTTCGCCCTGCGTCTTCTCCCTCTCGCGACCGAGGCGCGCGCGTTCGCCCTCGAGGTCGACGACGCCGCGCAGCGGCACCACCACCTCGATGTCGCCCATCGGCGTCGCCGCGTCCCCCTTCTCCTTGGCCACCTCCGGTCCCGCCTCCAGCGAAGCCGCCCCCGCCAGCCGCACGATGCCGTCGGCCGCGTTGCGAATCAACGCCGCGCGCTCCTCGGGCGCGCGCACCCGGACCGGAACCCGCGCCGCCGGCGCCACGTGATAGGCCGCGCGGATGTTGCGCACCGACGTGACGATGTCGCGCATGAGCCGCATACGTTCCTCGGCCTCCGCGTCCAACGATGTCTCGTTGCCGCGCGGGAATCGATTCTCCATCAGCAGTCCGCTCGCCATCGGCAGCGCGGCCCAGATCTCCTCGCTGACGTAGGGCATCAGCGGGTGGAGCATGCGGATCGACTCGCCGAGCACGTGCAGCAGCACCGCCAGCACGGTACGCCGGTCACCCTCACCGTACAGACGCACCTTCGCGAGCTCGAGGTACCAGTCACAGAAGTCGTGCCAGAAGAAGTCGTAGATGCGCGACGCGACGTCGTTGAGCCGCCATTCCTCGTAGCAACGGTTGCTGTCGGCCGCGCAGCGCGCGAGCGCCGACAGGATCCAGCGATCCTCCCACGCGAGTTCCGGCTCGAACGCCAGCGTGGAACCGAACGCCTCCTGCCACGCGCCGGCGAACCCGCCGCCGGGCTGGTCGCCGGACTCCTCGCCCGCGGCGGCGCCGAACAGCGGCTCCGCTTCCTTCTCCACCGCACCGAGCACCAGTCGCGACGCCTGCCACACCTTGTTGGTGAAGTTGCGCCCGACCTCGAGTTTCTCCTCGTCGAAGAACACGTCCTTGCCCGGCGGCGAGAGCATCGACAGCGTGAACCGGAACGCGTCCGTGCCCCACTTGTCGATGATGTCGAGCGGGTCCGGCGAGTTGCCGAGCGACTTGCTCATCTTGCGGCCGATACCATCGCGCACGATTCCGGTCAGGAACACGTGCCGGAACGGCACCTCGCCCATGAACTCCAGGGACGCCATGATCATGCGCGCCACCCAGAAGAAGATGATCTCTGAACCGGTGACCAGGACCGACGTCGGGTGGTACCGCTTGAGGTCGGGTGCGTTTTCGTCGGGCCATCCCATGGGCGAGAACGTCCACAGCCAGGACGAAAACCACGTGTCGAGCACGTCGTCGTCCTGACGGATACGGCCTCCCCCGCAGCCCCCGCACACCGACGGGTCCTCGCGCGCAACCGTGAAGTGATCGCAGTCGTCGCAGTACCAGACCGGTATCCGGTGTCCCCACCACAGCTGGCGCGACACGCACCAGTCGCGGATGTTGGTCATCCAGCTCATGTAGACGTTGCGCCAGCGCGGCGGGTAGAACGTGATCTCGTCGTTCTCCACCACGCGCACCGCCGGCTCGGCGAGCGGCTGCATGCGCACGAACCACTGGCGCGAGAGCAGCGGCTCGATCACGGTGCCACAGCGGTCGTGGGTTCCCACCGAATGGCGGTAGGGTTCCACCTTGACCAGGTGACCATCGCGCTCGAGTTGCGCGACCACCTGCTTGCGCGCCGCGAAGCGATCGAGTCCCGCGAACTCAGCACCCGCTTCGGGCGTCATGTGTCCGGTCCGGTCGATCACGACGATCGACGGCAGCGCGTGGCGCCTGCCGATCGCGAAGTCGTTGGCGTCGTGCGCGGGTGTGACCTTCACAAACCCCGAACCGAATTCCCGGTCGACCACCTCGTCGGCGACGATCGGGAGTTCACGCCCGACGATCGGGAGCGTCACCGTCTTCCCCACCAGCGCGCGCTTCGCCGCGTCATCCGGGCTCACCGCGACCGCGGTATCGCCGAGCATCGTCTCCGGGCGGGTGGTCGCCACGACCACCTCGCCGTGCGCCGACGGGTAGCGGATCCACCACAGGCTGGAATCGCGCTCGTCGTACTGCACCTCCTCGTCGGACAGCGCGGTCTGACACGAGGGACACCAGTTGACGATGTAATCGCCGCGGTAGATGAGCCCCTTTTCGTACAGGCGCACGAACGCCTCGCGCACCGCGCGCGACCGCGGTTCGTCGAGCGTGAATGCCTCGCGCGTCCAGTCGAACGCACAACCGAGCTGGCGCATCTGTTCCGCGATGCGGGCGTGGTGGTGCTCCTTCCACGTCCACGCGTGCGCGAGAAACTCCTCGCGCGTCATGTCGGCCCGCGACTTGCCTTCCTTCAGCAGCGCCGCCTCGACCACCTTTTGCGTCGCAATTCCCGCGTGGTCGGTGCCGGGTATCCACAGCGTGTTGAATCCGGACATCTTCTTCCAGCGAATCAACTGGTCCTGGACGGTGTCGCCGAGGACGTGCCCGACGTGCAGAACGCCGGTGACGTTGGGCGGGGGCAGAATAATGACGAACGGCTCCCGCGCGGACGCGTCGTCGGGACGGAAGAGGTTCTGCGCTTCCCACGCGCGGTTCCAGCGGGCGCGGGCGGCGGCAGGGTCGAAGTGCTTTTCAATCATGGAGTTTGGGTCCGTTCCTTAAGACGATGAGGCAACGGAAGATAGCACCCCGGGCGCGCCGCGGTCAACCGCCGGACCGGGAACGCGGGCCACAGGACGCGACGAACCGGGTGCGCCCGGCGGTTCACTCGGACACGCAGACCAGCGCGATGCGCGCGCGGTCGGCGCGCACGGCCATCCGCGTGATCGACGCGATCCCGGCACCCGCCGCGTCCAGGACCGGTTCCCACGAGCCGCCGGCCAGCACCCGCGCCGCGTACACCGCCGCGCCGGACGACGTGAACAGCACGTCGCGGGCCCACGCGGCATCCTGGCCGGTCCCGACCCCGTCCAGCAGCGGGCGGGGGTCCTCCCCGGGCGGGAGCAGAATGAAACGCCACGAATCATCCGGGTTGTGCACGGTGTAAACGAGGTGGCTGGTCCCGGGCACGCAGCGGATAAAGCGCCCGATGTCGCGCGCGACGATGGTTTCCCGCTGCGACGCGACGTCGACAATTCGCAGCGTGTGCGGGTCCCCGACGATGAACAGCGCGAGTGTCGCCCGGTCGATCCACTCGAAGTAACCGACCGAGTCCACGTCGGCCAGAACCAGCCGCGGATTTCCCCCGTCGCTGTCAAACCGCCACAGGCGCTGGGTGCTGTCCGCCTCCACACGAACGGCGCAGAACCCGTCCATTCCGAGCGGGAGTGGCGTCGGCGAGTACTCGCTTTCGGGGGTGCGGGTCAGCCGGACGATCGTCCCATCCGCCTCGCGGCGGTAGACGTCGGTGCCGGTCGAATCCCCCGCGCTGTACAGGAACGCCCCGCCCGAGGGCAGGAAGCAGGGCTGGTTGTCGTAGCCCGGCCGCCGCGTCGCGTTGACCGGCGTCCCGATCCGGATGCCGGCATCGTCGATGGTGAGGTCCGCGAGCCATATGTCGGTGTCCGGCAGCTGGGCCCTCACCGCCGGCACCCCCGCCGCCAGGCACAAGAAACCACTCAAAACAACAGACACAAGGAATTGTTTTTGCATATGTTACACAGACTCCGGCGGCGGGTTATCCACAGGCAGCCGTTGACCGCTCCCCGGGCGCCGGATTATAATAGGAGTCCGCCGAAATCCAAATCGGAAAACGGTCTTTCGCCAACAACTTCGTTTCCGCCGCCCCGGGCGCCGGTCGGACGGACGAAATGCAGTTCATGCGGTACCTCCCTGTTGTCATTGCGATGATGCTTGCCGGAGCGTTGCCCGTGCGGGCTGAGTACCAGCTCGAACGCGCGTTTCCGTCCATCACGTTCACCTACCCCACCGACGTGCAATCCCCCGACGACGGCAGCAACCGCATTTTCGTCACCGAGAAAACCGGCATGATCCGTTGCTTTACCGCCGACTTCAACGCCCAGCCCGGTGACGTGCACGAGTTTCTCAACCTGACCGGGAAGGTGCGCTCCTCGGGCGAGGCCGGCCTGCTGGGGCTCGCGTTTCACCCGCAGTACAAGAACAATGGCGTGTTCTTCGTCTATTACGTTTCCAACTTTCCGTACCGCTGCGTGCTGGCGCGTTACCACGTGACTGCCGATCCCAGCGTCGCGGATCCGGCCAGCGAGGAGATCCTGATCGATCTGCCGCAGGCCACCGTGTTCCATAACGGCGGCCAGATCGCATTCGGCCCGGATGGCCTCCTGTACATCGGAATCGGCGAGGATCTGTCGGGCCCCGCCGCGCAGGATCTGACTGATTTGCGCGGGTCGATCCTGCGCATCGATGTCGACGTCCCCGGCGGGATCGCCATGGCGCCGATGTACGAGGTCCCCGTCGACAACCCGTTCGTCGGGAATACCAGCGGCTACCGGGAGGAAATCTACGCGTACGGTTTCCGCAACCCGTGGCGTTTCTCGATCGACCACTACAGCGGCGAGCTCTGGGTGGCCGATGTCGGCGAGGATACCTACGAGGAGATCGACCTGGTCACGAAGGGCGGCAACTATGGCTGGCCGTACCTCGAGGGCCCCGCGTGCCTCGACGCCATCGCGTGCGCGAGCGAGGGGCCGTTCGCGGACCCGTTCTACTACTACGATCATTCGGAAGGGATCGCGGTGATCGGCGGTCAGCGCTACTGGGGACGGCACACGCCGGAACTCGCCGGCCTGTATATCTTCGCGGACTACGCCGGCGGCAAGGTGTGGGCGCTGCGCTACGATGGCGCCGGCACCGCCGAGCGCTTCGACCTGGTGCTGAACGCGCCCACACTGCTGACCTTCGGAACCGGACCCAACCGCGAACTCTACGTGGCGTCCGTGGACGGATACCTCTACCGGATCGGCCGCACCGTTACCCAGGTTGGTGACCACGGCGCGCCGGCCGGGAACCGGCTGCTCGGCAATTATCCCAATCCGTTCAACCCCGCAACGACGATCCGCTACGCCCTCTCGGCTCCGGGGCACGTCGTGATTGAAGTCGTGTCCGTGACCGGCGAGCGCGTCCAGCGCATCGACGACGGCATGCGGGCGGCCGGTGCCCACGACACGGTGTGGCGCGGCGAAACTTCCCGGGGCGGACGTGCCGCGAGTGGCGTATATTTCTACCGGCTCGTCGTCGATGGCCGGTCCTTCGACGCGCGACGGCTGGTCCTGGTCGAGTAGCCCGCGAACGCCGCTCCGCGGTTGACACACGCCCGCCAGCCGGGCCAGAATCCACCCGCCCCCGCTGTAGCGACCACTTCCCCTGCACGAGGTGAATGCAATGACTGCTCTTCGCATCCCGACCGCCCTGCTCATCGCCGCCGCGGCACTCGCCGTTGCGGCGCCCGCGCACGCGGTTCGCGTCAACCAGCGCCCCCTGCTGCTCAATCGAACGGCTGTGTCGGGCTACCTGGGCGCAGGGCTGCCCGTCGGCGAGTTCTCCGACTCGCGCGACGGGTACGGCAACCACGCGGACTGGCCGCTGGACTGGGCGGCGGAGATCGAATACTTCGCGGGAAGGACGTGGTCGATCGGCTTCGGCTATGCCAGCACGACCTACCAGGACAAGACCGATCCGTCGCTGGAAACCTCGCTGAGCACGTACACGGGATTCGTGCGCGTCGTCGTCCCCACCGCATCGGCGGTGCGCCCGTATCTGCGCGCGGGGCTCGGTGGCGTCGACCCGGAGTTTCTGGATCCGAACGCGCGCTACCAGGTCGACAGCGCGTTCTCATTCCAGGTGGGCGGCGGTCTGATCTGGCTGCCGCAGCGCTGGATAGGACTCAATGCCCAGGTGCTCTACAACGACGGCTCGACCTATGACTCGAACGTGTATGGATTCGTCGACAGCGACGGATACGCGGTGCCAACGATCGTCGGCTTCGATGTGCAGTACTGGAGTTTCAGCGGCGGCGTGAGCCTGTTCTTCCCCTGATGCGGCGCGCGCTTCAAACGCCGAGCGCAATCGCGACAATACCGGCGAACATCGCCAGTTTGAGGCCACGGCTGACGCGCCCGAACACCGGGCGCTCCGGCCGCCGCACCACCGCGAGCGCGCCGGTCATCAGCACCGGTGTCACCAGACACACCATCACCGCGAGGTAACGGCCGCCGAACAGACCCGCCACCGACGGCAGCGGAATCAACGCGGCAACGGCGAGCATCGCGCACGCGGATATGCAGGCGGTGCGTTCGCGCCCTGCGATCGCCGCGAGCGTGCGCACGCCCGCGGCGCTGTCCCCCTCCAGGTCCTCGCCCCCCTTGATCAATTCGCGGCACATGACGAACGCAAACGCGACCGCCATCGGTACCGCGGACGTCTCCGGACGGCCGGCGGCGAGTCCGCCGGCGAGGAATGCGCTCGCCGCCACCACCGCGACGGTGACGTTTCCCGCCACCCAGGTCCGTTTGAGGAACGCGGCGTAGAGAAACAGCAGAACCTCCCACGCGAGCACCACGACGAGCACGGCGCCGGACACGCCAACGAGTGCGACCGCGGTCGTGATCACGGCGAGTGCCGCGTACCACGCGAGCGCCGCACGCGGTGACAAACGCCCCGACGGCAGCGGGCGCCGCGGCTTGTTCACCCGGTCGATCGCAAAATCGAAGTAGTCGTTGATGACATTGCCGGCTCCGGTCGCCAGCGCGGCCAGCAGCGCCGCCGGGACGAGCGGCTGCAACGCACCGCCACCGGCCACATGAAAGCCCGCCGCAACGCCGAGCGCGGCTGCGAGCATGTTGTGCGGCCGGATGATTTCAAGACAGGCCAGAAGGCGGACGCGCATGCGGCGAGACTACGGCATGTCCCAGCGAATCTCCACCCGGAACGCGTCGCTGGAATCGTCGGCGCCGTCAACCCCGCCGGCGTTGCTGGCGGTCTGGTGCGAGTACTCCGCCCCCACCCAGCGGTCGTTGTCGAACTCCCAGCGCGCGCCCACCGCGAACCCGGTCGTCTTCCGCACCAGCCCGCTGGGAAACGGTGGCGTCGGATCGTCGCTGCCGAGCGTGAACACGCGGATCGGATTGCCCTCGCCGAGGCGCGTCCCGAACGCGGCCAGGTTCACGCGCAGTTGCGCGCGCGGGAATACGTCGGCGTCGAGACGCCACGCATCGGCGTCGCCGCCCGGCTCGCCGCCCAGCAACGTGTCTCCCGCGTCGATCTCGGCGCCGCCGCTGACGTACACCGACAGCGAGTCGGTGTGCGAGTACGTGTACGTGCCGATGCGGCGATAGCGGCCGCGCAGCGCGAGACCCAGCGGCCGCGCGGGCACGAAGCGGAACCCGCCCTCGAGGGCCAGCTTGTCGGGATAGCCCTCGTCACGCTCGAACTGAAAGTCGTCGATCAGCATGCTGCCGTAGAGGGTGATGCCATCCAGCGGCGTCGTCTTGGCATCGACCGCCCACAGTATATTGTCCGAATTCGTGCGCTCGTTGAACTGGTTCGCGTAGAACCAGGCCACCGGGAGCGCGTAGAGCATGTCGGGGCCACGGCCGCCGTAGGTCACCGTCTCGCTGAGACCGACCACCGTGCGGCCAAACGTCGCCTCGAGGCGGTGGCCCACCAGATAGCGTTCCGGGTCCGTGAACAGTTGACCGTAAAAGAAGTCGAAGCGGAACATCTTGAAGAACACACGCGCGCCGATCTGATCGATCGAGTAGCGTTCGCCCGGGACGATCAACCCGCCGTCCGCGGACGGTCCCCAGTCGACGTAGTCACGGCCCACCAGCAGGTGGATGTGATCCCACGCCGTCAGCACGTACGAGCGATCGAAGAGCGCCGTCAGTCCCTTGAAGCTCTTCTCGCGGCGCGACGGTTTCTGATTGCGCGCGCGGTCTCCGTGCTCGGGTCCGTACAGCAGCTGGTAGCGAACCTCGTAAGTCACGCGCTCGCCCACGTGCAGACGGAACTCGGGGTCGATGCCGACGTACGCCTCGGCCTCGCTGGAGAACGGCGCCTGCTGGAGGTACGGGTAAACGGTAACGTCCGCTTCCGCGGCGAGCGGATCGTCCTCTACGAACCAGCTGCGGTCGTAGCGCTCGCGCGGGCCGGGCGCGCTGCCGGTTCCGTATTCACGCACGAGGCGATCGAGCTCGTAGCGGTCGCGCGCCGAGAGGTCCGCGCCAGCCGCGTTGTCCGCGATGGTCGCGACCAGCGCGGCGAACTCGTGGCGTGAAAACGGGCGGTCTTCGGGCAGCGTGCAGTAGCCGAGCGTCTCGAAACGCTCGACGGCGGGATAGCTCCAGTTGCCGGAGGCGATACGCTCGTTGCCGGCGGCGCGCGGCGCTTGTACCGCGACCGCGACCAGTGCCGCGACCGCGAACGTCACTCGCATCGCGGTGCGCATGAAACGGCTATGCCACGCGGGAGCGCGTGCCGTGCAGTTTCGCGTCCGCCACGCGATAACTCTCGCGGGCTTCCTCGCGCATGTCGGCGCGGTCGTAGACCATGCCGAGCGCATAGAACGCGCGGTGATCATCCGGCGACAACTCCGTGACGCGCTTGAGCGGCGGAATCGCGCGGGAGGGCTGGTTGAGATGGTTGTAGCACATCCCGATGTGATACAGGATCGACGGGTGGTCCGGATTCGTCTTCAATGCGACCTGCAACATCTTCACGGATTTCGAATACAGTCCCTTGCGGTAGAAGATCATTCCGACAAAGAACTGCGCGTCGGTGTGCCCCGATTCCAGTTTGAGCGCGCGGCGGAAGCAGTCCAGCGCACCGTCCATGTCGCCCTGTTCGTACAGGGCGATGCCCAGGTTGTAGTTGGCTTCCACGCTGTCCGGCGCGAGGCGCAACGCGTAGCGGAACTCGCGCACCGCCTCGTCGTGGCTCCCGTGCTCGCCGTACAACGCGCCCAGATTGAAGTGGGCTTCCGCGCTGTGCGGATTGAACTGCAGCGCGCGGCGGAACAGGCGGATTGCCTGGTCGCCCTCCCCGCGCAGATCCATCAGATAACCGAGGTTGGTGTACGCGCGCGCGTGGCCGCGGTCCAGCGCGATTGCGCGCCGGTAACACTCCTCCGCCTCACGGCGGCGCTCAGCGCGCGCCAGTGCCACGCCCATCCGGTAGTGGCACTCGGCGTTGTCGGGCTCGAGTTCGATTGCGCGGCGCAGCGTCCGCAGTCCGTCATCGGTTCGTCCGAGCCGGTCGTACACGCGGCCCAGCGAGTACGCCGCGCACGCGCTCTCCGGTTCTTCGGCCAGCAGCCGTTCGAAATTGGCGCACGCGGTCTGCAGGTCACCCGCGTCGATCAGGAACTGCCCGATGGCCCGGCGCACTTCGCCCGGAACGGATGCGCCGGAGAGCTTCCGGACCGCCGCCAGCGCGTCGGCCTGCCGTCCCTCCTCCCAGGCCCGCTGGGCGCACTCGAACGCTTCTCCCGGGCTGACACCGGCCGTCTCGGTACGGCGGCGCAACAGCGGGAACCGGGGCACGCGGGACTTCTTTTCCTGACGAACCTGCAAGGGAGCCTCCTGGGACGGAAAATCTGGTTAACTGCTCAAAAAACAACGAGATTCGCAGTTCGGGGCTCACCGTAGTATAGGCGTAAAAAAACTGTCAAGAATTTTTCCAAAATTTGCAAGTGACGTGCGGAAAACCGGTTCGGACCGTTATCCACAGAAATGATTTTGGGGGCAAAAACAGCGGGTCCCGG
>DASUGO010000104.1:0-2082 GCA_036273975.1 Candidatus Krumholzibacteriia bacterium
GGAGCGCTCGCTGGTGACGGAGCGCGCGGGGAGCTACGCGTTCCAGGTGGCGTACCTGCCGGTCGCGCTGTGGCAGTCGCAGGCGGGTGGTGCGAGCGCCACGGTCGCGCCGGCCGCCACGCGCGGCGCGCTGGCGGTGCCGTTGCTGTTCCGTCCCGAGTCGTACTCGCTGGAGGTGCAGCGCGCGACGTCGGTGATCCTCGGCGTGTTCGCTCTGCTGCTCGCGGCGACCATCGCGCTGGGGCTCGTGGTCGCGCGCGGGGTGTTCGAGCCGCTGCGCGAGCTGGTCGCGGGCACGCGCCGCATCAGCCGCGGCGACTTCAACGTCCGTCTACGCGAGGACCGCGGCGACGAGGTGGGCATCGTCGCCACCGCGTTCAACGAGATGACCGAGCGTATCGCGGAGTCGCAGCGCGCACTCGACGAACGCCGCCGCTATCTCGAGACCATTCTGGAGAACATCGGCGCGGGCGTGATCAGCACCGACCCCGACGGCAGGGTGCGCACGGTGAACTCCGCGGCGGAGCGCATCGCGGGTGTATCCGCCGCCGACGCGCTGGGCCGGGCCGCGGTCGACATTGCCCGGAGTGGCGTCGGCACGCGCATCTTCGAACAGCTCGACCCCGCGGCCGGCGCCTCGCCGTTTGAGACCGGCGAACTGGAAATCGAAACCGGCGGCCGGCGCGCGACCATCAAGTACATGCGCACGCGCCTCGAGACCGAGGGGCGGCACTTCGGCACGGTGTTCGTGTTTGAGGATCTCACCGAGCTGATCCAGTCCAAGAAGCTGTCGGCGTGGGTCGAGATGGCGCGCCAGATTGCGCACGAGATCAAGAACCCGCTGACACCCATCCGCATCTCAACGCAGTTCATGCAGCGCGCGTACGAACAGCGGCCCGCGGACTTCGAGCGCATCTTCAAGGAGGGCACCGAGACCATCATCCAGCAGGTCGATGTGCTCAAGCGCATCGCGGGCGAGTTCTCGAGCTTCGGGCGCATGCAGCACCTGAACATGAAACCGCTCGACGTCGAGCCGCTGGTGCGCGGCATCGTGTCGCCATACGTGAACAACGCGTCCAACGTGCGCGTGACCTACGAGAATGGGTTGAAGGACGCGCACGTCACCGCGGATGCCGAGGCGGTGCGGAAGATCTGCGCGAATCTCATCGAGAATGCGCTGGAGGCGATGGAGCCGGCGGGCGGGGAACTGCGCGTGCGCTGCGAAGAGATGATGGGGAACCGGATGGCGTTCATCCGGATTGTGTTCCGCGACTCGGGCCCCGGGCTCAAGGACGACGTCGCACGGCGGCTGTTCGAACCCTACTTCTCCACCAAGACCACTGGCACCGGACTTGGTCTCGCCATCTGCCGCACACTCTCACGCGAGATGGGCGGCGACGTCACCATCCATAACATCCCCGGCGAACCCGGCGTCGAAGCCGCCCTCACCCTCCGCCGCGCCGACTAAGGCCGCACGTTCGACTGCCGGGAAGGGTCATGCGACCAATAAAGGTGCTCTTGATGAGACTAGCTTCGATCTTGGTAATTGCTCTGGCTTGTATCGCGCCGCATGCCGTGTGGTCTCAGGCGGTCCCGAGCGACTACGATCCCTTGCTTTGGAGTCCGGTGGTGGTGCGGGGAGTTATTGAGAATGTGGGGCCACGATATTTCACCCATGACCAGCTCTATCCGAACGGCCCGGAAATGGAAAATCCTCCCGATGCAAAGTACCGAGTCGATCTGATTGAGGTGAGGGTCACGAACGTGTTGAAGGGACAAGTCTCAGGTGCGGTGTTTCGGGTATGGAGTCTGACTCTCGACTTTGCAGCCTTGCTCAAAGTGGGACAAGATGTGGTGCTTTGCGCCGAACAAAGTTCGTGCTGCTTTGGCGGGGCGTATATCGTCCCGGTGCGGGAAAACATTTACGCAAGAGATGGTGACCTGTGGATTCGTGGGGTTGAGCGTGCCACGCCACTTCCTCCGGGTGCTCCCAAAGACGTGTTTGTGTCTGAGCCGTTACCCGAACTGTCCATTGAGGAGATTGCTGAGCGGACGGAGCGATCCAGCGTACCGACAATCAGC
>DASUGO010000105.1:0-7896 GCA_036273975.1 Candidatus Krumholzibacteriia bacterium
CGCGGTGGGCGCGTACGACTGGGGAAGCGCCGAGATCTATCTGATTCGCGTGGACGATGGCCGTGCGCTGCGTCTCACCAAGAAGGTGCGGGGCAAGAGCATGCCCGCATGGAACCCCGACGGCATGCGGATCGCGGTCGCATCCGGCGAGAAGCGCGACGTGGGAATCGTACTGCTGAGCGGCATCCAGCCCTACCTGGGCCGGCTGTTCGACTCGCGGGAGATCGACGCGTTCCAGCGCACTGCGGATACACGCGGACCGGTGCCCGCCGCGCAATGACGCGCTACGACTCCGCGTTCTTCATGTACACGGTACGAATGGGGAACGGAATCTCGATGTTTTCCTGCTGGAAGCGCTTGTGGATGGCCTTGACCATCTCGTGCGCGGCCGCGTACTGGGCGGGGAAATCGGTGCACTGAACGATCAGGTTGTAGTTGATGCTCGAATCGCCAAACGTGTGAAAGCGCACGATCGGTTCGAAATCCTTGACGGTTCCGTCCACCTTCTGGATTACCTCGCGCGCCACCTCGATGGACACCTTCTCGACCTTCTCCAGATCGCTGGCGTAGGACACGCCGATTCCCAGCGCGACGCCAAACGGCTCGGTGGGGAGCGCGTAGTTGATGATGATCGCTTCCGTCATCTTGGTGTTCGGCACGATGACCAGGTTGTTCTTTACCATGCGCAGCGTCGTGGTCCGCCAGTTGATGTCGTGGACGTAGCCCTCCTGCCCGCTGTCCAGCTGCACGTAGTTGCCGGTGTTGATTTCCTTGAGCGCCAGCAGCTGGATACCCGCAAAGAAATTGGCCAGGGTCGGCTGCAGTGCCAGCGCGACCGCGAGCCCGCCGATGCCGAGGGCGGTGATGATCGGCGTGACCTGGATGCCGAGCGTCTGGAAGATGACGAGCAGCCCGATGCCGAAGATGATCATGTTGACGACCATCTTGGCGAGGCTGGCCGACGACGGCAGCACCGTGTGCGCGTAGTGGACCGCGATCCCGCTGGCGAAGCGCGCCGCCACGAAGACCGACAGCAGCATCACGGCGATGCGCGTGCCGGTGGCAATTTCGGTGTCGATGTTTTCCGGCAGCGGCAGGAACGGCATCGCGATGTAGAGGCCGATCAGCAGGAACGCCCACACCGTGACGCCCTTGACGGCATTGACCACGACGTCGTCGAGTTTGCCGGCGGTGTTCGCCGCGAAGCGGCGCAGGCTGCCCACGACCACGCGGTCCACAATGATACCCGCCATCACCGCGGCCACAACAATGGCGCCGGCGGTCAGGAATTCGCGTGTGTGGGAGGAGATGGCGCCGAAGAACTGCGCTGCGAACATCGTCGACATGGGTCGAACTTACATCGAACGCGCGCGAGGATCAAGTCCGGGCTGCGGAACGGGTACGCCCGGCGTCACCGATTCACGGTCTCCGTGGCGGCGGTGGGGCTCTTGACGGTCAGCGAGAAAAATCCCTGCGCGAGCTTGCGCTTGCCGACCGCGTCACCGCTCTGGATGTCGTGCATCGTGAGCGTGATGCCTTCGAACGTCCCGGCCAGCACGTTGGCGTCGCTGAACGAGAGCTGGAACGATCCGCCGGTGACTTCCAGCGATTCGATGGTGTCCCCGCTGTTGGGGGCCTCCTGATAGTAGATCCAGACCGCGTCGGGGTTGCTGACGGCCTCGTTGATGGTCTGGACGGGATACAGCGCGACCGGCGCGTCGGGGCGGATCGCGAATACCATCTGCACCTGATACACGCCGCTGGAGGTCTGCAGCAACCCGGAGACGTCATAGCGGTCCAGCGCGGTGATGGCCACGGAAACATCCACGTCGTCGAGGCAGATATCCAGCGGCTCGGCCTTCCCCTCCACGCGGACGCCGAGACCGGCCTGGCCGCCGCACAGGCGCTCACCCGGGTCGACGCCGTTGTCGTCGCCGCAGGCCACCAGGATGGCGAGCAGCAGACCGGCGAGGACGGCGGGGCGGCGCAACGCGCGGATGATAGGAGTCTGGGTGGATGGGACCATTGCCTCTATAATAGAGGGCGCCGCCGGGTGGGCGCAATCGGTGTGTTCGCCGGAAGGCCGCGGGAGGCAGAAATGAACGACAAGCTCGAGAGAATGCTGGCCGAACAGATCGAGCGCCGTGGCGTCCGGGACCCGCGCGTGATCGAGGCGCTGCGGCGGGTGGATCGCGGGCGGTTCGTCGCGCCGCCCGACCTTGCCGACGCGTACGAGGACCACCCGTTGCCCATCGGACACGGCCAGACGATTTCGCAACCCTACATTGTGGCGCTGATGACCGAGAGCATCGGCCCGCGCCCCAACGACCGCGTACTCGAGATCGGCACGGGCTCCGGATACCAGACGGCGGTGCTGTCGCTGCTCGTGCGCGAGGTCTACTCGATCGAAGCCGTAGAGGCGCTCGCCGACGCAGCGCGCGAACGCCTGGCGCGGCTGGGATACGCCAACGCGCACGTGCGCACGGGAAACGGCTACGACGGCTGGCCGGAAATGGCGCCGTTCGACGCGATCGTCGTCACCGCGGCGCCGCCGAAAATCCCACCGGCACTCGTCGACCAGCTCGCCGCCGGCGGCCGCATGATCATCCCCGTGGGCTCGTCGTACCAGGAACTGGTTCTGGTTGAGAAGAAAAACGGCAACGTAACCAAACGCGTGCTGTCCGTGGTCCGCTTCGTCCCCATGGTGCCGGAGAAGAAGCAGGGGGGACGGCACCGATGACAGCCCACGAGATACGTTGGGCTGGCCCGTGCGAGTCTCTTTTCGTGGGTGCAGTCCATGAGGCACGGTATTCAATGAGAACATCTTGTATTTGGCTGGCGCTGAGCATGCTGGTCGTGGCATGTGCTGCGTGTGCAAGGTATGTAGAGATTCCGCGAACTCCTGATGGGGCGTTTCCAGTTTGCAGTGCCGTTGGTACATACCGTGTAACAACTCTTGATGGAGTCGCATTCACCGCCACTTCTTTTTCTGTCCGAGACTCGCTGATGGTGGTGAATAAGGTCAGCGACAGATCCTACGAGACAATGGCATTGAACACGCCTTTTGTCGTAATGCTCCGCGACATAGAAACGATCGAATTGATCACGACGAACAAGACGCGTAGCTTTATAGTCGTCGCGCTTGTTCTTGTAACGCTAGGTGGTGCATTGTTTTGGTTTTGGACAACAATTCCCTATTGAACACCTTTGGATTCTTGGCCGCCAGGAAAGGAACAACTCATGACGTTCATCAGTTTTGGACTTTTGGTGCCCGAACAGAACGGCACAATCTGGATTGATGACCGCTACACAAGGCGTGTGAGTCAGGTGGTTGGTCGGTAGCGACCGGGTGTGCCCTTGAAGACGCGACCGTGACGGATGAGACGTTGTCCGCGGCGTTGACTGCCAATGAGGTCGTCCTGATTGCAAAAATATTCCCGGACGCTCAACCCTCAGATACGCTGAAAGAAACCTGGCATGTCGAGACTGAAGATACGGGCTGTTCTAATGTGCGTGTTACTTGGTGCGACGCCAACTGGCGCGGGTATCGAGATCGTGCGAGATCCGTCGGTTTGGGACTACGCACCACTCCTGTATTCCGACCTCGTGGTTCGCGGGTCCATATCTTCTGTATCGGAAGTGGACGTCTCGACGGCTGATTTGTGGATGGACCCCCCTGAGCGCAGGGCCAAGGTGCCTGATATGAAGAGAACGATGCTCTTTGTCTCAATTGATGTGGCGGAGGTTCTTCGGGGCCCGGCAGTACCATCACAACAGACGTTCCTGGTTTGGGATGACTTGGCGGAGGCCAAACGAGCCTATCGGATCGGTAATGAGATGATTGTTTGCGGGTATCACCACAGCATCCTGAACACATACTACCAGGCCACGCCATACGGGCGCTACCTGCGGGAGGGGGATGGCTGGAGAACCGAAGAGACGTCGCGCGGTCGACGCTTGTTCGCGGACTCCGAGTTGCGCGCCAAAATTTCATCGATGGCCTTGAGCATCGTGGCCGGTGAGGCTGATTTGATTGTTCAAGGGGTGATTGAATCCGTCGCGAGGGGGACTGTGTACGGGCCCGATAGTACCTCGGCGGAGTTGGTATCGATTGACGTGCGGATCGAAGTCGTAAAGAAGGGAAGGGTTGATGGTGACGTTGTAACAGTGGTCGCACTTACGCGCGGGCTCTACCTGCCCGCATGGCGTGCACATGTCCCGCGCGACTACGCGATCGGCCAGCGATGGCTGTGCTTCCTTAAGCGAAACGAGTTTGGATGGTTCCCGTTCGCAGGCACCAACGGTTTTCTGCGGGTCGAGCAAGATGGCTATGTGTATGACGAACGGACACCGTATTGGCTCTCGAAGGACCGAATCGAGAGCGCGATTACAGAAGCCAGCGCGGGAGAACGCTTCGTCCCGATGGTGCCGGAGAAGAAGCAGGGGGGACGGCACCCATGACACTGAATGTGAACAACCTCGCAGTCGGTCTGGCATTCCTGGCGTCAAAAAATCCGACACAGATGTCGGCCGACCGCGTGAGGACGGGGGTCGACGGCAAGTTCCTCAGCGCGCCCCCTCCTGCTAAGAGTGTATACTCTTAACCAGGTGTCCATCAAACCGGGGGAACTCCCCATCGTGCAAGAGTACATCTGAAAACGATTCGCAACAAGACTGACCACTTTGACATTATATCTGACACAGGCGAGACTCAAATGTCGTGGATGTTGCGAGGCGACGTACTCGTTGTTCCCTTTTTGACCGGAGCTTGTGGAGGCATGAGATGAGTCTCTCCGCAAGACTTAATGCGCTGGTTGTTGGCGGAGCGCTCCCGTTGATGGCTCTTGGCTTCCTCTCTTGTGACAGCCCGGGCGACGGAGGAAAAGTGTCGCCGTTAAGCGGCGACCTGATTCGCGTGATGTACTGGGGAAACGTGTCGCCGGTACAAGACGAAGCAAATTTCGGCACGCCGACGGGAAATGTCCGGTACCCACAATGGTATTCACCCGACGCCATCTTGGTGGTATCGGCAAAGCTGGAGGACCCGGGCGTAGTCCGTGGACTCTTTGATGTCAGGATTGATCCCGCCACCCGGGCTTACAAGAGTGTCACGCCTTACTCTTTCGGGCATGTCGTTCGAAATTTCGATACCCATCCCGCCGGGGGGGAGATGTTGGTTACGATGTCGGTCGATCCGATGAGTCTTCAGACCGTTCGTTGTATCCTTGCTGCACCGTCACTTGCCGTTGTGGATACGGTGGTGGATGGGAGCTGGCTTCCGGTATGCACGCGCTACGCGGGTCCATCGACCGGGATTGCCACGTACGCGCTCACGCCGCCGGGAGATACTCCTGGCTTTTACTACCGTGCTCAGGAAGGTGAGGAGGACAGCCTGATTCTCGCCGTAGACCTGGGACTATCGGACGCGAATGGATTTGACGCCGACGAGGAGAAGGTTGTGTTCGGCGTGACATCTCCCAGTTTTGAAACAAACTTGCATATTGTCACGCTCGCCTCTCGTAAAGACACGGTTGTGGCGACGCTGCCCGGCGAGTTTGTGTCTGTCGCAATCAGCCCGGCGGGCGATCGGGCGATTGTATGCACCTTTGAGCTATTCGGAAGCGCCCCAGGCTCGCGAATTGTTGTGGTGAATCTGCAGACCGGGAAGTCCGCACCGGTTGGCGTAAGAACTCATGAGTTTGGCGATGTCCTCGCGGAGTTCCCTTCCTGGGATCCGTCCGGAAACGCGTTCGCATTCTCCGGAAGCGGCTTTACCGGCGAGGGCGATGTCTATCCGCGTGAGCTATGGGTGAAAACGAAAGTTCCGCATCCGTAAGACCATCGCTGAGAGCGGCTCGCGTCCAAGGGAGGGAATACAGTGAAATACTTATTGGTTTTGGTTTTGGGCTTGGTCCTGGGCGTGTTGTCAAACAGCGCGGTAGTTGCCGAGGAACTGATGACCAGTCCAATTGACGGATTTGAATTTGGTGCCCTCGGTTTACAGCCGAACCAGTTGGCGGTAACTGCTTCCCTCTCCGTGATCGCGGCAACACGTGCACAATCCCATGAGAGCTCGTCGAAACACTAAGCTTGACCGGTTCGGTGCTGGACGTCCACCCTTCCCCCGAGAAGGGGGGAGTCTGTGGCCAGTGTAGCGTTTAGTCGAGTCATCACCCACAACGTCACCATGCTTGTCACCAGCATCGTGGTCATGCTGTCCGTGGCTTGCAGCCAAGTTACTCGTGTCCCTCCAGCGGAATACGGGAGCCCTCGCAAGGCTGCGGCCTACCGCATCCGCACCGTGGACGGCGCTTTATACACGGTATCGGAGTACGTTGCAACAGATTCGACATTGGTTATTAGAGCGTTCCACGAGTCGCAGAAGAAAGCAACGGACACCCCTCCTCCGCTCCCCTTCGAGATTCCGCTATCTCAGGTAAGCTCGGTTGACAGTGTCGCGATGGACCGTGGCCGGGCCTCCCTATGGGTGTTCGGTGCTGGCGCGGTTATTCTCGTCATCCTCTTCTTGTCCGGAATGTCCGTTAATCTCTCATGAAGTAAGTTGGGTGGACACCTACTTCTTCCCACAGCGGAGGCCATTTCTGCTATCAGAAACTATGCGTCGTTCCGATTTTGTGTGACTGCGGAGCGAAGCTCGACATCTCGGTTGCCGGCGCCGGGTCTACTTCTACAAGCTCGTGGCGGGGTCGTTCACGGACACGAAGAAGATGACGATTCTGAAGTAGCGCGCGACGACGAACGTCTAATGGAAGGGTCGCCGACGGGCGGCCCTTCTGCGTTTTCATGTCGTGGAGGGATCTCGATTCGTCGGCCCAAGTCGTCGATTCCAGGCGAGTTCGCCTAATGCCCCTTGTACGATGGTTACGCCGCCGGCGATTCGCCCCGTCGCACCGTCACCACCGTATGGATGCCGCCGCGCACCAGAAAATCTCCCACCACTTCGATGAAGCGCGGCGCGCAGGCGGCGTTGATGTCGTCCATGATCTTGTTGGTGACCGCCTCGTGGAACGCGCCTTCGTTGCGGTACGACCACAGGTAGAGCTTCAGCGACTTGAGTTCCACGCAGCGTTTGTCCGGAACGTAGCGGATGCGGATTGTGGCGAAGTCGGGTTGCCCCGTGCGCGGGCACAGGCAGGTGAACTCCGGGCACTCGAACGCGATCAGATAATCCCGGTCCGGGTGCGGGTTGTCGAAGACTTCCAGTTCCTGCGATGGTTGGGTTGGCATGCGGTGCATTCTAACCGACCGCGGGGTGGCCGGCAAGCGTGCGGACCCGGCTACCAGCGCTGGATCGTGACCTCGCCGATCTCGATTCCGGTATAGCTGTCGTCGTCGTAGAAAAAATCCCGCAGCAGATAGTTGGGCTGGTTCGCGATACGAACCATCTTCGCGCGCACCCGGTAGCGGCCCGGTGCGATGTCGGTGGGAATGTCGATGCGCGTGTTGTCCACGACGATCTCGCCCTCCTCCCACGAGTCGGGCGCGAACAGTCCCCCGTGGATCATGTGATCGGCGCGGAAGCGGTAGCGCTCGTGACGCAGCCGCTCGATCAGCTTGCGCGTGAGTTTGGGGAACGGCTTGCCGCCCAGGGGGAGGTCGAGCGTCTTGCGATCGAAGCGCACCGTCACCATGTACGTCCCCGGTGGCGGCGTGCCCACCCGCGACCAGTACATATCCACCAGCAGAGTTCCGCCCGCGGAGAGAATGCCCGAGCCGCGGAGCGCCGCGCCTTCCAGCATGGCTTCGCCGGCCACGGTTCCGATGGGCAACGCGTCGCCCGGCAGCGCTTCCAGCACCGGCCGCGGTGCCGGTCGCGGAAGTGTGCTCAGGCGCTCGTCGTGGCGCCAGCGGAACACGGTCAGCCCGTCGTCCAGC
>DASUGO010000106.1:0-72337 GCA_036273975.1 Candidatus Krumholzibacteriia bacterium
GTGGCGATGGGCGGAACGTCGGCGGGGTTGAACGCGTTGCGGCGCGGAACCTCGATGGTGACTTCGGGCGAAATGGTGAGCGCCGTAAACGACCGGTACGCGTTCTCCGACTTCGCTCCCTCCTCGTCGACGGCGCGGATAAAGAAGGTGTGCGAGCGCACAAAATCGCTCTTGAGCGACGTCGTGCCGGGATTGACCAGACTGTCGGCGCTGAACACAAATGTCGAGTCGTTGGCCACGACCGGGTACCACGTGCCGCTCGCGAGATCCGCGGGATCGAAGACACCGGTGCTGTTGTCGGTGATCAGGTACTCGTAGTACTTGACCTCGCCGTCTGGATCCCACCCGCCCCAGTAAAGCTTCACGGTATACTTGCTCACCGAGCCCTCGGGCGGCGCGGCCGCGAGCCACACCTGCGGGGCCTGGTTGGAAAACGCCTCGCCGCCGGGCTCGCTGTCGGTGCACGCCGACATCCATGCCGCCGCGGCCAACAGGACAAATATTGCGAAGATACTGAGTTTCTTCATGGTTCCGATCCCCCTTAGCGCTCGAATTTCAAATAGAACTGGACCACCTTGCGGGGTGTCCAGCGTCCGAGCTCGCCTGTGGGGAAGGCGTTGATGAGGTTCTTCTTGCTTGGCCCAGATCCCGCCACGGCGCCCGACGGAACCTCGTTGAGATACACGTTCTGTTCGAAGTCACCCGAAATCGATCGCGTGTCGCGTCCGTACATCACGATCGTTACCAGATTGTTGAAGTACCCCGGTTGATTGGCGAACAGGTCGTCGCCGTCGGGGTCGTTGTAACGGACGGTCAACTGGAACGTGTCCGTCATGAAGTTGACCGACGGGCCCGGGAACCACGAATTGCCCGCGCGCCCCAGCGCCCAGAAGGTCCCGGTATTCGTGCCCGCGTTGTAATTGGTATACACGTAGTAGCGCCACGACTGCACCGCCGACCCGATCGGGTCGCGCGGGTCGTCATGCCCGGTCGCGTTGATCGACCAGCCGAACTTCTTGGTGTACTTGCCCGTCCCGGTGTCGAACGTGTCGGTCTCCGCGTTGTACGGCCAGCCGATTCCCTTGTAGAAATTCCAGGTCAGCGTGTCCACGGTGGCGAGGTTGAGCGGCTGGTTGAAATGATCGCGCATCGCCATCGAGTCGAGGATCGGGTCGTAGTTGCCGACGATCTTGAACAGCGGCGGCGTACCGTCGGGGGTGCCGTTTTCGTCGATCCCGCGCGCGTACCACTCGTACTCGAGCGAGCCGATATTCACCGTGTTCGAGTCGGTGGCGGAATTCGCGTCCGAGTCGTGCCGGCCGTTGCGCGGCAACCAGCCGCTGTCTTCACGCGCACCGGGCACGCGATTCGAGTCGCGCACGTACTTCACCTGGAAATCGATGCACTTGTCGGGATCCGTCGGGGAGCACAAGCGGACGTCGCGATTGTCGTCCCAGGCGTTATAGCGGTAGTTCACCCAGCTCCGGAACGGCACGGTATCCGGCACGCCGTCGGTGAAATTAATCGGCGTGGTGAACTCCTGGTTGTTGCGGAAGTAGGTGTTGAACACCTCGGTGATGCGCGTGTCCGGGTCGAAGTTCACGACCACCTGGCACACGCCGCGCCGGAACTGTCCGGCATCCACCTGCGACTGGGCGTTGGCCTCGTCGAGGCAGCGGGCCGCAAAGCGGAAGGAACCCGCCGGCAACGCGTCCACGCCGGTATTCGGGAACGAACGCAGCGTATCCGTCAGATCCTCCGACCAGATATTGGCGCCCGGGAGAACAATGGTGGAACTGAGCGGAAAGAACTCGTACGCCTGAATATTTCCATTGCGCGTGATGCCGTGATAGCTGATCTGGAACGGCTTGAACATGCCCACGGTATCCGCGGGAGGCGTCCGGTCGGACGAGTACGGATGCGCGACGCCGTCGATGTAGGTAACGAAGCGCATCTCGGGCAGGCGATCGATGGTGGCAACGAACTCCACCGCCGCCGGCGTCGGATCGATCACGCCGTTGTCGTCGATGGAAGCCACATAGAACGCCTGGCGGCTCTTGCGCACGCCAACGCCGGCCACGTCCTTGTACGCGGTAAACGAGAACAGCGAGTCCGTGCGCGAGGTAATACGGCCCTCGCGGTAGTCGTTCAGGCGCTCCGCGGGACTCCAACGGAAGGCGTCGGTGGCCAGCGTGTCACGCACGGTCCAGATGAAGCGCGTCGCGGTTCCGTCGTTGTCGACCCCCCGCCAGTACATGTGCACGAGATACTCGTACTCGGTCGAGTCCGGCGGCGCAAACCAAAGCTGCGTATCGGGTGGCTGATTGCGGTCGATCAGTGAGGGCTGGTTGCGGCGACAGCCAACCGCAAACGCCGCTACACAGAGCGAAAGTACAACAAGACCCTGGACGTATCTCCTCATTCGAAGAACGGCTCCTTCGTGCGTGGGGACTCTGAAAACGTTGGGGACTGGCGCTGAAGCGCTTGAAATATAAGGGAATCGTGAAAAAGGTGTCAAACCAATTTCTCCCGCGGGAGACCACCCGCGACGTCCGGCGTTCCGCCCCGGTGTCTTGTCCAGTGGAGTCGGACCGGATGCCCGATTTCCCCCCCACAATCTGCCCGTTATGACCACCCGGCACACCCCAAAGCACCAAAAAGACGGGGGCCGGATCTTGCGATCCGGCCCCCATCGAGGACTCCACGAACCCGAGGTTCGAAGAACTCCTTACTTCAGAAGAACCATCTTCTTCGTCTGCGAGAAGTTGTTCGAGACGAGCTTGTAGAAGTACACACCGCTCGACACCGGCTGACCGGCGTCGTTGCGGCCGTCCCACACCTTCGTGCTGGGACCGGCATTGAACGTCTCGTCGGCCAGCGTCCGCACGAGTTCGCCCGCGACGTTGTAAACCTTGAGGCTCACATAACCGCGCTCCTTGACGGAGAACGCGATGGTCGTCTGCGGGTTGAACGGGTTCGGATAGTTCTGGTCGAGGCTGTTGACCTTCGTCGAAGCCACCGGCGTCGGCGCGTCAACGACGTTGCCGAGCCAGGTGATGGCGTCGTACATGAAGTCGGCGCGGTCCATAACTCCATTCGAATCGTTGTCACGAATGTAAATGAAGCTGAAACCGCCAAACAGCACGCCCACGTTGGTCGAACCGTTGTTCGTGGTCTGGCTGACGACAGCACCGTTGGTCGACGCCGTGGTACCGGCACCGTAGGTGATCTCGTTCACAGCCGTACCCGTCGGGGTCATGACGTCGAAGTCATTGATCAACGGGCAGCCGCCATAGATAACGAACGTCGGGTCGCTCACGAAGCAGAGGCCCGTGGAAGTACCGGTCGGCGAGATGCCGTAGGTGGGCTTCGCATTGGCGCTCGTCAGCGTGTGCGTCATCCAGTTCGAACGGAACGTAATCGCCTCGGTACCCTCACCGTTCGGGCCGATGGTGGCCGACTGGAAGGTATCGAGTTCCTGCGGAACGTCGTCACCGGCGATGTAAACGCCGCCGGGATTCTGCAGGCCGCCCAGGAAGTCGTTGACCAATCCGTAGTCATCCGTCTTCTCGAACGTACCCGTGCCGTTACCCAGACCGATCACGTCACCGGTATCCCAGATGATCTTCCGGTAGCAATCGAGCAGCTGGCTGGTCACGTTCTTCACACGACCGGCCGGACGGTTCGAAACGCCCGACGAGGGACCGCGCACATCGTAGCGGTCAACCTTGTCGCCGATTCCGAGCGCGTCAAACGCGGTGTCGAAGTACGGCTGAGCGCCGCGGCCGTCCATACCATCCACATAGAGGATGTCGCCGCCGCGCTTCCAACCACCTGCGGGGAGAATCGTGAACTCGGACGGGTTCGCGGCAGCCACGTTGATGTCGCTGCCATTGGCGCCCAGGTTCGAGCCGTACGCGTAGGTCGTGATCGCCGCGCCGCTCTTGGCAGCGTAGAAGAAGCAGACCGTGTCGCACGGGGTGAACAGACTGTCGTTCAGGTCGACGCAGTACACGTCGGGCTGAGCAACGCTATTGACGATGGACGAGTCCATCTGGATGCAGGTCCAGGTAACGCCGCCGGCAACCGTCGTCCCGATGTACGGGAAACGGACCGCGTCGTCGGTGAGGTTCGCACCGGACTTGCCAGGCTGGCCGAGCGGCCAGACGGCAACGTAGATGTAAACCGCGGCCTTGCTGTTGCCCGGATCCAGAGCCAGACCGGACGTCGGATCGGCGACCTTGACGACCGCCGAGTCACCCGGAATGATGCTGCCGAAGTTGGCACCCGGAGCCACGTCGTTCGCCATGTCGGCGCGCGCCGTGCCCGTGGTGGTTCCGTCTTCAGCAAAGTTGTCCTGGAACTGGTCGATGTCACGGATGCTCCACTGCGGACCAGCCGTGTCAACACGATACAGCTTCACGCTGTCCATGTACGGGGCGCTGCTGTGGCAGGCGCCGGAACCGTACTGACCGCACCAGACGCCGCACTGGTCGACAACACCGAGGGCGATGTTGACGCCAACGCCGTTGACCAGGTCGATGAGATCGCCGACCGGGTAAACGCCGACCAACCAGTCCTTCTGTCCACCGTAGTAGACGAAGTTCCGGTCGGACCAGCTGCTCGCGCAACCCGTGTTGTCAATCGTCCGGACGTGCCAGACGTAGAAAATCAGGTTGTCGAGCGGCGAATCACGGTAGGACGAGAACTGGAGATCGATAACCGAACCCGAGCCCGCGAGGGCGATGTCCGGCGACCAGACTTCGTTGTTCAGGTACTGACCATCGGCGTTGCCGAACGGAACCGCCGTCTGCGCCGGGAAACCGCCGCAGGCGTAGTTGTACGTCGAGCCGCTGATGGCCGCCCACAGACACTTGAAGTCCTTGGCGCAAGGATCCTCCTGCAGCACCGTCAGACCCGGGAACAGGCCCAGGTACTGGCCGTAACCGGCCGGGTTGCAGGTGATCCAGTCGTTCGACGACGTCGCGTTGACGGTCTCGCCCTCGAAGTCTTCGAGAGCCAGGGTCTCACACGTCAGATCGTCGATGTGAACCGCGCCGTTGGTGTTCCAGAGCGCGTCTTCATCCGACCAGGCACCGTCGGACGCGAAGTGGAAGCGGACCTTCACCGGACCCGTGGTGCCGATGTTGTACGCGCTGCCCTGCGGGCCGGCCGCGATCGCGCCGTCCCACACGCCCGCGCCGCCGTCGATGACCGTCCAGCCGGAGAGGCCCGTGCAGTCGGTCGTATATTCGAGCGACGTGGCGTCGTAGCTGGGCTCGGAGTCGAAACGGCCCGTGAAGCTGATGTCCAGCAGGCCGTCGCCGGAAACCGCGAAACAGGTCTTCGTGCAGAAGGCCTGGTTCCACGCGTTACCGTAGCCCGGGAGGGCCTGGTAACCGCACAGCGGGCCCGTGACCTGCGGACGCGAACCGCACCACAGCGACTTCGTACCGTTGAGCGGGAAGAAGTTCACCGGGTTCATCCCCGCATAGTCGTCAACATGGAAGAAGTTGCCGATCTGCGCGGTGATGTCAATCTTGGTCCAACCTTCCTGCGTACAGCTTGCACCGGAGTCAAACGTGTACGTAGCGAGGACCGTCGTATTAGCGGCCGCGGATGTATTCAGACCATTCGTGCTCATGGAGTTGTCCCATGTGCGCGTCGTGGTCTGATTCATCGGGTCGTAATTGTATAGGGCACCATTGCTCGTACGCTTGGCGAACGCCGCCGACGCGACAAGAGTCACGCCCAGCGCGAGCACGAGTGACCTACAGAAAGCTTTCTTCATACGTATTCCCCCATCGTTGCTGAGAAGGAATTTGAATACGCGAAACCCAATTTATTTGGTACTGCACGCTCCGCCGGGGCGCGACGGCGCGGAACTGAAGGCGTGGGCAAAACCGGTGTACTGAAACGACTCCCGCTTCAACTCACATCGTCCATCCAGGAACAGGTCTGTACTACCGTCGGTCGGTCAGGTGTCGGGTACTACACCAACGGCGGTCGGCGAACCTGGACGCCTTTATCGCGCGTCCGATTTGAGATGAAGCCATGCAAGGGGTCGGGTGGTTCCCCACCCCGATATAACCCTAATGCCCCTAGTCCACCAAAGAGGCTACCATACGGGACAATCCCCTGTCAACGTGTATGTCTAATCAGAATTTGTGCGTATCCGAATGTATGCGGCCGGCGCCATCCGGCGGCACGGGCGGGGCGTCCCCGGGGATCCCCCGGGGACGGTGATTCAGGATCGGGTTCCCTGTTCGACAATGGCCTGGAAATCCGCGTAACGGCCGAACAGGCCGTAGATCGCGGCCATGAATGCGAGGCGGTTCTCCCGGACCGCAGGGTCCTGCGCATTCACGAGCACTTTCTCAAAATAATGATCGATCGGGTCCGCGAGGCCGGAAAGGGACCGCAGCACCTTCGCGATATCGCCGGCGTCCTCGGCAGGACCGATCCGTCCCAGTCCCTCGCGAACCGCCTCCAGCAGGCCGGTTTCCGCCGCGTCCTCGAAACGGTCGGCGCTGAACGCGGCCTCGACTCCCAGCCCGTCGCGGACCTCGCTCCACGCGTGGCCGAGGCGACGGCGGCCGGCAGGGAGAATATTCCCCACGCGCTTGACCCCGGTCACGAGGCGCTCGAAAACGGGGTTCCCACGCAGTTCCGCGATCGCGCGCGCGCGCACCAGCGCGGTGCCGGGCTCGCTCCACGCAACCGCCATCACTGCCGCGGCGACGTCATAGGGAACTCCACTGTCTTTCAGGAATGCCTCCACCCGGCCGCGAAGGAATTCCTCCAGCTCGGCCCCGGTGCCGCCGGCCGTCCAGCGCTTCTCCACCTCCTCCGGGCTCAGCGTGATGCCGAAGCTCGCGGAGGCGGCGGCGAGGATCTGGTCGAGGCGTACGCCCGGCATGACCGCCGCGAGGCGGACCAGCCCGTTGCCGCTCCGGCGCAATGCATACGGGTCCTGGGATCCGCTGGGCTTCAGGCCGGCCAGGAAACAGCCCACCAGCGTGTCGATCCGATCCGCCAGCGCCAGGATCCGCCCCAGCGGCGTCGCGGGCAGCGGGTCCGCCGCCGCGCGGGGCAGGTACTGCTCCGCGATCGCGTCCACCACCGCGGGCGCCTCGCCCGAGGCCTCCGCATAGCGGGCGCCGATGACGCCCTGCAGCGCGGTGAATTCCTTGCCGTCGCGGATCATCGTGCTGGCCAGGTCGGACTTCGCCAGACGGACCGCCCGCGTGAGCAGCTCGTCCGGAACCCGTTCCCCGGCCGGGGCCGCGTCGTTGACCGCGCGCGCCACCTCCAGCATCCGCCGCCATTTCTGCCCCACGGTTCCCAGCCCCTCGATGAACACGATACGGTCCAGTTCGTCGGCCAGAGTATCAACACCGCGTTTCAGATCATCGCGCCAGTAGAACCCGGCGTCGGCCAGCCGCGCGCGCAAGACCCGCTCGTTTCCCAGCACGACATCCTTCGGCCCCTTCACGGGTCCGTCGGTGAACGTGATGAAATGCGGCGACAACCCGCCCTTGCGGTCGGTCAACGCGATGTAGCGCTGGTGCGCGCGCATCGCCGTCACCACGACGTCGGCGGGAAGATCGAGATACGCGCGGTCGAACGAACCCACCAGCACGCGCGGGTCTTCGGTCATATACGTGAGTTCGACCAGCAGATCCTCGTCCTCGACGAGGCGCAGCCCGTTCTTCGCAGCCGCCGCCACCGCCAGCGACCGGATGCGCTCGCGGCGCGCATCGGGATCCAGAATGACCCCGAGCGACTTGAGACGCCCCGGGTACGAACGCGCGTCCGCAACCGACACGTGCTCGCCGCGCATCCACGGCCGCCCGTGGCACACGCGCCCGCTGGTGACGCCGGCAAACGCGACCGGCACGACCTCGCGCCCGTGGAGTGCCACGATCCATCGCACCGGGCGGGCAAAGCGCGCGCCGGATGCTTCCCACTTCATCGTCTTGGGGAAACGCAGCCCGGCGATCAGCCCGGGGAGTTCCGCCTTGAGCACCACCGCCGCGGTTTTGCGCGCGAGCCGCTTGCGCAGGCCCAGGTACTCGCCCTTGGGGAGTTGAATGCGCTCGAGCTTCGCCACCGCGACGCCCTGTGTGCGCGCGAAACCTTCCGCGGCCGGCGTCGGGGTGCCGTCGTCCTGGAACGCCCGCGCAACCGGCGGCCCGGTGAGGACTTCTTCGCCCGCGTCCTGGCGGTCGGCGAGCCCGGTGACGGTCAGCACCAGGCGGCGCGGCGTACCCGCGGTGTCAATCTGTTCGTACACAAGGCGGTTGCGCGCGAACAGCGCGCGCGCGTCGTCGCGCAACTGCGCGACCGCCGGCGGAATGTACGACGCCGGAAGGTTCTCGACGCCGATCTCGAGGACGAAGTCGCTCACGCGCTCCTCCGTTTCTTTCCGCTCTTGAGCAGCGGGAATCCCAGCGCCTCGCGCTTTTCGATGTACGCGGTCGCGGCCCGGCGCGCGAGCGCGCGGATGCGGGCGATGTAACTCATGCGTTCGGTCACGCTGATCGCACCGCGCGAATCCAGCAGGTTGAAGATGTGCGAAAGCTTCACGGCGTAGTCGTAGGCGGGCAGCACCAGTCCGGCGGCGAGCATCGCGGCCGCCTCGCGCTCGAATTCCTGAAACACGCGGAAGTACATGTCCGTGTTGGCGTGCTCGAAATGGAACGCGGAGAACTCCTGTTCGGCCTGGAGATTCATCTCGCCCCACGAGACACCCGGCGCCCACTCCACGTTGAGCACCGAGTCGACCTTCTGCAGGTACAGGCACAGGCGCAGCAATCCGTAGGTCAGTTCGGCGGTGATCGGCTCCAGTTCCAGCGAACCTGCCTGCTGGAAGTAGGTGAACTGCGTGATCTCCATGCCGTCCAGCCACACTTCCCACCCGAGCCCGGACGCGCCCAGCGTGGGCGCTTCCCAGTCGTCCTCGACCAGGCGGATATCGTGGTGCGCGGGGTCGATTCCGATGTAGCGCAGGCTCTCGAGATACAGCGCCAGGACGTCGTCCGGTGGCGGCTTCAGCACCACCTGGTACTGGAGAAACTGCTGCACGCGGTTGGGGTTTTCGCCGTAGCGCCCGTCGCGCGGCCGCTTGGACGGCTCGACGTAGGCGGCGCGCCACGGCTCCGGTCCCAGCACGCGCAGGAACGTGGCCGGGTTGAGCGTACCCGCGCCCACCTCGGAGTTGTATGGCTGCACGAGCACGCACCCCTGCTTCGCCCAGAATTCGTGCAGACGGGTGATGATCTCCTGCTTGGTCGGCGCGGACGTTCGTTTCGACGTCGCGCGAGATGGTTTGCGCGTGGCCAACGGGAATTCCTTTCGGGATCTCAGAACACGGCGCGGATCGCGCGCCCGTTCACCTTCATCATATGAGGTTCAACGAACGAGGCAGGTGGTATCCCTGAACGTGGTAAGTATAGGTCCAGTGCACCAGCCGCCCCAACTCTTTTCTGGCCGCGCGCGATACCGTCCGGTCCGCGAGCGCGGGGAACGGATCGTCCGCGCACGAGGCCGCGGCGCTGACCACGTCGGGCGTGAGCGCCACCGCGTCCGGGTAGGGCGCGCGGTGTTCCGCACAGAAGCTGACGCCGTCGCGCGGGCTGTAGGTCCCGGCGTCCGGCGACACGCCGCAGCGCACGCACGCCACCGTATCCGGCGACACACCGAGGGCGGCGAGCAGCTTGATCTCGAACGCGAGGAAGAGCAGCAGCGGATCCCCCGAGCGCGGAGCGGACAGGAATGCCGTCGCGGTATCCACGATCGCCTCGTCCAGGCTGGCGTCGGGCACGCATACCTGGTCGAGCAATTCGAGCGCGGCGAGATTCGCGGCGAGGTGCGGGAGCGACTCGCGGCCGGCCAGCGGTGACGCGATCAGCGACGACTCCTTGAGATAGCGCGTCACATAGCCTTCCCGCTGGTGGTACACCACCTCGATCTCGTTGCCGGGTTCGATGGCGCCGCGCGACGGGTGCCGGGTGCCAATCGCTCCCTTGGCCAACAAACGCACCTTCCCGCTGGTCCGCCCCAGGAAGACGAAGTACAGGCTCGACTCGCCGCTGCGCGCGACGGACAGAACCACGCCACTATCCTTGATCAGCATGCGCGTTCACCCCGGAGGACGACATCCCCGGCTTCAGTGGTTTCTAAGGTACGCCGTCGCGAGGGCGAGGTAAATTGCCATTCCGATGATATCGTTGGACACCGTGACAAACGGGCCCGACGCCAGCGCGGGATCGATCTTCAACCGGTTCAGGAACAGCGGAATCGCCGAACCCATTACCGCGGCCACGAACACGACCATCAGGAGTGTCACCCACAGGAGGCCGCCCAGCGCGGCATCCTGCCGCCACGCGTATACCAGCCCGAACAGCAGCGCGCCCAGCACCATCCCGTTCAGGAACGCGACCTGGATCTCCTTGAACACGCGCTGGCCGGTACGCTTGAGGTCGATCTGGCCCAGCGCGATCTCGCGCACGACCACGACCGCGGCCTGCACACCGATGTTGCCGGCGGTGGCAACGATCAGCGGAATGAAGAACACCAGCACCACGAAGGTCGCGAGCGAGGCCTCATAGCGGCTCATCAGCACGGCCCCCACGACCTCGCCGAAGAAGCCGGTGAGCAGCCACGGGAGGCGGCTGCGCGAGACGCGCACAATGGAGGTTTCGCCCAGCTCTTCGTCGGTGGTGCCGGCGATGGCGGTGATGTCCTCGGTGGCCTCCTCTTCCATGACGTCGATGATGTCGTCCATGGTGATGCGCCCAACCAGCCGCCCCCCCGTGTCGACCACCGGCATCGTGAACTCGTCGTACTTGGAGAACATGGCCGCCACCTGTTCCTGGTCCATGTCCACCGGGATGGCGGGCACGTTGCGCTCGATGACGTCGTGAACACGCACGTGCGGCGGCTTGAGTACGAGATCCATGATCGAGAGCACGCCCACCAGTTCGTCGCTCTCGCTCACCACGTAGACCCGCTGCGGGCTCTCCACTTCGTCCGCCACGCGGCGGACGAAATCAATTGCGTCCTGGATCGTGGCGTCCTCGCGCACCCATACGCGCTCCACCTGCATGAGTCCGCCCGCGGTTTCGGGGCCGAACTCGAGCAGTTCGTGGATCTCATCGCGGTCTTCACTGGGCAGCAGCGCTTCCACGCGCTCGGTGGTTTCCGGTGGCAGCGAGGAGATCAGGTCGGCGGCATCGTCGGAGGGGAGTTCTTCGAGCAGTGCCACCACTTCGTGGTCGGTGAGCAGTTGCAGCAGCGCGAGACCGGATTTGGAATCGAGTTCGGTGAGCACCTCCGCGGCGCGTTCGGTGCCGATGCGTTTGAGCATCGCCGCTTGTTCCTCGACCTCGAACTCGGTGAGAATTTCGGCGATATCCGCCGAATGCAGCGGCGCGAGGAAGCGATCGAGCTCCTCCACCCGGCCCGCCGCCAGCAACCCGCGCGCGGTTTCGATATCCTGGGTGCGATCCTGTTCCATTGGGCGGCATCCTAGGGGAGCGCTTGCCGGTGTGGCAAGAACAGTTCGGCGGGGCGGGGGCGGGCGATCAGCCGTCTTCGGCCGTCATGCGCTCCACCGATGACAGGCCGGTCAGGAGCACGCGCATGACGCGCTGACGTTCCACGGTCTGGACCTCGAATTCCACCTTGTGGTGGCTCCAGCGGTCCCCCACCTTCGGAACGCGGCCGATCACGTGGTAGAGCAACCCGCCGAGCGTGTCCGCGTTCTCGTCGGGGAGCGCGAGCCCCAGGACTTCGTTCAGTTCTTCGATGTGGATGCGGGCGCTCACCAGCGCGCTGTCGCGGTCGAGGCGCCGCACGAGATCCTCTTCGGAATCGAACTCGTCGCGGATATCGCCCACCAGCTCCTCGATCACGTCCTCCAGCGTCACGATACCCGCCGTCCCGCCGTACTCATCCACGACGATCGAGAGATGCTGGCGCCGCACCTTGAACTCGGCGAGAAGCTCGGTGATCTTCTTGCTCTCGGGTACGAAGAACGCGTCGCGCGCGAGATTGCGGATCGAAAATTCCTCGCCAGCCAGCACCTTCACCAGCAGATCCTGGGTGTGCAGCGTTCCGATGACATGGTCGATGGAGCGTTCGTACACCGGGATGCGCGAGTGTCCCGCGTCCATGATCGCCGCGAGTGCTTCCTCGCGGTCCATCGCCGCATCCACCGCGACGATATCGATACGGGGCACCATCACGTCGCGCGCCCGCGTCTCGCCGAAGTCGGCGATGCTCGACATGATGCGGCGCTCTTCTTCTTCCGCCGTACCGCCGTCGCCGTCGCCCATCAGCTCGATCTTCTCCGCCAGCGGAATCACATCGAACGCGAACAGCGCGGGCAACGCCGGCGCCGCGCGCGACAGCACGCGCGCGGCCAACCGGGCCGCGGGGCGCAGCGCATACACCGTCGGCACGGCCACCGGCGAGACGATCCGCACCAGCCGGGCTGCCCCCTCCAGCGCGAGTGCGCGCGCCGCGAACGCGGGGAGAAGCACCGAGGCGGCCGCGAACACACCCGCGCCCACCGCACCCGCCTCGTGCACCAGCGCAACCGCCGACACGATCACGAAGAGCGAGGCCAACGCCCGTGCCATCCCGAGCGCAAGCCCGGTGTTGACCGGTTCGTCGTCGGCACGCGCCACCAGCCAGTCCGGCTTGCTTTCCTCCGATTGCTCGATGCCGTGCAGCGAAATGACGCTCAATGCGGTGAGCGCCGCGGTGTACGCCGATAGCAGCGCCACCGATACGACGTAGAGTCCGACTGCCAGTCCTGTTTCCATGCGCTGCGGTGCTTTCCGTCAGAAGAGTTTGCGCACGTCCGCCGCGGGCAGGATGCGTTTCAACACGGCGCGCTCGCGCCGCTCCATGCGGGCGGCGTCGGCGTCGTTCTCGTGATCGTAGCCGATGACGTGCAGCATGCCGTGGACGACGATGCGCAGCGCCAGATGGGACACGTCGACGCCGAGGCGGCGCGCGTCGCGCGCGAGCGTGTCCAGTGACACGTAGATGTCGCCCGCGGTGCCGTCGCGCGGCCCGGGATCGTCGCGATAGGAAAAGGAGAGCACGTCGGTGGGCTTGTCCTTCCCGCGGTAACGGCGGTTGAGCCGCCGGATCTCGCGGTCGTCCACGATCACGACATTGACGGCTTCCCGCGCGGGCCGCAGCCCCGCGGCCGCTTCCTCCACGCGCGCGAACCACGCGGCGGAGAGCCAGCGCGGGCGGGCGCGGCTAACCCGATTCAGCGACGCTTTCACCGGCCGCCTTCCAGTCCTCGGGGGCGAGCGCCTCGCTCTGCCCCGGGTACGCAACGCGCTTGTTGTAGATCGTCGTCAGCATCGCGATGAGCTTCTCCTTGATCACGTTGAGCTCGTACAACGTGATGCCGCTCTGGTCCAGCTCCCCCTCCTGGGCGCGCGAGTCCACCAGCCGGGTTACCATCGCGCGGATCTGCGCCGGCGCCGGATCGCGCAACGATCGCACCGCGGCCTCCACGGTGTCGGCACACATGAGGATCGCGGCCTCCCGCGTCCGGGGCCGCGGGCCGGGGTAACGGAAGTCGTCCCGGTTGACGCTCGCGTGCGAATCGGTCTCGAGCGCCTTCTGGTAGAAGAAGGCCATCACGGTGGTCCCGTGGTGTTCCCGAATCCCGTCGACGATCACCTCGGGCAGCTTCTCCTGCCGCGCCAGTTCGACGCCGTCCTTGACGTGCGACACGAGGATCAGCGCGCTCATCTGCGGCGTGATCTTTTCGTGCTTGTTGAACCCCGACTCCTGATTCTCGGCAAAGTACTCCGGTTTGAAAATTTTCCCGATGTCGTGGTAATACGCCATCACGCGTGCGCGCAGCGCGTCGGCGCCGATGTCGCTCGCGATCGCGTCCACCAGGTTTCCGAGCAGCATGGAGTGGTGATACGTCCCCGCCGCCTCCATGTTCAGCCGCTTGAGAATCGGCTTGTTGAGATCGGTCAGCTCGAGCAGCGTAAAACGCGAGGCACGGTTGAACGCCTGCTCGAACACCGGCAGCAGAAACACCGTCGCCGCGCCCGTGATCAGACCGTTCACACCTCCCCACAGCACCTGCTCGCCAATATCGCGCAGCGCGGAGACCTCCCCGGGCTCGGCGGCCAGGATGCCGATCGCGTACGCGGCGGCGACAAACGCAAATACCGAGTAGCCGCGGCTGCGCGCGCGCATGCGTTCGATGCCCGCAACACCCGCCGCGGCCGCGAGCCAGGCGACGAATGCGGGTCCCGCACCGATCGGTGCCGCAAGCGGGAGGAACGCGGCCGCGAACCCGCCGCTGATCAAACCGAGCCGGTAGTCGAACAGCGCCGCGAGCATCACGGACACAAACGCCACCGGCGCCAGATACACGCTCCAGCCCAGGCGCACCACGAGCGCCACCACCACCACGTAGATGAGCATCACCACGAAGACCGCGCCGAGGCGCGTGACATCGTTGAATATGTGGCGCTGGAACACAAACAGGTAGACGCCGAACAACACGCAGAACAGGAGCACCCGCGTCGCCTCGGCGGCGTAGGCGCGCGCCAGCCGCCACGGCGTGTGATCCGCCGTCATCGCGATGCGCGCCTCTTCGAGCGCACGCAGCGCGGTTTCCTGCTCGCGCGTGACGCGTTCGTTGCGCGCGACGACTCGCTCGCCCTTGACCACCCCGAAGTAACCCTTCACCGCCTCCGCGGCCGCCTCGCGGCGGCGCGTGGTTTCGTCGGCGTCGAAGGCCAGACTCGGGAGCGAGTGTCCACGCACGAGATCGTAGAACAGCTGCCCGCGCGCGCGATCCTCACCGAAGCGCGCCACGGCTTCCGCGCGAATGATGTCGTCGATGCGCGTGGGATCCACCAGCCCCGACACCGGCCGGCGCTGTTCGCCGCTCTCGTCGAGGACGATGATCTCCCGGTAGTTGTTGCGGCGCAGAACGGCGGCGTTGTCAATCAGACCGCGGCTGGTGAGTTCGCGCTGGTAGTCGCGTACCGCCGCGCGCAGCGCGGAGAATTCGGCGGGCACCAGCGCGTCCTTCAACACCGGGCGCGACACCCCGGGCAGCCACTGCGATGCGCGTGCGACGCGCTGGTCGCCGTCGATACCCTTCGCGTAAACGATTGCGGCAACGGAATCGAGCAACGCGGACAGGTCGCGGCTGAGATCGCGTTCCACCTGCCGGTCGCGCCGGTAGACCGGTGCGATCGACAGCGACGCGCGCGCGCGCGCCACGCGCACCTCGTCGCCGGAGAGGGGGACCCGAAACGCGTACGGGGCGGTGACTTCGTGCGTCGCCGTGTCACCGGCCCGGAAGGCCGGTTCGACGCGCTCCCGCACCGGCGGCAGCATCAGGACGACGATCACGGTGAACGCGGCACCAAACAGGATCCGCGGCAGCGTGTGCCGGAGCGACGGCCGGGGCCGCGCGGCGCGGGGCAGCTTGCGCCGCACGAGTCTGCCGAGTCGCGGCAACTTCATTACGTCGTCTCTTCCTCCCGCCGGTCACGCGCGTCGAACGCGTTGATGATCCGCTGCACGAGGCGATGGCGCACGACGTCGTCCTGCGTCAGTTGCACGAACGCGATGCCCTCGACATCCTTGAGTATCCGCTGCGCGGCGAGAAGCCCCGAGCGCGAGGGCGGATCGAGGTCGATCTGGGTGATGTCACCGTTCACGATGGCCTTGGCGTTGCGGCCCAGGCGGGTGAGGAACATCTTCATCTGCATTTCGGTGGTGTTCTGGGCCTCGTCGAGAATCACGAAGGCGTCATTCAGCGTGCGGCCGCGCATGTAGGCGAGCGGCGCGATTTCGATGGTTCCATTCTCCATCAGCTTGCCGGTTCGATCGTGGCCCATCATCTCCCCGAGCGCGTCGACCACCGGGCGCACGTAGGGATCCAGTTTGGCCTGGAAGTCGCCCGGGAGAAACCCGAGGCTCTCGCCCGCCTCCACCACCGGGCGCACCAGGAAGACACGCTCGATGGCTCCCACGCGGAGCGCGGCCACCGCCGCCGCCACCGCGAGGTAGGTCTTGCCGGTGCCGGCCGGGCCGATCCCGAACACGATGTCGTGCGAACGGATGGCGTCGACGTAACGCTTCTGCCCGGGTGTGCGCGGCGTGATCGACGCGCCGCGGCGCGTGGAAACCACGACGTCCCGATCGAGACCGCTGTACTCGGCGGCCGGCGCGGGATCGCCGCCGTTGCCCCTGGCAAGGACGTACGCGAAGTCCTGCTCGCTGAGCGCGCGGCCCGCGCGCGCGATGTCGATTATTTCACGGAAGAATTCGGTGAGGCGATCGATCTGCTCGCCCGTGCCGTTGAGAATAATCTCGTCGCCACGCACCACGACCGCGCCGGGAAACTGGCGGTCGATGACGGCGAGGTGCCCGTCACGGGCGCCGAATAACTTGAGGGGGTCGACGCCGCTGAACGACAGCACCCTCCGCTTGGTCTTCAACCTGAACACACCTCCGGTAGCACGACGATACACCGCGGGTGGCCCGCGGAAAAGGACGACTGAGAATATAGGCCAGGCGGGAGGCCGGAGCCAAGCACTAGCGGGGGATCACGATAATCGTGTCCGGCTCCAAGTTGTTGGGATCACGCACCTTGTCCTTGTTGGCCTCGAACAGGCGCACCCACTGGGTGGGATCCCCGTAGATTTCCCAGTAACCCGCAATGATTTCAAGGGTTTCGTACGGTGCCACCCGGTGCTGGGTGGGCAGATCGCGCGGGATGGCGAGGGTCGTGTCGGGGTAGATCCAGACCGGATCTTCGATCTTGTCGAGATTGGCGCGGTAGATCCGCGGCCATTTGGTCCAGTCGGCGTAGATCTCGTCCTTCTCGGCGATGATCGAGAGACAGTCGCCGGCGACCACCTTGTAGTCGCGCGGCAGCGCCTCCAACTGGGCAATCTGGGCGGAGAGGGTACGGATATCGGACTCCACGCGGAGAATCTCCTTCTCCACCGGCGTGATCTGGTTGCGCAGCGATTCGATGCGCTTCTTGGTGTCCGCGAGTTCCTGCTGTTTGGAGTCGAGCGAAGCCTGCAGGTTGTTGCGCTCGCTCTCGAGGTTGTCGCAGTACGCCTGCTGGTCGTTCTTGGGCAGCTCGGCGAACTCGTCTTCACCGTAGTACTCGCCCTCGTGAATATTCACGGTACGGCCGGTGGTCCGGCTGCACCCCAGCGAACCCAGCGCGACCATCACCCCGACACAGACCAACAGAATTGCGCGCGACACGCTACGACGACTCCTTGGATGACTTGGCGCCGCCCTGGCTGGCGGGTGTTTTGGCGTCGGCCGGTTTCTTCTCGATCCTGCCGCTGCCGGCCTTCAACACCGCGAGGCGACGACGGAGTTCGGCGGGCTTGTCCTTCTTGGAATCCAGGTCGGCCTGTTTCGCGGCCAGATCGTCCGAGAGCTGCTGCGCGCGTTCATTGACGCCCGCGAGGTCCTTGTCGATGATCGAGATGTCCTCACGGAGTTCTTCGATCTCGATGGGAGACACGTTGCACGTCTCCAGCTTGGAACACCCCGCGGACACCGCGACGACACATGCGACTCCTGCGAGCCATGCGCGAAAAGGCACTCGCACGACCGGACTCCTTTCAAAATGTGGGGGTTAGAGGAAAATTACCCCGGTACCCTAGCAATCCCCCCGCACGACTGTCAAGGGGCGATCTCCCAACAAGGAGTCGGACGGCCCGGCCCGGTTCCCGCCCCCGCGCGCGGTCCACTAGCGGCCGTCCTCCGGCTCGGGGATGACCTCGATATGGAGATCGCGCAACTGCCCGGGATCCACCGGCGATGGCGCGTCATCCATCAGCGACGTTGCCTTCTGTGTCTTGGGGAACGCAATCACGTCGCGAATCGACGGCGCGCCCACCATGGTCATGATGAGACGGTCCACGCCGGGCGCGATACCGCCGTGCGGTGGCGCACCGAACTCGAGCGCGTCGAGCAGGAACCCGAAGCGGCGGGCCGCGTCCTCCTTCGTGATCCCGGTCACGGCCATCACGCGTTCCTGCAGCTCGCGGTTGTGGATGCGGATGCTGCCCGAGGCCAGTTCCATCCCGTTGCACACCAGGTCGTAGAGATGCGCGCGCACGCGCAACGGATCGGACTCGAGGTGCTGGATGTCTTCCTCGAACGGCATCGAGAAGAGATGGTGGCACGGCGTGTAGCCACCGCGTTCCTCGTCGCGCTCAAACAGCGGAAACTCGTTCACCCACAGGAACTCAAAGTCGCCGCCGCGGTCGAGACCGAGGCGGCGGCCGGCTTCGATCCGCAGCTTGCCCAGAATGACGTTGATGCCGGGTGCATTCCCGACCAGCGCAAGCAACAACGCGCCGTCTTCCATGCCGCACCCGTCGATGATCCGCGTCTCGATGGCCTCGCCGAGGAACTTGGCCGCGACGCCCGCGAGCCGCGAACCGTTGCGGCGCAGACTGAGCAGTCCGCCCGCGCCGGCCGCCTTCGCGATGGCTTCCAGTTCGTCGACGTCGCGCTTGACCAGGCGGGCGCCGTCCGGCACCACGAAGCCCCGCACTTCCCCGCCGCCGTCGAGAGCCTGCCGGATCACGCGAAATTCGGTGCCCGCGAACATCTCGCCGAGCGCGCGGATCTCCATGCCCAGGCGCAGGTCCGGCTTGTCGATTCCGTAGGTGGCGATCGCCTCGCGGTACGGGATGATCCGGAACGGCGTCTTCAATTCCACGCCCGTGCCCGTGCGGAAGATGTCTTTCATCAGGTCTTCCACCAGCGCGAACACGTCGCGCTCCTCGACGAAGCTCATCTCGATGTCGATCTGCGTGTGTTCGGGCTGACGGTCGGCGCGCAAATCCTCGTCGCGCATGCAGCGGGCGATCTGAAAGTAGCGGTCGAAACCGGCGACCATCAGGATCTGCTTGTAGAGCTGCGGGCTCTGCGGCAGCGCGTAGAAGCTCCCCGGGTGCAGGCGGCTCGGCACCAGGTAGTCGCGCGCGCCCTCGGGTGTCGCGCGCACCAGCATCGGCGTCTCGATCTCGTAGAAGTCGCGCGCGCTCATGAAATTGCGGATGGCCAATAACACCCGGTGACGGGTGCGAATGTTGTCCTGCATCGGCTGCCGGCGCAGGTCGAGGTAGCGGTATTTCAACCGCAGCTCTTCGCTGGCCTTCACGTCGTCGGCGATGTTGAACGGGATCACCTCGGAGCGATTGAGCACCACCAGACGCGTCACCGCGACTTCGATAGCGCCGGCGGGCGAGTCGCCGCGCACCATGTCGGCCGGCCGCGCGCGCACCTCGCCCTCCACCGCGATGACGTCCTCCATGCGCAAACTCGCCGCGAGTTCTCCCAGCTCCGCCTGCGCGGCATCGACCACCAGCTGCACGCGCCCGTAGCGATCGCGCAGCTCGACGAACCGCACACCGCCGAGGTCGCGCAGGCGTGCCACCCACCCCATCAACCGTACCGTCTGCCCCGCGAGCGCGGGGTTGAGATCGCAGCACCGGTGCGACCGCGCGAATGGCAACCAGTAACCCGTCGTGCTCACCGCTGTTCTCCTTCGCTTTCCAGCGCACGGCGCGCATACGCGCCGAGTTCGATCTCCGGAACGGCCTGCTCGGTCTTCCGGTTCAAGTCGTGCCACTCCGCGACACCGGGGCGGTCCGCGTCCACCACCACGGCGACGCGTGCGCCACTCTTGAGCGCCGCTTCCAGTTGCTTCTTGCGCGAACGCCCGGACAGGTCCGCCATCGCGCCGCCCGCGGGGCGCAGTGCTTGCGCGGCCGCGAGCCCGCGCGCCTCGGATCCGTCGCCCGCGCATACGACGTAGTGCCGCACGCCGACCTCGGTTCGCGGCGCGTCCGGTCCGGACGGCAAGGCATCCACGATACGCTCCAGGCCGGCGCTGAATCCAATCGCGGGGGTCGCGGGTCCGCCGCATTCGTGCACCAGATCGTCGTAGCGGCCGCCGCCGCACAGCGCGCTCTGCGCGCCGTGCTCGCCGTGATAGATCTCAAACACCGTCTTCGTATAATAGTCGAGGCCGCGCACGAGGAACGGGTCCTGGTGGAACGGAACCGACACCGCGGCCAGGGCGTCGCGCACGCGCGCAAAGTGATCGGCGTCCTCGTCGACGAGGTAGTCGGAAATCACCGGCAGCCTGCGCTTGAGCGCCTCACCGTATTCCTTGGAATCGAAGATCCGCAGCGGGTTCTGCTGGTATCGCGCCATCGCGGCCGGATCGATCTCCGAAGCGAGCCCCTGCAGCGCGTCCAGCAGCACCGTCCGGTAGCGCTGGCGCGACGCTTCCGCGCCGACCGAGTTGAGGCGCACGTCGAGGTTGGCAAACCCGAGTTCGGCGAGCACCTCGACCACCAGCTGGATGATCTCCGCGTCCAGCGCCGGGCTCGCGCTGCCGATGGCCTCGGCGCCGACCTGATGAAACTGCCGGTAGCGTCCCGCCTGCGGCCGGTCGTAACGGAACATCGGCCCCACGTACCACAGGCGTTGCACACCACCCCAGCGGTGCATGCCGTTTTCGAGGTACGCGCGGATGACCGACGCGGTGTTTTCCGGGCGCAGCGTGAGGCTGCGGCCGCCGCGGTCCTGGAACGTGTACATCTCCTTGGTGACGATATCCGACTGCTCGCCCACCGCGCGCACGAACAGGTCAGTGGACTCGAAGACGGGCGTCCGGATTCCGCGGTATCCGAACCCGTCGAATGCGCGTTCGAACGCCGATTCGACCCGCCGCCACGCGTCGATCTCTTTGGGCGTAACGTCGTGGGTGCCCCGGGGCCGCGTGTATTTCATGCCTGCGTTTCCTTGCCGCCGCGGCGCGGTCGCACCCGCCACAGCGTCAGCGCCGCGCCGATCGTGACACCGGTCACGTCGGCCAGCCAGTCCAGGATGTCCTTCTGGCGTCCGGGTACCGTCCCCTGAAAGAACTCGTCGACACCGGCGATGGTCGCGCACACCGCGATCACGAAGAACACCGTCACTACGCGCGAGCGGCTGAGTGTATTGCCCAGCGCGCGCACCACCAGCAGTCCCAGAATCCCGTACTCGGTGGCATGAATGAGTTTGTCCTTCATGTCGAAGTCGGGGCCCGGCGCGTTCAGGTAGGGACGCGACGACATGAAGAAGATCAACCCCACGTACGCGACGGTCAGCACGATCCACAGCGCGTTGCCGCGCGCCGTCCTGTTCCGGGTCCGGCCCATGCGCTACCGGTCACCAAACCGGCGAAACACGTTCAGCACGCCGGGCGTGTCCGCGGCGCGGCGCAGTTCGTCACGAAAGTCGGCGTTGCCGAGCAGCCGCGAAATCTTGGCGAGGATCCGGATATGTTCCCGCCGGCTCTGCGGCGGCCCCAGGATTACGAAGATCAGATCCACGTCGAGGCTGTCGAGCGCGCCGAAGTCGATGGGCGGGCCGATGCGGTAGAAGCCCGCCACGAGCCGCTCGACGCCCGCCGTGTACGCGTGTGGAATGGCGACGCCGTGCCCGACGCCGGTCGACATGACGTCTTCCCGCGTCAGCACGTCCGCGGCGGCCGTCGGTGCGTCGGCGATGAACCCCTTCGCGTCGAGGTCGGCGACGATGGCGCGCAGCACCGGCTCCTTGCCCGTTCCGGGCATGTCGGTGACAACGGTCTCGGGCAGGAACAGCTCGGTTAGTCGCATGATTGGAACGGGTCGCCGGTCATTTCCGGACGGGAATAGAACGTACAACGATAGGTGCGGGCGCGCCGGGTGTCAAGCGCGGACGCCCACACCGCTCACGGCGACTCCGCGGGAACCACGCGCACCGAAAAGGTGTCCGCGCTGATTGCCGTCAGCCGGATCCCGGGGGGCAGAATGACCTCGGCCACGAGGCGGTGAAACGCCGGTGCCGGTCCGGTCACGGTGAGGAGCACCGAGACATCCCCCGACGACAGCGTATCCAGCACCGCCGACGGCCCTTCGAGGGTCAGCGATACGGTGGCCGGGTCCACGGCCGCCTCGACATCGTCGGAATCGAGCAACACGGTGGGCGGCACATTGGGCAGCACACGTTCACCGCGCGTGCTCACCCGGAAGGTAACCGCCACCCGGTCCGGGTCGCACACCAGCCCGCGCTCGTCACAGACGAGATCGACTTCACGCGAGCCGGTTTCGCGAATCCGGCTGAGGTCGATGGGCTGGGTCGACACGTGCTGGATACGATCCACCCGCGACGCCGGGCCGCGCAGTGTCACCCACGCGGGGTCGATCACGGCGCCGCCGTCCAGCAGCACCAGGTTCGGAGCCAGCGAACCCGTGGTCGCGAGCGACACCTGCAGCCGGCGGCTCGCCAGCGGTTCGAGATCCACTTCCAGAACCGCCGGGGTCAGCACCTGAATTCGTCCCGGCTCGAGTCCACCGACACCCCGCACGTCGTTTCCCGTCAGCGGAATCCGCTGCCGGCCGGGTCCGAAACCGGACAGATCGGCCTCGACCACGAGGCGCTTGAAGCCAAGCGCAACCATCTGGCGGCGGGTCGCGGCGAGCCGCACATCCGCCGACACCGGCACCGACGACGCGAGTGCCAGCGTGTCCGCGACACCATTGACCACCAGCGACGCGCTGCGCACGCGCACCACTTCCTCCTGGCCGCTCGCGTTGAACCAGACCAGAATCGCCACCATCAGGGCGAGAATCTTGGCTCCGAGATTGTGCGTGAGCATGCGCGCGAGGTTCATGACGTCCCATCGCCCCCGCCGGCGCGTCAGCGCCCGGGCTCGACGAGGATTTCCTGGCCCACGCGCAGGTCGTCCGAGCGGCGCATGCCGTTGAGCTGGCGCAGGCGGGCGACCGTGGTCTGATAGCGTTTCGAGAGGTCCCAGAGCGTATCACCGCGCTGGACGCGGTGCACGACCGCGCGGCCGGACTGATCGTCCGCGCGCTGCGGCGGGTGGGCGCGGTGGAACGACTCGACGCCGTCGGCGATCGCGCGCGCAATCTTGTCGCGGCCCGCGGGATCGCGCAGAAGCTTCGCATCCGAGGCGTTGGTGAGAAAGCCACACTCGACGAGCACGGACGGCATCGAAATCGTGCGCAATACCGAAAACGACTTCTGCTTCACCGATCGAGTGGGCAACAGCCGGCGGTCGCGCACCGATTCGAGAATCGACTCCCCAAGTTGTTCGCTGCGAGCAAGAACCGACTGCTGGTTCACGTCGAGCAGGATGTGGACGATGTCGTCGTTGCCGGCGTGGTCGAGTCCGAACTCGTGCGCGGCCTCACCGGACTTGAGCGCCTTGTTGGCGGCGCTTTCGGCACCCGCGGGCGCCACAAAGAAAATCTCGGCACCGCGCGCCGAGCTGCTGGGGGCCGAATTGAGATGGATGCTGACGAAGACATCGGCCTCTTTCTTCTCGGCCACCTCGTTGCGCGCCGGCAGCGTGAGATAGGTGTCGCCTTCGCGCGTCAGCACCGCGCGCACGTTGCCGTCGCCGCGGTTGAGAATCTCCGCGGTCCGGCGCGCGATGTCGAGGGTGAGTTTCTTTTCGACCAGGCCGTAGCGGCCACTCGCGCCGGCGTCGTGCCCGCCGTGTCCGGCGTCGATCGCCACCACCAGCGGACGCGGGGCACCCCCGTCACGCCGCACCGGGTTGGATATCGCAGCGACGTCGCCCGTGTCCGCCACTTCGGCTGCGGCCGGGGCTGCCCCGGTGCCGGGCACCACGGGGATGAAATCCACGACGATACGGAACGGCTTCTGGCCCTGGGCGGGCAGGATGAAGTCATTCCAGCCCAGGCGTCCGGCGAGGTCAACGACCACGTCGACACCGCCCGCACGATCGAACGCATTGATCGACCGGATCCCGTTCTGCTCCACCGGGCTCGCGCCGAGCGATGCGCTCCGCGCCGCGCCTTCGACGCGGATCAGTACCCCGGCCGAGTCGGGAAGATAGCTGACGGTGTAGTCACACGCGCGGGAGAGGTCGAGCACAAGACGGGTCTTTTCGGCCGAGGCCGAGTGCCGGACCGCTGTAACCAGTGGCCGGCCGGCGGCGAACGCGGTCAACGGGATGGCCACGGCCGCGGCCACCCAGAACGTTTTCCGGCAAAAGAACTTCAAGCGAAAGCGGTAACTCATTCCACAAAATTGAGATAAGGAACGGGGGCGACCGCCCCAAGGTACGGGCGCGGGCCGCCCGCTGGCAAGAAGAAATTCGGGTCAGTCCGCCAGGACAAAACGCATCGGGTCGATGCGCTCGCCGCCCTGCTCGATCTCGTAGTGGAGGTGGGAGAAGGTGGAACGGCCGGTGGAGCCGACACGGCCGATCACGTCGCCCCGGGTGACCCGCTGGCCCTTCTGGACCAGGCGGCGCTCGAGATGCGCGAAACGGGTGACGAAGCCCCCGCCGTGGGAGACCTCCACCACGTTGCCGTACGTCTGCCACACACCGGAGAAGGTCACCACCCCGTCCGCCGTGGCGTAAACGGGGGTCCCGAGGCGGGCCGAGAAGTCGACACCGCGATGCATCGTCCGGCGTCCCGTCATCGGGTCCATGCGCCACCCGAAGCGGCTGGAGATGAAACCCACGTCGACGGGCCGCAGCGACGGCGTCGTCCGGATCTTCTCGCTGGCGGATTCGAGTTCACCGAGGATCTGTTCGTAGTCGGCCTTCTGCAGGCGGGCCTGACGCAGCAGCTTGTCGATATCGCGGCGCGCCGAGAGCAGGCGCTCGCGCTCGCGCGGTCCCAGCGACGTCAACAGGTGCGTCGATCCGATCCCGGTGCCGCCGACACCGACCTGGGCGACATCATCGTCGAGGTCATCCATGTTGGCAAGGATGCGCGCCTTCTTCTGAAAATCAAAATTCTGCGCAACCTGCCTGCGGAGCGTTTCGACCTCGGAGCCCAGCGTCTCGAGTTCGCCGCGCAGTTCGGTGTTCTGCGCCTCCAGCGACTCCACCATGTACGCGCCCTTGAGCCGGCTGGAATAGTGCAGCACGACCCACCCGGAAACACCGAGCGCAACCATGACCGTGATCCCGAGCGCCATGAGGATGTTGCGCCGCACATGAAATGTGCGCGGCTCGTGGCTTCCCTCGGGAAGGTAGAGAAAAGTGAGAATCTTGTCGCGAATCAACGTCTGCGATCTTCCTTCGGAATGCAGCCGGCGGAATACACCCGGGCGGGCGCGGCCCCGGGCAGGTGCGGATGGAGGCTACGCACGCCCCGCACCCCCGTCAAGACCATTCCAGCGCCTGGCGCAAGGTTCGTACCAACGACCGGGGCGGAAAAAAAGACCGGGTCCCCGAAGGGACCCGGTCGAACGCACACTGCACGACGATCCCGGTCAGTTCTCCATGTATCCCTGGAGGAACTTGGCCCGTGTCGAGTGACGCAGGCGCTGGATCGCCTTCTCCTTGATCTGACGGATCCGCTCGCGCGTGAGCTTCAGACGCTTGCCGATGTCCTCGAGCGTCATCGGTTCGTCGCCGCCGAGCCCGAAGTACAACGCCAGGATCATCCGCTCGCGCTCCGAGAGCGTTCCCAGTGCCTTCTCGAGGTCGTCGCTCAGCGCGGCAACATACGTATCCTCGTCCGGGGCGGCCTGCTTCTCGTCGGTCAGATAGTCGACGAGCGCGGTGTCGTCCTTGTCCGCCGAATACGGGTCATCCAGCGACACGTGGGTGTTGGCGATCACCATCGTGTCTTCCACTTCTTCGATCGATATCCCGAGCCGCGCGGCAATCTCTTCGGCGCTCGGTGCGCGTCCCAGTTCCTGGTCGAGTTGCCGGGACACCTTGCCGATGCGGTACAACGTGCCAGCCCGGTTCAACGGGAGGCGCACGATGCGCGAGTGCTCGGCGAGCGCCTGCAGCATGGCCTGACGGATCCACCAGACCGCGTAGGAGATGAACTTGAAACCGCGCTCCTCGTCGAAGCGGTGCGCGGCCTTGATCAATCCGAGGTTACCCTCGTTGATCAGGTCTTCCAGCGACAGACCCTGGTTGGCGTATTGCTTCGCGATCGATACCACGAAGCGCAGGTTCGCCTTCACCAGCCCGTCCAGCGCCTTCTGGTCGCCGGTGCGAATACGCTGGGCGAGGTCCCGCTCCTGCTCGCGCGTCAGCAACGGGGTCTTGTTGATTTCGTGGAGGTAAAGATCGAGGCTGCGCACGCCCCCGCCCGTGTCGGCTGCACGCCGCACGCTCTGACTGCGCTCGCTGGCTTTCCTTTTCTCGGTACGCTCTTTCACCTGGCGTTCACTCATGAGCTTTCCCCTCCTGGTTCCAGCCACTGCCCGCTTACCTGCGCTCCGGGAAGACGGTCACGAACGTCGTGCTTCTTCCTCTCTTTACCAGGAAAGCGATGGGGTCTTTCCGCTCCTGCAGCTTCTTCGACACCGCGGCGTAATCGTCGATACTCTTGACCTCGTGCGAATACACCTCGGTGATGATATCGCCTTCGCGCAATCCTGCATCCTCCGCGGGGCTTCCCTCTTCCACCTCGATCACAACCACACCTTCCTGTCCCCGATCGAGCCGGTAGATCCGGCGAACTTCGCCCTTCGATGCGGCATCCACGTGCAATCCGAGCCACGCTTCACTGCGGGGCTCCGGTGCCGAGGCGACCGCCTCGTCTTCCGGGCGTTCACCCAGGGTGACGTCGATGGCCTGTTCCTTGCCATCGCGGTACACGACCACCGGTACTGTCTTTCCGACCGGCGTCGATGCGACCTTTAGACGGAACTTGCCATCGTCCCTTACATCCTCCCCGTCGTAGCGGACGATCACATCGCCGGTATGCAGGCCGGCCCTGGCGGCCGACGTCCCCGGCTGAACCTCACGCACCACGATGCCGTGCTTGAGGGCGATCCCCATTCCCTCGGCGAGGTCCGCGTCGAGTTCCTGCAGCACGATGCCAAGATATCCATACTTGACCCGTCCGCTGGCGATCAGCTCGGCCATGATGCCCTTCGCCATGTTGATCGGAATGGCGAAGCCGATGCCCTGACCCGACGGGTTGATCGCGGTGTTGATTCCGATCGCCTCACCATTGAGGTTCACCAGCGGCCCCCCGCTGTTCCCGAAATTGATCGACGCGTCGGTCTGGATATAGTTTTGATACGTCGCTTCGCCACCCACGATGTTGAGATCGCTGCGCTCCTTTGCGCTCACGATGCCGACCGTCACGGTACCCTGCAACTGGCCGAACGGCGTGCCGATGGCCATCACCCAGTCGCCGACCCGCATCGCGTCCGAATCACCCAGCGTCACTTTCGGCAGCCCTTTCGCATCGTCCACCTGGATGATCGCGATGTCGGTGTGCCGGTCGAATCCCACCACGTGCGCATCGAACTCGGTGCCGTCGGAATCAGACTCGTCGCCGCTGTGGTCCAGAATGACCGTGATCTTGTCCGCGTCGCGGATCACATGATAATTGGTCAGGATGCGGCCCTCGTCGTCGAAGACGAAACCCGACCCGCCGCCGGGAACCCGGCGCCCGTGCGGCGAACGCTCACCGTCCGGAAAAAACTCCCGGAAGAAATCAAAAGGCGTATCCGACGGTTCCCGGTCGTTGGCCGCCATCGCCCGTTCGGTCCGGATAAACACCACCGCCGGGCGAACCTTCTCCGCCACATCCGCAAATATCGACGACCCGTCGGGCCGTATGGTCGCACTGCGATCCGCCGGAGCGGCCTCTACGGTTATTGTAGCCAGGACACATGCCCCGGCGAGTGTCAGAACCCATACGCTAGATTTCAAATTCATCGCTGATTTTGCTCCCATCATTTCATTTGTCTGACACCCGCAACCGGACCATGTGCCCTCGGGGCTTCATGGGGCTTGCGGCGGCCGCACACAACGCGGCTCACTACCCGTGTACTGGCAGGGGGATTCGAAAGGACGATTCTCGGAAGGTTATTCGAGCACTCTCGACCAAGTGCATACATATTGTATCCCGGAACCGCCGATCCGTCAACCTTCTGGTTCCCACCCCTCTCCGCGGAACCTTTTTTCTTTCAAGAGGTTCCCCGCGCCCGGCCATCCCGGCCCTGGTAGCCGGACCCTACTTGTACGCGCCGGACCCCCTCCGGGTTCCTCGGCGCAAGGCACTATGATTATTACGGTTGCAGGGCCTCGCCCCGATACGCCATCATGGCCCCGGCCCGGGACCGCAGCCCTCTGTCGTGGCGCGGGCCCCGGCCTTACCAATGTCCGAAAACCCGGTCAACTTCATCCCGATTACCGCCAGCGACATACGTGTGGTGGCGGACACCCATTTCCGCGACCCCGGGCTGCCGGGCGAGGACGCCCGGCGCGAGCGCTTCCTGAAATTCGTGGATTCGCTGGCTCCCGGGACCTGCCTGGTGCTGCTCGGCGACATCTTCGACTTCTATTTCGAATACCGCTCGGTCGTCAGCCGCCGTTATCTCGACATCTACGAGGCGCTCGACCGCTGCCAGGCCCGCAACATCGACGTGCACTTCCTGGGGGGGAACCACGACCACTGGGTCGGCGAGTTCTTCTCGCGGGACCTGGGCGTGACCATCCATCAGACCGAGATCCCGATTGCGGCGCAGGGCCGCAAACTGATCCTGGCCCACGGCGATCTCGTGATGCCGCGCGACTACGGCTACAAGGTGCTCAAGGCCGTGATCCGCAACCGCGCCGTGGTCGGCGCCTCCCGCTGGATCCACCCCGACCTGCTGGACGCGATCGCGCGCGGCGTCGCGCACGGCAGCCGCGAGTACTTCAGCGTCCCGCAGGACAAGCGGGCGCGGGCGGTTCTGGAACATGCGTGGGGGAACTACTTTCGGCGTGGGAATGACGCGTTCGTCATGGGGCACGTGCACTACCCGATGCATGAAACCCGGGACGGGCGTGAGTTCATGATCCTCGGTGACTGGCTCCAGCACTTCACGTACGGCAGGCTCTCCGGCGGACGGCTCCGCCTGGAGACGGTCAGAAGCTGAAGCCGACGCCGAAACGGTGGCTGTCGCCGAGGTCGTTCTCGACGGGCAGGAATGCGTAGTCGATGGCGACGTCGCGGTAGTTGACCCCGAGCCCGAACGTGGCGCCCTGCGAGTCGTACCCGGCCTTGTAACCCGCGCGCACCGCCACCGTCCGCCGGTACGAATACTCGGCGCCGATGTGCTGGCGGCCGTCGTCGTCGTTGGGGAACATCAGATCAACCGTGACGAGCACGCGTCCCTCCAGCGCGACCACCTCGCGCTCGTAGCTGCCCCCCACCTTGACATAGCGCGGCAGCGCGTACTCCTCGGTGTCGAATTTCATCGGCGCGCCGAGGTTTCCGGCCACCGCGGCCAGCTTGACGCCCTGGATGCGCGACGTATGGTAGATGCCGACGTCGAACGCCAGCCCCGCCGCCGAGAGCTCGTCGATCCGCTGATAGACCGGCTTGATCGACAGACCAATGGAAACGTTGGGCACGATGTACCGCGCGAACGCGGCGGCGAACGCGACGTCGTAGGCCCCGAATTCGCCGAGCGCGACCGCCGAAGCGGCGTCATCGCGGCGCTCGAGATCATCCATGAACAGCCCGGTGAACATGAACCCCATCGTCCCCCACTTGGTCTCGTGCGTCACCGCGGCCTGCTCGAAGCGCAGGCTCTGGAAATACTCCACGTGCGACAGCGTGACCTTCGTCCCCAGCACCGCGGCCATCGCGCCGGGATTCCAGTAGACCGACGAGGCGTCTTCGGCAACACCGGTGTAGGCATCGCCCATCGCGGCGGCGCGCGCGCCGACACCGACGCGCAGGAACAGCGCGCCCGCCGAGCCGGGGTCGCCCGCCATCGCGGCACCGGGCAGCAGCATGATCACAATTGCCGTCAGGGCATGTTGCCAGCGCATCATGTTGATTCCTTGACCTTTCCGCTTCAGCGGCGAATGGCGAACGGCTTGACCACGGAGCCGCTGCCGTTCTTTCCGTCGATCTTCAGACGCAGCATGTAAACGCCGCTCTTGAGTGCGCTCACGTCGATGACTTCGTCAAACGGAATCCCGGCGAGGCCGTTGGGATTGACGTTGAACGAACGTGTCACCGCCTCCTGTCCTTCGATCGTATAGATCGACAATCGGACCTGAGCGGAGGTGTTGGTCGCCACCCGGGCATGAACCTCGGTGCCCTTCACCGGGTTGGGATATATGATAAACGATCCGGGGTCGAATGTGCCCGTCGCGACGGCCGGCGCTCCGCCCGGGGCGGCCCGCCCGGTCCGCGCCAGGTCGGCGCGCGCCATGGTCCAGAACGGTGACGACACGTTGCTGTCGAGCGACTGCAACGACAACGATGTCTCGTCGCTGGTGGACACCGAGTCGATCACGGCATCGAGCCCGCCAAAGAGGCGGTTGGCACCCAGCGACGCGAGCCGCCACTCGCCCGGCGCGATCTCGGCGAGACTCGGCGCGGCACCCATTTCGGCGGGTCCCACCCGCGGGAAGCTCAGAGCCGGCTTGCCGGTCGCGGTCAACGCCACCATGGTTCCGTCGTCCAGCGGAAAGAGTGCGTCGACGGCGCCGTTGGCATCGATGTCCGCGAACAACGCGCTCTCCATTTCGCGTCGTGGACGAATTGCCGGTGCATCACCCGCTGCTTCGGGGCGAACGACCACGGGCCACTCCAGAAGCGTGCGCGCATTCGATTCCAGCAGATACATGTATTCCGAATCCCACACCGCGATCTCGAGCGCCCCGTCCCCATCGATGTCGCCCAGCGCCGGATCCGACGGATCGGTGGCGCGCAGTGCGCCCGACTCGATGCGCACGTCGTCATTGCTGGCCGAGAACGGGTCGAGGACAAACACGGTTCCGCGCGCAATCGCAACCACGATCTCATCGTCACCATCGCCGTCGATGTCGCCCACGGCCGGGGCCGACGGCCTGATCCCACTGCCACTCGCGAGCGGGTACGACCACGCCACCGGCGCAAGCGCTGGCGCCGGTCCATTATAGGTGGCGGGTGTCCACGCGACGAACGCGCGCGCCGCGGTGCTGTCGAGACAGCTCGCGACGACGCCGAAGGTCTCGGTGGCACCATCGCTCATTTTCGACAGGCCGAGCGCCTGGACCTGCTGGGCGGGAAGCGTCACCGGCCACAGCGGTCCCGTCTCCGGCGCCGACGGCACGACGAACGCGCCGGTGGCGTCGACGAAGCCCACGCGAATCGAACCGGCGACCCGTTCGGCCACGACCACCTCGGGGCGTCCATCGCCGGTCACGTCGAGCAGCATCGGAGGCGCCGCCATCGGCTGGCCCGCGTAGAGCACGCCCGGCGTCGCGCCGTTGCCGTCGCCGTCCACCAACTCGGCGCCGTTCGCCTTCCACGCGTACACCAGGCCCGATTTCGAACTGGCGACGATCTCGATGTCGTTGCCGCCGTCCAGGTCGGCGAAGGCCGGCGGTCCGGTCCAGAACACGCCCGGCACCGCGATGAAGGGATCAATCGTTGCGGGATTCGCGTCGCCGTCCACCCATTCCCGGCCGGCCGCATCAAAGACGTAGACGCCGGCGTCGTCCGACAGCACGACGACCTCCGCATCCCCGGTCCCGTCCAGGTTGACCACCGTGGCCGGCTGCGACGGCGACGCCGCTGCCCAGCGCGTGCGCACGTCGTCATAGTCGGATTCGCGGCTCACGCTGATGCGCATCGTGGTCCCGCGCGGAGAAAGTGTTTCGATGGTAACGCCGGTCGGCACGCCGGCGTTGGACAGCGAGGCCGGTTTGGTATCCGGCCCCAAACGCGCCGTGCCGCCGTCGCCCCTCCGGTAAGAATCGAAGTAACTCCCCAGCGAGAATGCGGCCGAACCGAGGCGGTCCATGTCCTGCACGCCGTCGGCCTCCTCGAGGTCCACGCCCTTGCGCGCGACGAAGTCGTCGGGCAGATACCCGTTCATCACGGCATCCACCACGACACGTTCATCGACGTGCCAGACATACACACCGCTACCCGTGTAACGAAACAGCACGCCGCCGTCGGCGTCGTAGATCGGGTACCGGGAATCCTTGCGCCGTTCCGCGGGGTTGGTGAGGTCGGTCAGAAAGAAATCGAACTCGGCACCGTCAAACGAATCCGTGTTGTCCGGAATGAGATCGTCGTCGGCATCGCCGAACGTAAACAGGCTGTCGAAGTCGGCGTCGTGCTCGCGGTTGACCACGAGGTAATACTCGCTCTCGGTGATCGGCACCTTGACGCACACGGTATCGGCATCGCTGCCGGTGTTGATGTCCGTCAGCCGGACCGTTGTGGCCCCGGTTGCCGCGTCGACCACCACCGGCTCGATCCATCCGGCGATGAGCCGGTTGAACGCGCAGGGAAATCCGGGCACGAATCCGTTCACGTTGAACAGGCCATAACCCATCAGGTCAAACCCGCCGACCCCCTGTGAATCGGGGCCGCCGCTCGGCGTCGAATCGAACATCGGCACCAGCCCGATGCGGCTCCCGATCTGGAACGACCAGATACCGAGCGTCCCAACGGTCGCGAAGTCCTGCGACGCGTGCGACGGGACGATGGAGAAGTTGTCGACGAAGAACGGTTCGCCGTTCAGCGAATCGGCGGTGGCCAGGCCGCCCGTGTTGTCGTCGTCGAGCGCGGCACGAATGTCGCCAAGGTCGTAGAAGCTCGACCAGATCTGGATCGGCGAATCGCCGTTGACGTCGGTCTCCTGTCCGGCACCGGCGTGGATGATGAAGACATGATCGTAGGCGGAAAAATCGACCGCGCCGTCCGCCAGACCGATGACGGTCTGCGCGAGTTCGACGACACGGGTCTCCTCGTAGGTATCCGAGCCGTAGTAGCTCATCTTCTGCGGCAGCGTGTACAACACGCCGTCGATTTTCCACGGCATCTGCAGGTGGCCGCGCGACGCACCCCGAAAGTACTGCGCCATGTGTTCGAGTTCGTTTCCAAACCAGAGGGAATCGCGGAGCTGGGGCCGGTTGCTGCCCGACTGACCGCCCATCAGGCTGTCCTGAAACTGGACCTGGAACGCGAGAATTCGCAGCGTATCCTGGCTGGCCACGAGGCCGGGCTGCCCCAGCGAGCCGAGCAGCGTGCGCTGATAGACATTGAGCCGGGGCGGCGCCGATGGCCGCATTTTCGCGGTAGCAGCCCGTCCGCCACCGGTCGACGTGTTGAACGCGGGAACGAGTCCCCCGGCGAACACGCCGGTTGTCGCGAACAACAACAGCAGGATACCGGCAGCCGCTGCACGCGGAAGGATACGGCGGGAGGAAAGATTCAAAACGTGTTTTCGGGCTTCTCGTTAATGAGTCAGGACCGTTGAGTCAGGGACCACGCAACTCAATTGTAACACGGGGCGCGGACGGGGGACCGGAACGGTTGGACTGTAGGGGTAAAGCTCTATGGGGTCAATGGTAAAGGGGAGTTGTCGCCCGTAATTCGCCGCCCCTGATCGACGCTTACTCCGGCGCAACTCCCCCCCACCTGGTCGGCTCCTAACCAGCCTACTCGACGCTACCAGCCAACCAAACTTTCTCTACTGAGCCTTCCCGACGCGCTTGCCGCTGGCCTTGTTGTTGGCGGCGGTCTTCTGCGCGCCCTTCTTTGCGGCACTCGCGCTCTTCACGCTCGAACTCCTGGCGCTGACAACCTTCTCCGGCGCGGCCTTGGCGACCGGTGCCGGGCGGGTTGCGACGCGCGCTGTCGACTTCACGGCGGCCTTGTTGTCGGCACCCTGGCGGCTCGTCGACACGACGCGCACGCGTTCGGTTGTGGCCAGCGGGCGCGGCTCGCGCGTCTTGATCGCGGCACCCGTCGCGCGCGACACGGTCGCGCGCTGCTTCGCCGCCTTGACGCCCGTGGACTCGCGGGCAGTCCGAACCGGAACCGCTTCGACGCGTCCCACCGACGCCACCCCGCCGCGATCCGGATAGGTCTGCTTGAACTTCACCGGACGCAGCACCTCGTACGGACTCGCGGCATTGCTGCGATACGACGCGTACACCGCGTTGCATTCGCGGCAGTGGTCGCCGATGCGCACGTGCACACCCACGCCGGCCCGGCACAGGTACGACGGGTAGCGGACCCACTCGTGCACATAGAAACGAGCGAAGCCGACACCCACGTAGTCCCAGCGGCACGACGCCGGAAGCAGCGACAGATAGAAGTCGTGGCAGGCCACGTACGGGTCGCCGTAAATACGGTAGCCGAAGCCGCCGACGAAGACCGACGCGCCGTAGCACGAGTAATCGAACGGCACCGGACTGCCGACCGCGAACAGATGGGCAATGCCCACGCCGTCGAGCCGGTCGAGTCCCAGGTCGCACGCCGCGTAGCGGTACGTGCGCCCGCCGTGCAACCACGCGCGGTCGTACGGCGAGGACGGATACAGCACATGCACGTACCCGGCCGTATCGACCAGCAGGAGCGTCGCGTAACAATCGTTGTCGGACCGCAGGTAGATCGACACGTCGCGGTATGAGGAGAACACGTCTCCGCCGTCCACCCACACCCGGACACCCGCCCGGCCACTGACCGCGAAGTCATTGTCGTGGGCCTGCGCGGTGGCAATTGTTCCCGCCGTCGCGGCCAGCGCGATCGCGGCCGCACCAATCCATAGATTCAAGGTTGAGCGTTTCATCGCATGGCACCTCCTGTTATCGGGGCGAGCTCGGGGTTGTTTTCGACCGCCTGATACGCCCAGTCCAGCGTGGCGGTGGTCGTCGTGACCGCCTTCACCTGAACCTTCGCCATGTTGAAATCACCCTGACCGTCCAGAATCCGAACAATGTAGCTGTGGCCCTCGATCGCTTCCGCCTGTCCCGACGGGGACCACCCCGTATCCGGGGCCCAATCGACGTAAACCAGGTCGATCAGACCGTAATCCTGGATATCGACTCCGGTCTTCGCGCGGAGAAAACGCGCTCCGCTCTGGGACTCGAAGTAGATATCCGTGGTGCCCAACGCCGCGGCTTGCGGGAGCCCTGACAGACTCGAAAAGTCATATCCCGCCCGCGACGGGTCTTGCCCCAACTCGACCAGCACCAAACCCGTACCTTCCGGCCTGGGGGTGTCGAACACCGTCTCCAGGCTCAACTCGCTCTCGTTACCCGCGCGATCAAACGCGGTCACTGCGTAAAACCATGTTTCGCCGTTCACGACATCCGTGTCGTCATAGTAGGTCTGATCCGTCGGTACCTCTCCGAGATAGAAGTAGGGACCGGGATTCGTGGTCGACCGGTAAACGGCATAGCCCCCCAGGTCATCCTCCCAGTTCGCGTTCCAGTAAATGCTTACGACGCCATCACCCGTGATGCTGAAGACCCCGTCGGGCGGAAACGGAGCAGGATCCGCCGCCACGACGGGGCCATCATTCTTGCAACCAGCAACGAAAGGAAGCATCACTGCGGTAATCGCCACCACGGCACCCGACAGCCGTACGGCGCGATCAATTGGGTTTCTTATGCGCAGGTGGTGCGTCATCACGAGGGTTCCCTAGCGCAAGCCATGTGCCACGCGACCGGCAAAACCTGCCGCGCGGTGCCACCGCCCCTCATAACTCATTGTAACTTATATGATTAAAAACTGGAAATCGTGCCCGGCGGATGGATTTTGGGCGCCTTTCCGGGCCCCGGCAACCCGGGAAAGCGTTGTGACTGGATTACACGACTGCCCCCAAAAGTGGACAATCGTGGTGGTTGAGCGGCCGGAGACGGTGCGGGCGGTGGCAGTCGGCGGGCGGGCCAGGAACCGGCGGGCATAAAAAACGCCGACGCCCCGATCCGCTCCATCGTTAAGTTCGAGACCCCACCTCTCGAATTCAACTTACTCCGCAAAGCCAGCAGCTTGCTTAGGAACGAAATCAGGGCATCGGCTAACTCGGAAGCCCGAAGGCTCCGAATTCTTGGTCGAGAGTAATCTCTCCTTCGCTACGGTCCTGTCGTTTTCTTTTCAGTTCGGGATTCTTGGGGAGCTTGCACTCCCCAAGAACCCGTCCCCCACCAGATGGAAGTACATTTTACGCACGGGATGACTTCCGAGGAGGTGCTATCGCAACCGATGTGCCAAACCGGCAAGTTGTTCCCAATGATTACGAGCAGGTCATAACAGACTTTTTAACATACGGTTACGAGCGCCGGAGCGGCCCGGCGCACGTGGGCTGGAGCCACCCCCAACAGAGGGGTATTAAAAACGTTTGTATGGTGTCCCGGGAGGAAAGGGTCAACCAATTAGAATACAAACGGTTAGCGGGGCCGAAGAGGGGTATTAAAAATTTTTACAAAGCGGGCCGTCTACAACGACCGGTGGCAGCGCGGGGCAGGGACTACTGGATATTGTAGCGTTTGATCTTCGAAAGCAGATTCGGATAGCTGATCCCGAGGTGCATGGCGACCTGGGACTTGTTCCCGGAATGACGGCGCATCGCGTCCAGGATCATCGTCTGTTCGATCTGTTCGATCCGCTGGCGCAGCGTGGCGGTCTCCCGGTCGATCGACTCCACCGGCTCGTGCACGCGCATCACCTCGGGGGCCAGGTGGCGGATGTCGAGCAACTCGTGCTCGTCGGCCAGGATGATGGCGCGCTTGATGACCTTCTCGAGTTCGCGAACGTTGCCCGGCCAGTGATAGTCCGACAGCTTTGCGATGAAATCGGGCGTCGCGTCTTCGATCTCCTTGTCCATCTCGCGCGACAGCTTCGCGATGTAATGATGCATCAGGAGCGGAATGTCCTCACGGCGTTCGCGCAGCGGCGGCACCGTCAGCGGAAAATCGTTGATCCGGTAGAAGAAGTCCTCGAGGAAACGGCCCTCTTCGACCAGCTTCAGCAGGTTGCCCTTGGATGCACATACAACGCGCACATCCACCGGCATCAGGTCGTTGGAACCGACGCGGCGCACTTTCCCGGAATCCAGGAAGTGCAGCAGCTTGCCCTGCATCGCCATCGAGGTCTTGCCGATCTCGTCGAGGAAGATCGTACCGCCGTTGGCCTCGGTCAGAAGGCCGTCCTTGTCGAAATAGGCGTTCGTGAAAGCGCCACGAACGTGCCCGAACAGCTCGGACTCGAGCAGGTGCTCGGGCAATGCCGCGCAGTTGACGTGAACGAAGGGGCGATCACGGCGCTCACTCAACAGGTGCACGGCGTACGCGATGAGACCTTTGCCGGTCCCGGTCTCGCCCTGAAGCAGAACGGTCGCATCCGAGTGCGCCACCCGCTCCGCCAGGTTGAGGAGCTGAATCATGTCCTTGTTGTCAGTGACGATGCTCTCGAAGCCCTTGCCCGCGCTTCCCCGCGTCCGCGTGGCGCGTCCACGCTGCTCGGTGCGCAGCAGTTCGAACACCGACAACGAAATCAAGCTCGAGTACGCGGCGACGAAATGCAGGTCGTCCTGTCCGATCGGGCCGCAGGCCGGATCCGAACCCTTCAGGATGCAAAGGGCTCCGAGACGTTCGCGGTCGAACCCGAGGTCCTGGACGAGCAGCGTTCCGCGCGCGCTGATCTTGTCACGCAATTCGGCAAGCGACGGGTCATGGTCGATGTCGGCTACCAGCACCGCGCCCTGCTCACGATTCGCGCGCCGCGAATACCAGGTCTCGATGGCCTGCGCCTCGCGGGCGCCGATCCCGAGCCGCGATATGGCCTGGAAGCCGCGGCCGCTGGCTGCCGGCACCGCGACGAATCCCGCGGCGGCACCGAGCTTTTCGACAATCAGCGCGAGCGTGGAGTCGAGGCCTTTGGCGAGCTGTTCCCGCGAGCGCGCGCCGTTCTGCATCTCGCCGAGCACGGAGAATTGATCGATCACGCGGCGGGTCGCGTTCGACATCTGCGCTTCGACCCGGCGGCGCAACGCACCAACGGCCCTGCGGAAACGCGGGCAATCCTCGTCGGACGCGATGCGATCGGCCTCGTACACCGCGAGCAGCGCGTCGTCCAGGTTGCCGAGGCGGCGTTCGACACCGGCCAGCAGCACATGCGAAATGATCAACTCGCGCGGCTCGTCGATTTTACCCAGTTCGACCAGACTGTCCGTGAGCATCGACTTCGCCCTGAGCAAAGCGGCCTCGGCACGCGAGCGGCCGCACACGCGCGCGAGCAACTGCTGGCTCACGACGCGTTCGTAGGAATTCCCGTATTCGCCGAACACGTTGACGCTCTCGGTCAGCGCTTCGACCGCGCCGTCGATGTCGCCCAGCCGCGCCCGGCACAGGCCGCGTGTGCGGTGGAAGAACCCGACCTCGTAGAGTTCGCCGCAGGCGGTCGCGATGCGCAGCCCCTCTTCGATCGACGCCAGCGCGTCGTTGGGCGCTCCGGAGCGGTACTGGGTGTCACCCAGACGGCGCAGGCACTCGGCGACGATGTCACCTTCGGGTGACAGTTTACGTGCGCGTTCCAGCGCCGCATCGAGGTTCGCGCGCGCCCCTCGCAGGTCGCTGCGGGCGATCATCAATTCACCGATGTACTCATCGGCCAGCGCGGACTCGCGCTCGTAACCGAGCTCGCCGCACATCGCCTGCGCGCGCAGCAGCGCCTTTTCACCGCGGCTGTACGTGCCGCGCGCGACCTGGGTGCGGCCGAGCATCAGCAGCGCACGCGCAAGACTCGCCTGATCGCCAAAACGCTCCGCGCCGGCCGCGGCGGCATCGAATGCGCTGATCGCGTCTTCGAAGCGGCGCAGCTTGGCGTAGACAACCCCCAGGTTCAGCTGCACCACGATGAGGTGCTGCGAGAGCCCGAGCGTCTTGGCCAGATCGATGGACTTGGAAAGCGACGCGAGCGCGCGCGTCCAGCGGCACGCGTTCTTATGCAGGAGTCCCAGACTGTTGTAAACGTACGCGATGCCAACCTTGTCCTCGGCGCGCCGGTACGACGACAGCGCATCCATGAAGAACTCCTCCGCCTCGGACACCAGGCCGAGACGTTGGTAGCAGTTGGCGATCAGGAGCTGAACGTAGGCGACTTCGGAATGCGACGGTGACCGCTTGAGCTTGCGGTACGCCGCGAAGGCGGTCTTGAGCGCCGCGTCGTAGGAGCCCTGCCAGAGTAACAGGTAGCCTTCGCGGTACTCGATCTGTCCCCGGGCCTCGTCGGTGAGGGCCACCGGCAGGCGGGCTGCTTCGGCCAGACATTCCCGGGAAGCGGCGTAGTCACCGCGCTTGCGGTGGCAGTCGCTGATGCGCATGAGCAACCGGAAGCGATCCGGATAGACCGGAAGGTCCGGCTGCTCAAGCGCACCCCGGAAGTAGTCCAAAGCCGTTGAGAAGTTCTCAGTCGCGAAGTGCATCTCTCCGATTTCCTCGCCTGGCGAGCAAACCGAATCGTGCGCGTTGTCGCGGCTTCCCTTCTCCAGCCACTCTCTCTCGTCCCGTGCGTCGGACATAGAATCCTCGAGCAAGTGGTTGACGGTTGGGAATCGATCTCAACCGTTCGTTACGATTTATACCCTACCGATTCCACAGTACGAACTTCCACCAATTCTCCAGCGCAATCATGACTCTCGTCACTCCAGCGGTCATGCTGCTCTGCATGCTGCTTACCGGAGGACGTCCCTTCAGTCCCGACAACCCATCGGCATCACCCTGGTTCGAACCCCCGCCACTGTCCGTGGCGCCGCCAATCGAAGTGCCGCCGGCGGACACAATTGTCACGCTGGGACCGGACTTGGATGTAGCGATGGAATTCGACGTATCGGCGAGCGAGGGGGCGGAAGGATAGCCAATCAGCACGAGAGTGGCGATCGCGATGATAAAAATCGCCGCCCGCTTCATACCTGAACCATCTCCTTCCTCAACACGGAAACGAACTACTCTGGGGCTCTAGATCAATAGATACACCACGAACGAATATAGTCCCGGAACCCCTTCTGCGTCAATCAGTTTTCCGATTCTTCCCCGTCGTCGTCGCGGCCACTTTTGTATGGTATCCCGTATTTCTCGAGCTTCTTATACAGGTTGCTGCGTTGCATACCCAATCTGCGGGCAGTCTTGCTGACGTTGTGGTTGAAAAGCCGCAGCTTCCGCTCGAAAAACTCCTTCTCCGTGGCGTCTTTGAACTCGATGTACGTCTGTATGTCGAAGTACCGCCCCTCGACCTTTTCCGAAGACGCCAGGTCCGGGAGGTCGGAAACCTCGATGGTGCTGCCGGCTGTCAGGATCACCAGCCGTTCAACCAAATTCTTCAATTCCCGCACGTTACCGGGCCAGGCGTACTCCCGCAGCACATCCATCGCCGCCCGGGACACCTTCCTGGGGGCCTGCCCCAGTTCGCGTCCGGTCTCCTGCAGGAAATGGTCCACCAGGAGCGGGATGTCGCTCGAACGCTCCCGCAGCGGGGGGACGGTGATCGGCACCACGTTGAGACGATAATAGAGATCTTCCCGGAAGCCACCCTCGCGGCTGGCCCTCAGCAGGTCCTTGTTGGTGGCGGCCACCACACGGACGTCAACCCGCATTGTCTCGGTTCCCCCCACCCGCTCGAAGACGGACTCCTGCAGGACCCGGAGCACCTTGGCCTGGGCGTTGAGACTCATGTCCCCCACCTCGTCCAGAAACAGGGTCCCCCCATCGGCCATCTCAAAGCGGCCGACCCGCCGGCCAACCGCGCCGGTGAACGCGCCGCGTTCATGGCCAAACAGCTCACTCTCGATCAGTTCTTCGGGAATGGCCGCACAGTTGACCTCGATGAACGGCTCTTCGGCGCGCGGGCTCAGTTCGTGGAGCGCGCGGGCCACCATCTCCTTGCCGGTCCCGTTCTCCCCCATGATCAGCACGCGCGCGTTGGATGCGGCCACCTTGCGGATGGTCTCGAGGATGCGCAGAATCTCGGGATGCTCGCCGACGACGCGTGTCTTCTGGCGGACAGCCGCCTTCAGCGAGACATTCTCCCGCAGCAGCCGGCGCTGGGCGAGGCCGTTGCGAATGACGAGCAACAGCCGGTCCGCGTCGATGGGTTTCTCGACAAAGTCAAAGGCGCCGAGACGCGTCGCCTCGACGGCGGTCTGGATGGTGCCGTGGCCGGAGATGATCACCACGGGAAGCTGGGGGTTGTCGCCGTGAATCCGCGACAGGACCTCGAGACCGTCCATGCCGGGCATCTTGATATCGAGCAGCACCAGGTCGACGCTGCGATCGCGGACGGCGGTGAGCGCCGAGGGTCCGTCCTCGACCAGGATGACGCGGTACGACTCGAACTCGAGCAACCGCTGGAGGGAGTTGCGAACTCCCTGCTCGTCATCGGCGATCAGAATGGTCCTGGGCATGCCTGCAATCCATTAGGAGTAAACAACATTCGGGCTTTTGTACGGATAGCATATTGCCTATCATTCAGGCTACGCCTAATTGCGGCATTGCCGGGCGTGGGAACCCTATGCAGCAACTTCATCTTCGCAACCTTTCTCTCGCGGACCTCCGCCAATGGGTGGCCGACGCGGGCGAGCCGGAGTATCGCAGCCGGCAGCTCGCGACGTGGATCTACGCCCGGCTGGAAGACGACCCTGCCCGGATGACCAACCTGCCCCAGGCGTTCCGGGACCGGCTCGCGGGGCAGACGCGGGTGCGCGCCCTCGCAACCGCGGCGGTGCAGGAGTCGGCGATTGATGGCACACGCAAGTTCCTGTTCCAGTTGCCGGACGGCAACCGGGTCGAATCGGTGTTGATGCGTTACGACAAGCGCAACACGGTGTGCATCTCGTCACAGGTGGGATGCCCGCTCGATTGTGTATTCTGCGAAACGGCGAAGGGACGCTACCAGCGCAACCTGACAAGCGGCGAGATCCTCGACCAGATCTGCGTGCTCAAACGCGAGGCAGGGCCGCCGTCGGAGAAGATCAACATCGTGTTCATGGGCATGGGCGAACCGCTTCTGAACCTCGCGGCGCTGATTCCGGCCATCCGGACGCTCAACGATCCCGCCGGATTGAACCTGGGAGAAAAGCGCATCACCGTTTCCACGTCGAGCTTCCCGGATCGCATCCGCGAACTGGCGGACTCGGACGCGGCGTGCTCGCTGGCGCTGTCGCTGAACGCCCCCAACGACGAGGTTCGCGCCCGCCTGATGCCGAAGGCGGCGCGCTTCCCGATCGACGAACTGCTCGACGCCGCGCGTTACTTCGCCGCGTCCGGCAAGCGGCGCGTCACCATGGAATACGTGCTGATTCCCGGGCTCACGATGGGTGACGACGCGGCCGACCAGTTGGGGCGTCTGGTCCGCCACCAGCCGTTCAAGGTGAACCTGATTCCGTACAACCCGGGCCGGGTGGATCCGTTTCCGCGCCCGGGCGAGCCGGAAATCGAACGCTTCGTGCGGCGGCTGCTCCCGGTGGCCCCGGCGGTCACCGTGCGGCGCAGCCGCGGAGTCGACATCGACGCGGCGTGCGGTCAGTTGTGGAATCTGAGCTTGAATCAGAAGAAGAAGCGGCCTGTGGAAGGGGCGGCATGACCCGTCGGGGAGGAGAACGTCAGCACCCCCCTCCACAGGCACCATAGACGTTACTTGAGGAGCAGCAGTTTCACCGTCTCGCGGGCATCGCCCACCTGGACGGCCGCATAGTACGTGGAACTCGCCACCGGATTGCCGGCGCGATCCGTCCCATCCCAACGCACCACGAAGTCACCCGACGCACGCCCCGCATACAGGTCGCGCACCAGCGCGCCGTTGACCGCGTAGATCTTCACCGACACCGGTTCGGCCATGTCGGCCAGCTCGGACGGCATGGTCACGCGAATCTCGGTATCCGGGTTGAACGGATTCGGATAGCTGGTCGCCGCGATGGCCGGGCCGCGTTCCGCGGTGCCGCGTGCGACGCGCACGAAGAAATTCTCCAGCCCGCTCACCGAACCCGGCGACGCCACCTCGATGTTCTCGACACGACCGTCGGTGCGCGCATCGCTGCCGCCGAACAACACACGGAAGTCCTCGGCGAAAATTTCCTTCGGGCGGTAGGCGTGACTCGCGGTGTCCGAGAAGCGCGCATCGTCAATACCACGGATGCGGCGATACTCGCCCCACGCCGCCGATCCATCCGGCATGTAACGGTTGTGGAAAACGTGTCCGATCTCATGCGTCACGATGTACGCGGCCACGGCCGGATCGATATCCAGCACGTGCGGACTCAGAAACACGTCCTTGCCGCTCGTCGCGCTCACGAGCAGGTTGCGGCGCGGATACGGCAGCAGGTACACGCGCACCGAGAGTCGCAGCGACGGGTGGTCGATCTCGCGCAACGACTCGCTGACCAGGGCATCGGTGAACGGGTGAAACTGGCCGTCACCCTTGTTGTAAATCGACGGATCGTTGATGTCGGTGATGACGGGCAGGTAGCGGCCGTCGTCCAGTTGAATCGCCGGGTCGCCGGCCAGCGTCGTGAGGCGGTCAGTCAGGTACTCGGCGTCGTAGATGGTCACCGAGAGGCCGTTGGCGAGTTCCATATGCCGGGGGGAGGATGCCTCGGCCCGATCAACGGCGGCCAGCGACACGGTCGCCACTGCGACCAGCACCGCTTTTTGCGCCATACCGTATATAATCCGACGGACCATTAATTTCTCCTCCAACCCGGTATCTGCATTGGACATTCCCGGGTGGACGGAGGCGCCCCACCGCGGGTCCTGCGGGGGCGCTTCGGGCCGGACCATTCAAAATTAAGTAGTTACAGGAGCCGAGGTTGTGAGGCAGGCAACGGCCAGTCCGATTTGCACAAATGTTGCGCGAGCCGAGTCGGGGCGGACCCGTGAACCCGTTGGGCCAGAGAGAGTTGGGAGGTTTTCCACAGGCGCCGGGGGGGACGATGGGGCCGGGCACCCAGGTCGGGGCCGGAACGGTGGACCTGCAGCGGCTAGAAGTTCGCCCCGGTGGAGAAGTAGGGGCGGATGCGGCCGCGGGCGCCGTAGGCAAGGTCCAGCCGGACGACGTCCTGAATCGGCGAAAAGAGGCGGACCCCGACGCCGAACCCGCTGTGGAAATTGTCGTAGCGGAACTCCTCCGGCGTCGTCCACGCGATCCCGGTGTCGACAAACGCGACCACGCCGAGCTGGAAGTCGGTGATGCCGATGAACGGGATCCGGTACAGCACCTTCGGCCACGGCATCATACGCACCTCCAGCGACTGCACCCAGCGGTGCGCGGCGCGGAAGTCACTGCGCTCATAGCCGCGGATGGTGCCGGGACCACCGATACCAAAGCGGATGTAGCTCGGGTATTCGCCGAGCTGGATATTCGCGACCGAGTTCAACCCGACCACGGTGGTGCGATCGAGAGGAAAGAAGAAGCGCACGTCGTTATCGACGCGATAATAGGTGTCCTGCGAGGCGTTCAACACCTGATTGGACAACAGGTTGATGTAGAAGTAGGAGCCGTTGCGCGGCTTCAGGCTGGCGTCGCGGTTGTCAAAGCGGAAGCCGATCGAGGGGCTGAGCAGGTCCTCATCGACCTTGTCGGTGTTTCGCGCGCCCACGCGGTTGTGCGCGAGCGCCAGCCCGAAAATCAGCTGCGAGAACGCAATCCGGCTGCGTGTCAGCGGCACCGACGTGCTCACCTGGCCGCGCGTCTGCTCGATGATGTTGGGCTCGATCGCCGGCTCCTGCCGGTTGAAGTACGAGACACGCGCGCCCAGGCCGATATGATTCCACCCGAGCCACGCCGTCGACCACGCCGCGGCGGCGGAGTCGTTGTTGCGGTTGTCGCGCAGTGCATCGAGCGAGAAGTTCTCCAGCCGCCTTCGGAAGTTGCGGTCCTTCCACTTCAATCCGTACACGATGCGTTCGGTGTTGATGTCGTAGTCGAGCACCGGGTAGATGAGATTCAACAGCAGCGTGGGACGCTCGGTGACCACCACGTGGATGATGCAGCGGTCGGCAGCAATCGGTTCCACGTGCACCGCCACGGTGGCGAACGGACTCAGGTCCGAGATGTAGCGCTGGTCGCGCTCCACCGAACGCGCCTCCAGTCGGTTGCCCTGGCGCGACTCCATCTCGCGGACCACGGCGAAGGACTTCACGCGCGTGTTGCCGTGGACGTAGACGGTATCGATCATGCGCCCCTGGGCCCACTGGTATGCCTCGCTCTCGAAGCGCTGCACCGTGGCGCTGGAACTCGCAGGGGAAAGACCGGCCATCAGGGGCACGAGGAAAAACAAGGCCCCTCTCCATAGGGAAAACTGCATCCCAACAAGGATACGCCCCCGGTGAACGGGGGCGAAAGTGCAAATACAGATGAGGACGGGGCGCCCGCTCAGGAGACCGGGTTCACCGAGAGGTCGCCAACCGGAGATCCGGGGGGCTGAACGCCCACCGGGGGCCGTGTCCCGAAGCGGCTGAGGACGATCGAACCCAGACCGACGATGTAACCGAACAGCCACACGACGGCGCTGACGATCTGCAGGAAGATGTAGAAATTGATGGGGCCGTGCCCGACGGAATCGAACAGGAACGCCACCAGTTCCGGAACCGATAGCGCGAGGAACCCAACCAGCAGCCGCACCATGACTCCCCCGGTCAGCCCCACGCGCGCGCTGATCGCGCGCCCCACCGCGTACGCAAACACGGTGCACGCGATCACGAACACGCCGATGTAACTCAGGAACAGAATGATGGCGAGCGGAATGCCAATCACCGTGATGACCAGCGGGATAATGACGATGAGAATGGCAAACTGCAACGCAATCGACGCGAGCACGCCGGCGCCGAAGCTGCGCAGCACGCCCGCGGAAAGGTGCTCGCTGGTGCGCTCCACGCGCCCGCGCAGGAACAGCATGGTGATGAGGAACATGATCAGCCCGACGAACAGCATGAAGGCGGAACCGATGGCGCGCAGCTTGTCGCCTTCCAGGTTGAGTGCGTCGCCCACGTGCGTCGCGATGCCGCCCACGAGAATCTTTTCGCCGCGGATCACGACGTCGTCGTCTTCGACGATCTTGCCCCCGATAGCAACGATGTCGCCCTTGACCTCGGCGCCGTTGCGGACGCGAATCTCGCCGCCCAGCACAACCACCGAGCCGGCCACCGTGCCCTCGATGATGGCGTTTCCGCCAAACACGACCACGTCGCCGGGGATCACTTCGCCGGGGGCCACGTAGACGCTCTCGCCCACGCGCACGATACTGTCGTCACCACCATGGTCGTCGGTGGAGCCGAAGTTGAAGTCGTACTGCAGCGCACCCGTGGAGTCGGAACCCTCACCCTCGATGCGCACGCCGCTGCCGCCGATCACGATTCTCTTCTTCACGGTCGGCGCCGGCGGCGCTGGCGGCGCCGTAACGCCGGAAACCGGCGGAGCCTCCGGAATGTCCGGGATGTCCACGATTATGGTGTCGGGGGATGCGACGGCCGAGGTGTGCACGGCGGGCGTCAGCGTTGCAAACGACGCCGCCAGCACGAACAACCCCGGCATCATGGCCAGGCGACTAAAGCGAGAACATGGCATGACCCGACGGCCTCTTCCTGCGCCCGGAGCGCGTGGTGGAAAGCACGATGGCGGCGGCCACAACACCCGCGGCGATCAGCATCGCCGGGGAGACGTATGCGGTGACGGCGTGGAAGACCGTCCGTGCCGCACGGAAATAGGGTTCCAGCGCGGAGATGGTCGAAATGGATCCCAGCACTCCCTGTGCCCACAGCACCGCGCGCGCAAAGCCCTCGGCCGCGCCCGCCAGCGATCCACGGGTGCCGGAGAGAATCACAGCCACGGGGACGTACAGCGCAAGAACCAGCGCAGCGGCGGTCAACGGGTGCCGTACCCGCGCCGGCACGGCAAAGTAACGGTCGGCCATGCGGCGCGCCCACGGGAAGCGCGGTTCGTGGATAAGCCCTTCCGCGTGGAGGTGCGCCATCACCGCGACACCGAGGCGGGCCGGCGGGTCGAAGCGCGGCATCTCGCGCAGACTCCGGAACACGTCGCGGTACGCGATGACATCGGACTCGCACGCGGCGCACTCGGTCACGTGGTAAACAAAATCGTTGCGCTCGAGGGTCGGCAGGCGTCCCTCGAGGTAGTTCTGCATCAGGCTTCTGGCGGTTTCGCAGTTCATTACAATCCGGTCCCCCGACCGGCGTCAGCGTGTGGCGGACTCGGTCCGCTCCAGTATACTCACGTTGCCGCTCGCCGTCTCTATATCGACGCGCGCGGCGCCCGATCCAACGACTCCCTGCAGCCGGCGCCGGTCGACGCGGCTGACCTTGATCGGGAGGTCGCCTTCAATTGATCCGCTCGACGTCTGCACGTCGAGCTTGAATCCAAAATCTTTCACGGCCACGTACAGAACATCGATGTCGCCGCTGGACGAACTCAACTCGAAGATGCGTCCGGCGCTCGGCACGATCATCACTTCAATATTACCGCTGGATGATGTGGCGTCCACGTTGCCGGTGACTTCGTGAATGGTCCCGTCGCCACTCGCGGCGCGGAAACTCACGCTCCCGGAGCAGCCGTCCAGCGTGAAATTCCCGCTGGTGAGGCTGACCTCGGCGTCCTTCCCGATGCGGCTGACGCGGGCGTCGCCACTGGTGGCCTCCAGCTGGAGCTTGCCCGTGACGTTGTCGACGGTAATATTGCCGCTCGTCGCGCTGGCTTCCAGGTCTCCCCCTGCCTCGGCCACTTCGAGATCGCCGCTCGTCACGCGCGCCTCGACGCCTCCGGTCACCGCGCGCACCGACACATTGCCGCTGGTCGCGGTCGCGGCCACGGACCCGCCGATATTGGAAATGCGCACGTCGCCGCTCGACGCCGACGCATCCACTGAAAATGCATAGGGGACTTCAATGGTGTAGTCGACCCAGGCGGACCGGCGGTCGCCCTTGACCAGCGACATCAGGCCGTGGCTGCCGTGGCGATCCTCGTGCGTATCGATGACGACCTTGTCGCCATGGGTCTCGATCTCAACTTGCAGCTGATCGAGTATTTCGGCCGCCTCGTCGTTGTCCTTGCCGTTGACGGTCTTGACCGCAATGATGGAAACCGCATCCAGCCCGGCCTTGCCCACGATCACCGTGCGGCCGGACCCGTTGCGGATCACCAGCGACGTCCTGCCGGCCGCGTCGACCGTCTGTTTTTCTTCGCGTTCGACGCGGTTTCCGGGGTCCGCCCCGGCGCTGGTCGCGGTCAGGAGCGCCAGAACCAGCGGCGCCATCTGCAAAATCCCGTGCTTCATCGTGGGGTAACCTCCATCTCCACCACCCGCCCCGGCAACCGGGGTCTGTAACTCGTGGAGTCTACGGAAAGGCCACCGGAAATGTTCGCCCCGCGGCCATTTTTCCGCGCAACGCCGGGCCGGGCGCCGGAAGTACGGCATATCCGATTAATTAACAATGAGTTACACATCATGACAGAAAGTCCTCATTCCCGAGCAGATTCTTGAGCATCTCCCGCGCCCGGTGGATGCGGGCCTTGACCGTCCCGAGCGGGACCGACAGGTGGTCGGCAATCTCCTCATAGGAGAGGTCCTCCTGGTGGCGGAGGATCAGCATGATCCGGTAGTGCTCGGGGAGCGAGGTGATGGCGGCCTCGAGCCGCTCCATCTTCTGGTTGCGATCCAGGCGCTCCTCGGGGGTCGGATCCGCGGTCGCGTACTGGCGCTGGATCTCGCCCTTCTCGCCATCGATGGGCTGGTCCATCGGGAGCGTGTCGATGCGCCGCTTGCGCAGATAGTCGATGCAGAGGTTGGACGTGATCTTGAAGAGCCAGCTCGAGAACGCATACGCGGAGTTGTAGCGGTCGAGCGAGGCGAACACTTTAATGAAGGACTCCTGGGCCAGATCGGTGGCCTCGTCGCGGTTGCGGACCATGCGCAGGCAAATGCTGAACACCGCGCGCTCGTACTTTTCGAGCAACGCCCGGTAGGCACGCTCGTCTCCCGAGCGCGCTCTCGCGACCAGCTGGATGTCCTCTTCTTTCACGGCGATTGAGTCGTGTTGATGGACACGCGCGTGCCGCGCCCGAGCCCGGGCGCACCACCCCGTCGCACCCAGGGGGCGCCGGAGTGGATCGTAAAGGTGTGCCGGTCCAGCGCGCTGCGGCACGCCCGCGCCGGAAACCGGATGACATGCGAGGCCGTTCGGATACTCCGCGCTCCAGGGCCATCGCCCCAAGCGCTGAAAGTGATTTATGTTGACACATTTTGGAAGCGGTTTCTACAGTCAGATGGTCGCTGTCCCAACTTCCCCTAGGATCGTAACACCATGACAATTATCGAATACGTCCACGCCCGCGAGATCCTGGACTCCCGCGGTAACCCCACCCTCGAGGTGGACATCGGCCTCGACAGCGGCGCGCTGGGCCGCGCGGCCGTGCCCTCGGGCGCCTCGACTGGCGGCCACGAAGCGCTGGAGCTGCGCGACGGCGAGACCACCCGCTACTCGGGCAAAGGCGTCACCAAGGCGGTGGCGCACGTCAACGAGGTGATCGGCCCGGAGATCATCGACCTCGACGCCATCGACCAGGGCTACATCGACCAGCTCATGATCGAGCTGGACGGCACCCCCAACAAGACGCGCCTCGGTGCCAACGCCATGCTCGGCGTTTCCATCGCGGTGGCGCGCGCCGCGTCGGAGGCGATGAACCTTCCGCTGTACCAGCACATCGGCGGCGTGTTTGCACGCGTCCTGCCGGTGCCGATGATGAACGTGATCAACGGCGGCGCGCACGCGGACAACAACGTCGACCTGCAGGAGTTCATGCTGGTCCCGGTGGGCGCGCCGAACTTCTCCGAGGCGCTGCGCATGGGCGCGGAGACGTTCCACGCCATGAAGAAGTACCTCAAGGACAAGGGCTACGCCACCGGCGTCGGCGACGAGGGCGGTTTCGCCCCCAACCTGCGCTCCAACGAAGAGGCCATCGAGGTGTTGCTCGAAGGCATCACGCGCGCGCGTTACACGCCCGGCAAGGACATCTGCATCGCGCTGGACGCGGCGTCCAACGAGTTCTACGGCAACGGCAGCTACTCGCTCAAGGGCGAGAAGCGCGTGCTGAGCGCCGACGAGATGGTGCGCTTCTACACCGACTGGGTGGACAAATACCCCATCGTCTCCATCGAGGACGGCCTCGCCGAGGACGACTGGGACGGCTGGGCCACGCTGACCAAAGCGCTCGGCGACCGCATCCAGCTGGTGGGCGACGATCTGTTCGTCACCAACGAAGACCGGCTGCGGCGCGGGATCGACTCCGACATCGCCAACTCGATTCTGATCAAGCTGAATCAGATTGGCACGTTGAGCGAGACGCTCCGCACCATCGATGTCGCCAAGTCGGCGGGTTACTCGTGCGTCATTTCGCACCGGAGCGGCGAGACCGAAGACACCACCATCGCGCATCTGGCCGTCGCGACCAACGCGGGCCAGATCAAGACCGGCAGCCTGTGCCGCAGCGAGCGCGTGGCCAAGTACAACGAACTGCTGCGAATCGACGAAGAGCTGGGTTCGGTGGCGCTGTATCCGGGGCCGGCTGTGTTTCCGTCGCTCGGTTGAGCGAGGAGGGTCGCATGCGTTACTGGGAGTATGATCGCGAGGGTGGCGTGGAAAAACGAGGCGCGTTCAAGGATTACAAACCGCAGAGCCGTTGCGCGGGAACGTCGGTGGTCACCAGCGGCGGCAGCGTGGGTCCGTTCCTGCGCAAGGTCTACCAGCACCAGGTCGCCGTCAGCGCGCCCGTACAGCGTTTCTTCCTGTTTCTGCTGCTCGCCGGCGTGATCTACGCGTTCGTGCTGGGCGACGGCGGCGCCATCCGCATCGCAATGCTGCGCCACGAGCGCGCGTCGCTCGACCGCGACATCGCGGAACTCGAACACAATGCGAGTCTCCTGCAGACCGAAATCGCGCGGCTCGACAACGATCCCCTCTACATCGAGAAGGTCGCGCGCGAGCGCTATGGCTACATCCAGAAGGGTGATCGCGTCTACAAGCTCGTCCCCACCGACGCGAAGTCCAACTAGCCCCGTAACTTCCTAGAAAATCGCTGTTTTCGTCCGCCCCGGGGGCTTGACAGGAGCCCCCGCATGAGCGACACTACCCCTCCAAAGAATTGTCGCGGGGTGGAGCAGTCTGGTAGCTCGTTGGGCTCATAACCCAAAGGTCGCAGGTTCGAATCCTGCCCCCGCTACCATCCACAAAAGATTCCCGGTGCCGATCTGACTCGGTGCCGGGAATTTTCGTATGTAGCAGCGGACGGTCTTGCCCACCGGATCGACATCGATCCTCTCCACCATCAACGCAACCAGTTCCTTCTTCTCCTCCAGCGTCCCCTCTGCAAACACCTCATCGAACCCGCGGATGCTGTCGAGTGCCTCATCGACCACTGTGTCGAGACTGGCCTCGCGACCCGCGCGAATGTCCAACTCTCCGAGCACGCCCGCGATCTGGTCCCGCTCCGACTTCAGGGCCTGGAGCTTCGGGTCCACGAACTCCCGGTTTGCGGGCGTCAGGCTCTCAATCAGTTCTTCGATTCGACGCGCGATCTCGTCGCGCCGCTTCTCGGCATTCTGGCGTTCGTTCTCACCACTACGATCGGTCGAGAGCGCCTCGGTCACGATCTTGCGGAGCACCTCGTCACCGCCAGCCTCCAGAAACGCCCCCACGCGCTCGCGGATGGCATCGAGGACGGCGGCCTCGATCAGGTCCTTGGCCAGTGGGGCTTTGATGCACACCGTGGTTCCCTTGGCCGCGTAACCACCGCACAGGTAATACCGCGTCTTCACCGTGGTCCCGTCGAGGCGCTTCTTCCCCTTGTTGACGCCCTGGCCGATGTACGAGTGTCCGCAGCGAGCGCACTTGATCTTCCCGCTGCAGAGGTAGGGCGAGGTCTTGGCTCGACCGGTCCGATGCGCCGGGGCCCGGGGGGAAAGACGCCGCGCCTCGGTGAGATTCTGGGCACGCGCGAAGGTCTCGCGATCGATGATTGCCGGGTGCGCATCGCGAACAATCTCGTGGTCGGCTGGATCGTTTCGGACCAGAGCTTTCTTGTGGCCGCGTTCACGCGCGACGGCCTGACCGTTTGCGACCCGATGGAATATGCCCCCCGCACGGCGGTTCCAGACAAGGTCACCTGTGTAGGCCGGGTTCTCCAGAGCGCCTTGATCGTCGAACGCGACCAGCCTTCCCGGGCCGTCCGTGAGTAGTTGCCATTGCGCGGTGACGGTACTCCCTCGGCATTCAACCGCTCAGCGATGGATCGGTAGCCCAGTCGCTCGTCGACTCGAAGGCGAAAGATCCGCTGCACAATCTGCCGGCGCGCTTCAACGCTCAGGACGAGCGTCGTCCGATCGGCGTCGGCACGCGGCTGGCGCTCACCCTTCCCGAGAACGCGATCGAGACAACCGTTCGGATCGAGCACCTGCTTCTCGCCAGTCTCCATGAAACGAACGATCGCGTGAACGACACCTCTGGAATCGAGGTAGCCGAGGTCGTATCCGAATGGCGGAGTACCGCCCATCCAACAGCCGGTCCGCGCGCGAGAGACCTGACCGCGGATCGTCCGCCGCGAGGTGTCCTTGACCTCCATGTGGGCGAGCGTCTGCTTGAAGCTCATGAACATGCAATCGAAGTCGCCTCCCGGCAACGGATCGGAGACCGAGAGAATTTCGATCCCGTGTTCGGCGAGTTCATTAAGCAGCGACATCGCGCGCATCGGCTCGTCACGGCTGAAGCGTGATATCTCGTAGACGATCACGGTGCGAAAGGACGGCTCGGGCGAAAGCGCGTCATGCAGAAGGCGCTTGAAGTCCCGGCGCCCGTCGACGCTCGTGCCGCTCACCGCGTCATCGACGTACTCGGCAACCAGCGAGAACCCCCGCTCGGCGGCATACCGCTTCACAGCCGTCCGCTGGTCCGGGATCGACTGCAGTTGCCGGTCGGTCGAACGCCGCAGGTAGATGGCGGCGGGCTTATCGGGTGCTCTCTGGATCATAACATCATTGGCAACAATCGGTTATCCCATATTTGCTCTGAAGCCCCGGGGCATCAAGTCCGTTCTCCGCTCTCCTCGGGCTGTAACCGGCGATTCTTGCGACTCTTGCGGGCCCCACCGGCTATCCCCGACCGCTCCTTCGCGATTCTTTGGGCTCGCCGCGTGGCCCAGCGGCGGAGAAGGGAAAGCACTATTTCGGCCTGCCCAGAATCCATCGGAGCCACGTCCGAAGCAATGAGCGACCAAACCGGTGCAGCCCGCGATCTACCGCCCACGATCGTCCTCACCCGCAAGGTATTCCACCGTCACGCCGAGAGCTGCCGCGAGCCGTTCGAGGAGGGCTCTGCTCGGGGTCACGCGCTCTGTTTCGATCCGGCTCACGTAGCCCTCCGCAACGCCGGCCACACGGGCAATGTCGATTTGGCGCAGGCCTCGCTCCAACCGAATCATTTTGAATCTGCTCAGGCGCGTCACGGCGTTCCTCCATGTGAATTTCAATACCCACATGTAGCGTGGCCGCCAACGCAGCGCCCGTCCAGCAGATCAGGCCCGGATGGCGCTTAAGCACGTCAATTCTGTATGCTGAAAAAGGGGGGCTTAGCTCGAAGGGTCGTTTTCAGAAACAGAGAGGGATTTCCTGGCGTATCGATACGCGTTCAGGGCCCGTTTTGTGTGGCCCGCTTTGAAGGGATCATCGCCGGCTCGCTCCCGAGCATCAACGAAGATGAAGTAGACCAGCTGATCGGCCAGTCCCGCCGCCTTGTAGGTCGTGAGACCCCCACTTTTGACGAGTTCGTCGGTGAGAGCAACAAAGACCGCCTTGTCTACCCGCCGCACAAGTTGGCTACGGCTCGGCTGCCCCCTCCGGTCGCGGAGCAGTTTCCTGTGGGTGCCGGCGGCGGTACGAAGGTCATCGTCGGCAATTTCGTCAAAACGCTGCTTCCGGCGACGCTTGTACTCCTCGACGAATGCTCCGTACTCGCGCAACTCCGGCTCGATACGCAAACGCACATCCGCCGAAACGGCGCTGGTCTCCGCAGCAATTTCCTGCAAGGCGGCAAACGTCCTCTGTAGTCGTTTGGGCACATGATCCCCGAGAGCCTTGTAGTCCCTCGCGCGCTCGACCTGCAAGGGGTCCACGTCGCGCAGCGATCGTAGACGCCCGATCGGGACCCCAGCTCCGTGGAGTTCATGGAGCAGGCCACACGCCCGGTCCACCCATGTTTTCTTCCACGCCTTCCGGTGGAGCGCGTATACGAGGATCGCATAGAGAATTGCGCGATCCTCCTTGATCGAACTCCATGCCGAAGCAGCTACCGGGCGTTGCAGCAGGTGCGCTTCATGTTCCAGCATGTCCTTCGCCATATCGTCCACTGGGGGATACTCGAATGATGAGGGGCCACTTCCCTGCCGCTGGATCGAAAAGAGAAAGCTCAGGAGGTGGGTTTCAGTCACGGAACTACCGACCCCGCCATCCCAGATATCGTCGTCGAATGCGATGAGGCCTGCGGGACACAGATAGTCGCCGTCGTCACGATAAGCAACCCACGCCATTCCGGCATCGGCACAGCGCCAGGCTTCTCGGTAGTCGTCGACCGTTAGGAGCTTCCGAAGCCCGTCGCACCGAAAGTCCGGTCTTGCTTCCCTGCTAGTCATCACCATTCTCCGTGTTTACCGTGCCGTGCGACTGCGGCCAAGCAAGTCCCTGCCAGTGCTTGTTAAAATCACCCACGAACGCCTCTGCCTCAGTTAGGGCAACCCTCCAGCACGGATGCCACAGCACAGCGCCCATGACGGTTCGGGTTGCCCGATGGTACCCCAGCGTTCGTACCACAAACATGATTCCTACGCCCGGGCCCCGTCTCGTCCGCCCGGCAGCCCGAAGAAAGGCCCTCTCGATGGGCTGTGCGGTTTCCTGGAGCAGTTGTCCCAGTCTCAGACTCTGCCCTTTGAGATATCGCAATGAGGAGATCGCCCGTGACTCAGTGTCGACTTCGTACATTCGGTCATGCGGGAACACATTGGTAAGGTCAACAGCTACCAGACCATAGTCCACGTTGACCCGACGCAACTGGCGAAACCCTTCACTCACTCGGCCAGCTACGGTTTCGGGCTTGCCATATCCAACTTTGCACGCAATGCCCCAACATCGTCCCCGATGTGTTGCCAATACGTCGGGAGGGTCCTGCAGCGTTGCCCCGGGCGCAAACTTGTTGCAATTGAAAGCGCAAACCAGCTCGAACAACAAATCGCGTCCCCTCGATCGCCGCCCCGGAGTAAGAAGGCCCGGGTCTCCAGCTTGAACCAGAGGGAGATACTTAAGAACTTGCTCCTCGAACGGAGTGCCGATCGAGTCAAGCACCACGGCCGCGAGAGCTGACATGTTCGCGAGATGGTTGAGCGCCTCGTGGTGAGGATAGTCATCCGGAAAAGCCCGCTTTTCGTACAAGCACAGCAGCTCCCGGGATGACGCGATCGACTTGACCAAGGTCGAGGCGGGGCGGAACCTGATATTGTGCGAGACGAGATAGTTCTCAAAGTTCATCAATGCTGCTCAAGATGGCAGCAAACGATCTATCTTCCCGAAACAAATCCACTTAGCCCCTCAATCGTTCACCATTGATACCCATTGTCCTTCACTACCACGAGCCACGCCTGAACGAACGCAGCGAGTTCCATCGTTCCTCCGCCTCCCACCGTTCCCTTAAGGAGGGCACAACGAAGGCGCCACAGTCTCCGCCCGAAACGACCGACATTGCGCCCTCCATCATCGTCTGAAGCCCGTCAAAGAAGTCGTCGTGCTCGCCCTGCGGGAACAGGAGGAGCTCGTCCATCAGCGCTTGCCAGTCAACCCACGGGCCATGGGCGATATGCTTGGCTGGCAAGAGAATCTGCCCGTTCTCCAGGAACGCCTGTAACCAGTAGGCGCGCGCCACCTTGTCGGTCGTCCGCTCCATGCGGCGGACCGGCATGTGTTTCTCCGCATCCTGCGCCAGATACTCCTGTGCCGCCACGGTCTCGATCATGACTTTCAAGGGCTTGTACTTCTGGTTCAACTGCTTGAGCTTGTCCAGGTACTCTTCCTTCGTGCACCGCCCGCGCCAGATTTCCCGCACGTAGACTTCCGAGGCATACTTCTGCTCTTTGAACGGCCGCGCACCCACGACAATGGTCCACCAGTCCGTGTCGCTGCGCCCTGCGGAAATGATGGCCTCACGCTTCGTCGCCGCCGGGTCACAGCCAATGAAATGGTGCATCTCGGCCCAGTTGGGCTCCTCGTCGTAGAACCGAAACCACTCTTCGCGGAAGATGTGACCCTTCATGAGGCTGGTGTCATTCTGATACTGGGCGTTGAAGATGATAGAGCCCGCCTGGCGCCGGTGCTCCTCCAACCACTCGAGCGAGAACTTCTCGGGCCATGGCGTGGCTCCGTCCGGCGCAATCGCACGGATGATCTGGTGCTTCTCCGCGTACTCGTTTCGGATGAGGTGTCCGTAGAGGTCGAGGTGGTGGTACCGCGTCCCGATGACGAAAAGCCGCCCGTCGGGCTCCAGGCAAGGAAGCAGCGTCTGGTACCACCACGTTTTCACCCGCTCACGCTGGGTCTCGGTGCGGGCGTTCTCCTCGTCCACCAGATCGTCCGCGATGATGAGGTCATAGTGGCGAGAGGCCACCGGGCCACCCACGCCCACGCACGTGATCGTACTCTCCTTCGCGGTTGATGTCCGAGGACCGACCACAATCTCGCGTGTGTCCCACTTGTCCTCCGAGGCGAAGTTGCCGAAGTATTCCTTCAGCCGATCGTTTTTCTCGAAGTGCGCTTTAATCTCGCGCAGAAACACCTCGGCCTGGATCTGCGTGTTTGAGGAGATCAGAATGCGGATGTTGGGGTTCTTGAGGATCTCGAAGATCACCCGGGTGATCGTGAGGATCGTCGACTTGCCGTACCCCCGTGGTGCCAGCTGGAGGCAGGTGTCCGGCGCTGCCCCCTGAAAGTCGATCATCTCCTGGTGGAACGGACGAACGTCGTAGCCGAGCACGTGGGACGCGAGGAGACCAACTCCACCCTGCCGAACAATCTCGCGCCGGACCGTCTCGCGGCGCAGAGCGCGAAGGCGGAGGACGGTCTGGCGCAGGTCACCTGATCTCGATCTCATAGCTATCGGCACAACAACACCTCCTGCCGGCTCGCTTTCGCCGCTATTCCCACCCGAGGACTTCTTGCAGGTATTCCAACGCCGGGCGCCCTTCTCTGTCGAGTTGGATACGATAGCCCGACTCGATCCTCTCCTTCACGCGTTGCCCTACCTTATAGGCGGATCCATGCAGGGTCGTCAGGCCGTGGTCCTCGGTAACCCCGAGTCGTCGGAGATTGAGGTCATCATAGCCAAACCCCAGGAAGTGAATCGCCCTGTAACTGCCTAGATGAAGAGACACATGCCTGAACGGCTCTCGCGTGATCCCAGGATCATAGGGGATCCGCAAGCACTCCGCGCATCCAGCTATGGCGTCACACGCTACCTCCATACCGTACGGCCGGCTGTAGCTGCTCGCGGTATCCTGCGCGTTTGGCTGTTCCCACGGGAGATGCCCTAACTTGCCATACATGTGGTCGATCGTAAGCGAATTAACGAAGCGCGCAGCGTCGGCCTCGGTGCGATTCAATCGGTTCACGATCCACGTGAACAGAAAATGCTCGAGCGAACGATCGTAATTGAACGTGACAAAACCGATTCTCCGATTATCAAGATCGGAAGGTCCTGGGAAGAAATGCCGCGCTAGCAGCGCGTACCAGTTCCCGTTCTTCCTATCAAACAGCCTCGCCTCGTCCTCCCGGCGCGCAAGCTCATGCGCCATGATCGCCCGGCCCATATCCGAATAGCGCCAGTTGTGCTCCAAGAACTGATCAATCGTCCCCGCCACAGAACGCGTAAGGCGGTCCCGAAAGTCACCTATGTCCTCGTCACCATACCCGAGTTCGCCGAGAGTGCGACGAATCGGCGAACTGTCATCGGCTAGCCCGTCAATGATGGAGTCGCAAAGGTCCCGGCCGGTGGGAAACCCGAAGGGAACGCTGGCACCGGCTCCCAAGACCAGCAGAATCGGTTCATCCGGCATCCTGATTCCCCAAGCCGTCATAGGATTGATCGCCACCATTTCTTTGGCGGCCATAAGAGCTTCACTTGTGGTTTCCAGAACATCGGATCGACCATGCAAACGCCGTCCTGCCCCTCGACGTGCGTGATCATGACGTTTGATTCTCCATGGTACTCAGGCCGCTGGGCGAAGCCGAGGTAGGCCGCAAACTGGTCGAAGGCGTGGTGCTCGAAAAACTCCTTGGGAACGATCTTGTGAAGCGCCCCGAACTCGCCAGACCTTGCCCAGACCCTCAGGCGCCCGGTATGTGCCGCTTCCCGCACCTCTTGCGCTATTCTCAAGTATGGATCGACGAGAGCGTCAATCTGCCTGTCGGTGAGTTCAGGTTCATCTTTGGGTGCAATACTCACCATCGGGCGAAGCCCCGATCCGATCCGGCTCTCATTCCCCAGGTAGTGCAACAACTCATCCATCGTGAAGTTCGGCCGCGGCCACGCGTACCACCAGAGCCAAATCGTCGCTCGCACGCCAAGATAGACGAACAACACGGTCGCACCGAGAAGTGCAGGAATCAGATAAGCGGGCACGCGATCAATCACAGCGAGAACGGTCGCGCACCCCGCTAGAACCCAGATCACTACCTGTCCAGCAAAAGCAAGCTCGCCAAGAACCTGTAACGAGCGTCTAAGTCTGTTCATTCTCTGTCCGCGTCATTCGTGATCTTGTTGTTCCGATGCTTGTCGCGGCCATGCCCTCGGTGCTCCGACAACGGCTCGTCGCATTCGTGAATGATCTCGCCCGTTTCCAGATCGGTCACCTTCTCTTTGTATAGATTGCGATCGCGGTCGGCCGACCACTCCCGCCACACACGCGTCCCTCGGTCGCGCGACAACTCGTCCGCTGCCTTGAAACGCTGCCGCGCCTTTTCTCTGCTCGGCCTGCTCGGGTCCTTGATCGTGCTGGAGATGGTTTCAAATGCCGTCGGGCCCGTGTCGTTGATCTCAAGCGAATCAGACACCTTCACCGCGCCACCCCCACATCGGGGGCACGTCCGATCATCGATCGGATCGCCGCCCTTCGAGACAGCGCCGCACGCTGAACAGATGATAATTGTGGACACCGCACCTCCTTCCTTCAGCCCGGAGCCTGGCCCCGTTGCGCAGATTATGGCCGCCCAGAACCACAAGCACAAGGGCCTCGGGGCGCTCGGAGTCCCCATATCTTGGGGGGTTGACTCCCGCGCCCCCGGGAAGCGTTCATGAACCAGCCCCGGCCCGCGGCGCGCCGCCCGGCGGTGCCAACAGGGACCCATGCTGGACTTCGCATCCCAAGAAGAGATCGCCCGCGCGATGCTGGCGATGGTGCGCTACCTGCCCGCCCTCGTCCGGGCGTTCGAGGCGGGTGTTATCGACCTCGGCCTCACCATCACCGAGCGGGCCTTGAGCCGCGACGCGGAAGGCACTGTGCTCCCCACGCTCGTGGTCAAGGGCGGGCACCTCACCTACCACCTCGGCCTCCGGAACGCCATTGAGGACTTCCTCGCCGTCGACCGCGAGGCCCGGCCGGTTCACGTGGACCCCGGCCTCGATGACGACACTTACGCGCAAGCGAAGATCGCCGACATCATCTCCGGGCGGCTGGCGCTCGTAAAGCTCGTCGAGGAGAGCTCGGACCTCGCGGAGGCGCAACAACGCATGAAGGACCTGGGCAAGGGGTTTGCCTGGCTCCGCTCGGTTGTCGTGGACGGCCCAGAGAACGTCGAGAGACCCGTGTGCAAACTGGTTGGGACCGACGGCAACGTGTTCGCCGTCATCGGTCGGGTCCGAGAGACACTCCAACGTGCGGGGCAGACTAGCAGTGCGTCGGAGTTCGTGAAGCGAGCATTTGCCGCTCGGTCCTACGACGAGGTGCTCCGGCTGTGCATGGAATACGTGGAGGTTCGATGATGCAAGCGATGACGCTTCAGGCAGCGATCCAACGATTCGAGGTCCAGCTCCGGGCGGACGGGAAGAGCCCCCGGACCCGGGAGTGCTACCTCTGGGACCTGGAACGCCTCGCCCGGGCTCTGGGCCCCAGGACTGCGGTGCGGTCTATCACGCCCCACCGGCTGGCCCTGTTCGTCAACTCCTCGGGGTTCGCCTTGACCCCGGCCGGCCGGCCCAAGAAGCCCGCGTCCGTCAACCGCTCAAAGACCGCCCTCCGGGTGTTCTTCCGGTTCCTCGTCGACTCGGACTACTTGACCCGAAACCCGGCCCGACTTGTGCGATACGCGCGCCTGCAGCAGCTCCCAGCGCGGGCGATGAAAGCCGCGGAAGTGGATCAGCTGCTCAAGACGATCGGCAAGCACCGCGGGCCGCTCGCCCGGCGCGACGAACTGATGTTCCGGCTCATGCTGGGTACGGGAATCCGGCTGGGGTCGCTGGTCGGCTTGAACCTCGGGGATCTGGACTTGAAGGCGGGGACGCTGCGTATCAAGGCGAAGGGGGGCGTCGAGCAAACGGTATACCTGAACGCAGGCCTTCGGCGGGACCTCGGCCTTCACGTCAAGACGCAGACGGGCGGTGAAGGTTCTGTCTTCCGCTCGCACGGGGGTGGTCGAATCGGCCCCCGCCAGGTCCAGATTCGGTTTGCGCATTGGCGGGACCGGGTGGGACTCGGTCAGGTCTTTACGGTGCATTCCCTTCGCCACACCTTCGCGACCCGGCTCTATCAACAGACCCGCGATCTGCACCTCGTTCGGGAGGCTCTCGGTCATGCGAGCGTCGGGACAACTCAACGGTACGCGGTGGTGGACAAGCGGAGCCTTCGATCTGCCATTACTCGCCTGTCAGTCCCGTGATGCTCTCCCTGAGAAAGTCCCTCGCTGACCCGCCAAGGCAAGGCGCTCGATTCTTTCCTATGCTATTCTGATAGTCTGACCAACCGGACCTTCAGTTTCTTGTACCCATCGGAAACGCAGTGGTTACAACGCTCATGACGTGCACCGCGACCGATGGAGCCTGGCGGTAGGTTGACGGCCGGTCGGCACTGGGCCTCATCCGAAGGAACCATTGTATTGCTGCGAGTCAGCGTCGTCTTTGTCTTGCGCGCGCTGGTACGTTCCGAGTGGCGCATGGTGCGCCTCCGAGTCGAGCTTGAGCGCACACGCCTTGCCAACCGCGTCGACGTTGCTCCGCCTCTGATCGCCCAGCAGTTGCTTGTCTCGGGCGAGGATCACAGACACGCCCGGCATCCAGGCTTCGATCTATTCGCAATTGGCCGCGCACTCTGGCGGCGTGTGGCACATGGATCGCGTGAAGGTGCCAGCACAATCGAGCAGCAGGTAGTCCGTACAATCACAGGGCGATACGAGCGCACCCTTCGTCGCAAATTGAAGGAGATACTGCTCGCCATCCTCGTGGCCCAGTCCTTTCCGAAGGAGATCCTCCCATCTGTATATCTCCAGATCGCTTATTATGGTTGGCGTATGAATGGTTATCAGCAGGCGTGCCAGCGGCTTGGGCTGCATCCCAGCTCCTTGGCGCTGGACGAAGCCGCCGGTTTGGTCGCGCGGCTGAAGTATCCCGAGCCGAGAACCGCACCGTCCACGCGAACGCTTCAGATCGGTTACCGTACGGAGCACCTACTTGGCCTTTATCGGCGGCACGTGCATGAAGGGAATTACAGGCATCTCAATGGCAAGACCGTTTGCAATAGAGCCTCGGCTCATGCAGCTACTGAGCCCATACCCGAGCGCTGACGAGCTCCGCGCGGCGTTATCCGGAGGCACGCGCCGTAGCCGAGAGATCGTCACGCGTCTCTGGCTGACCGAAGGCCTCCCCGCTGCCTTCCGAGGTTGCCCCGCGATATACGAAGAAGTGCGCGGCTGGCTCGGCACTCAACTTGGCATCCATCCGAAGGAGATTACGCTCATCGGGAGCGCGAGAGTCGGCTACTCACTCGCCCCAGCGCCCGATTTCGGAAGGCGCTTTGGCAAACACTCTGACCTCGATCTGAGCGTCATTTCCGCGCAGCTATTCGCACGTTTGGTTACGGCGTTCAACCTTTTCGCAGACGATTACAGACAGAACTCCGCGGTCCCCAGGAGCGATCGCGAGCGTGAGCTCTGGGACGACAATCTCCAATTCGGTCGGCGCAACATTCCTCGAGGCTTTCTGGACGCCAGAAAGATACCGAACTTCGCCCGTTACTCGGATTCTCAAAACATCAACCAAACAATGTGGGTGCTGCTGAAAAAGTTTGAAGTCACTCCTGGAGCACCCGAGGTTCGGAGGGTTTCCGTCCGCGTGTACCGAGATTGGCAATGCTTCATCGACCAAGTTTCGCTGAATCTTCGAAGCGCGCTTCCCACAGCGTAATCTGCGTTAGGGCAAATACGCGCTACGCCTTTAGGGCAACGCCTCCCCGGCATCCCGAATCCCTCGGGCGGCATCAGGGCAATGCAGGGCTTCGCTGTGATCGACAACCGGGGCCCGCCCGCTGCCGTAATTGGTCCTCTCCTTGTTGCAGTCCATTCAACTCCGTTTCCGAACAGGCATCCATGCAGACTTGCGAAACGCTGTGCTCGCGCCAAGACGCCTGACTGATGATCTGCGCGCTCATCGACTACTGGCGCTATAGGCGACGCCCAGGGCGATTCGGCATCATTGGCCAGAGGAGCCTGATGACCTCGGCGTACAATGGGACGTTGCCGGACGCCTTAGTCGACCGCCTTCGGCCGGGAGACATCCTGTTTATCCAGAGCCTGCATTCCTTCCCGGCCTGGCTGGTTATGTACCTCACCAAGTCCGAGGTCAGCCATGTCGCTTCGTATATCGGTGGCAAACGTATCATTCACGCAACTTTCAGCGGCGTTACCGAGGAGCCACTGGCCGTGCTATTCACGCCTAACACGCTCCTATTCGCCTGCGGAACGCGCTCCACGTCCGAGCAGCAAACTTCCTTCGTTCCAGCTGCGAGAGCGCGTGTGGGGAGGCGCTATGGTTGGTTCTGGGTTGTTCTCAAGGGGCTATTTATCTTCACCGGCCGGGACCCGCTTTACTTCCGATGGAGCTTCTTTCTTGATTTCGCGGTCCTATTTGTCGCCCTTGGCGCACCGTTCGTTGCCCTAGAATGGTTCCCTTTTCCATTGCTGCTGTTTCCTATGTACTTCCTCGTTGTTATTATGAACTCGCTGATTGCACACCACCGACCGCTGCCCGTCGTCGGACTACTTGCCAAGCCCGTTGAGGTACTCATGATCGCGTGGGCGGAAGGGTGGGACTTCTACCTGAATCCAGCGGGTGGCGCGGATCCCGATTCCTAGGGCATTGGTACAGATCTGCACCCCCGGCGGGCTAATTCTTGCTCTCAGCAAGGCCTCCGCCACCGTTGCCACCCGGCTTTGCCTTCAGACTCGCGATCTCCATCTCGTTCGAGAGGCCCTCGGGCACGCGGGCGTCGGGACGACACAGCGGCACGCTGTCGTGGACCGGAAAAGCCTCCGCACCGCCATCGCGCGTCTCCGATAGCCGGGAGACCTCTGTTTGGCTACCAGATCCCCCTCCTAGAGAATGTCGTCTAAATACTTGACGACCCCCAGCCGCAAGCGGTGTGGAAAGACCAGCAAGAACAGGGGTAGGAGCTGAGGACACTGGCCAATACCCACCGGTAGTTCATCGGCGGCCTTCGCAGCCTCTTCAACCAGTTGCTTCCAGCTCTGCGTTTGATTCGGAAATCGACTCCGCAGTTCGCCGTGTCGTGCACGATACGTGTAATACTCCCAAGTATCCTTGGGCACAAACTCAGACATGTTGCTTCGACTTATCGGTCGCCACTTCGTTTCAAGGTATTTTCGCATGCCGCTTCGTACGGCAAGCGTGACCAGTGAGTCAAGCGCATACGAGTTGCCTGCAAATGTTTCATCCGCAGCCTCAACCGCGAGGCCCATCTGCCCCCGAACGATTGACTCGAGTTCGTAATACGGGCTCATCAGTTCATACTGGTCGTGCTCGTTGGCGGCGATAATCGAATTGATCAGTTTCTGCAAGAGCTTCATCGCCCACTCCACTTTCTCCGTCGCCTCAAGGTACCAGATGATGTTCAAGAAGCACGGAAACGCCGCTTCCGAGTACAGCATGAACGCTTCTTGATGCTGTTCGATGAACTGACTCGTATCATCGGATCTCCAATCCGACTTCCCCAAGAGCTTCCTGGTCAAGCCGAGAGCCGCCAAGTATCCAGCAATGAGTGTCGCCCGGTACCTAACAAACCGACCGTCGAAGAAACTCGTTCCCATCAGCAGATCGGGGCTATTCGCTGCCTCTTTTTCGAGCTCCCCGAGCGCGCGTTCCACGCCCTCCAAACACAAGGAGATAGTCGTCCTGAACTCTCCATAACTCCCTACTTTTTCTGCAAGAGCACAGGCCGTCGCCGCAACAATGACCAAGCTGTCGGCAACCGCCCACCAGTTCTTTTCCCGTTCGTGCGGGGCAATCAGATAGCTTCCGATCAGCAATCCACTAGCTGCAGCGCGGCAGCCATGTTTCGCATCTGTCTCGGTGTCGAGTCCCGTCAGGGACCGGAGAATCTGAGCGAGATCGCTTCTGGGAGCCGGAGCACGCCCATCGCGCGCATAAAGGTTAAGGAACGATCGCAGATCACTGACTTCCCGGGGCAAGAAGTGTTCGCTTGCATTCGTGAACTGAGTGAGCAATTGGCCCTTCACAAGCACATCGAGGGTGTTCCCTCCCGAACGCCTCCGGTCCTCGTTCCGGTCGTCGATCTGGCGTCTTACAGGATCTTTCAGATCTCCGGAGACGACCAGACAAGCTCGGTGGCGTTTGGACTTGTCGACGCTGGGGTGATGGATTGCAATATCGAGAAGCTCTTCAACCTCCCCGACTATCTGACGCCATCGGGCAAGTGTAATGTCTCCGACTTTCAGCTGGTAGGCGCACGGCGTACCGTCTGGATGGATGGTGATGACGTCTTTGCCTTGCTCGTCCGGTCCGTGCGGAGACAGGTGCACTATCTCATGCCCTTGCAACGCGAGCAGCTGACAGAACGGGACCTGAAAGGCGCGCTCCTCGACATCAGTCAACCAGTTTTCGATTACCCTCTCGATCATGCCAGTCCTTCCGCTTGCGCTCCATCAACTCGGTAAAACGCCGCTTGCAGTCTTCCTTCTGTTCCCATGCGGGCATCTCCTTCCGGATGTGCGCACCCAATTCCGGACTAACGACGAGCGCCGGCATCTTCGGCTTTCCGCTTCCTTCATCAAAATCAATTTCCAAACGCTCCAGCGCTTCGAGAAACAGATCAAAGGAAAACGGCTTTCCGCATCCATCAACAGCGGTACCCGCTTCCTCAGAAACACGCGATACAGTGGAATACATCATTCGGGCAAGGTTCCCCGCCATTTCCTCGGCGACTTTGTCAAACTTCTCCATGATCTCGGCAACAGATAGGTCTTTCAATTCCTCATGAGTTATCGTGAAGTCCACGCCGAGATCCTTGTAATCCATTTGACGCCGCCCACCCTCCACGGTTCTGTAGGCGCGCGTGTCTCCTTCGTGTTGCGCCGAACGCCCCACTGTCGCAAGGAATGGGTCGGCCGAATGAACGCGCGCGCGTACGCGCTGATTGACCAAGTTCATGAGTTCGCGATGTATCGCCGGGAAGTCTGGAAGCATAGGTTCTTTCTTGTTCTAAGTCCTTTTGTGCATTTGGACGAGGGGCACACCGCGTCGGCTTTTCGCGGTGTCAGGCGCATCTCCGTCCGGTTTCCTCTGCATCAGGAGGCCATTCGTTCTTAGAGCGGCAGCCGGGTCGGAGAACCATTCCAGGACATCCCGGCAGCGAACGGGAAAGTCATGAACGAAGTCGCGGTAGTGCGTCATGGGAGCGGTGTCAGAGTCTATCGGGCGCGCTGCCCAGGGTCTAGCAAAACGCCCCGTTTCTGACCCATTTGCTGTACCGAGGGATAGCGCCCCGTCGGGGGGCTGGGATCGGCGTAACTGGCTTTGGGGGAATGTGATAGGCGGACCGCCCCGGGCGGTCGAGAGCCCCTGGAGGCCCAAACTAGCCCGTTTCTGAAAAACCCTTCTTACGGTCTACTTAGGGACAGCAGATTTCCCTCCATTATAGCGATCTGATAGAACGCATTAGGCGAAATCGGGGGATAGCAGGGGGACAGCAGCGGTACAGCACGCGCCCGCTCGCCTTCTCCACGAGCACTCACCGTCGCTTCGAGCGCGACGCGCGCTGCGCCCGTCGCCGCGCCGCACGGTTCATCGGTGCGTCGGCCGCCGGCGCATCGACCCCCGGGTGCTTGCGCCGAAACTCCACGGCCGCACACCGCTCGCACCAGTACTCGCCGCCCGACATCGTGTAGCCGTCCTCTCCGAGGGAGATCACCACGTTGCATTTCGCGCAATGCGTGGGCTCGAACGCCGGCGGGTTCTCCAGCTTCTCGAAGTTGTATTCGTTGGTCCCGTAGTAGACGTACAGCTCCGTCTCCAACTCGCCGCGACATTGCTCGCAGTCCTGCCAGCGCCCGGCGTGCTCTTCCGCCCAATGGGACCCGCAGAGAGATCGAAGTTGGGGAGCAGGTCACTGCTTGAGGTGGAATGACGGGCACAAGCTCGATCTCGCCCCTCGAGGGCGCCGGGCGGGACCACTATACCTGAGGACATCATGCCCTTCGGCTTGCCGTACGAGCTAGAATACGCGAAACGAACAAGATCCGACTACTGACCTCGCGGTGCCTTCTGAAGCTGCCGATCGAAGTCTGCGAGCATCTCCTTGATCTCCGCGTCGTCCGGGTGGCGTGTGAGCCACTCGGTCAGGTAGCCGCGCGCACGGTCGTACATTCCCGCGCGCACTCCAAGTGTGTAGCCCATCATGACGAGTTCCTGACTCTCCGGGTCCACGCGCAAGATGGGATCGATCAGCTCCAGCGCCGCGGGGTAATCACCGATTTTCTCGTAAACACCCGCGAGCCGGTACATCAGCTGCATGTCACCCGGACTCTCGCGCAGGGCATCCAGATAGAACTGCACCGCCTGCGTGGTATCGCCAGCATCGAGATAGTAGAGCCCCAGCAACTGGCGAGGCGGCTCGAGCTGCGGAGAAATCTGCCCCGACACTGCCATGTATCGCGCCGCCTGCTGGTAGTCCCCTTCCCGGTGCTTCTCATAGGCGAGCTGCACAAACGCGGCCGAGTAGTTCTGAATCAGGTGCTCGATGTACGGCTGCAGGTAGATACTGTTGTCCCGCTTCCAGTTCTTGTCGAGAATACCGCCGTAGGTGAACTCGTTGACGATACAATTCTCAAGCTTCGGCACGTTCACCATGTTCTCGCCCTTGCGACGCACCACCTTGTACGCCAACCCTTCCATCTCCAGAATGTCCCGGTATGGCGCAAAGGTGCTGGACGGGATCGTCACCGCAAAGTAGATGGGGCGCTCGAACTTGTTCGTGCGAAGGATGTGGTCTACAGCGAGGTCGCGCGGTAGTAACCACCGATCCCCTGACGGGACCATCTCAATATTGTCGATTTGCTCGTCGCTCCAAGCGATAGGCACCCTTGGCTCGTTGTCCCGACACTGTTTCATATACCACGGCGTGCTGAGCAGGCTTAGATTCACGACGCGCACATCCTTCCGATACCCCTCCACCTCCTGGATGTACCATAGCGGAAACGTGTCATTATCGCCGTTGGTAAACAGAATGGCGTTCGGCTCCAAGCAAACAAGCATGTTGCGACCGTACTCGGCGCAGGTGTGGTTCTTCGACCGGTCGTGCATGAAGTAGTGCTGCCGGAGCGTGGTGAAAGGCATCGCAAGCAGCAACGCAACGCACGCCACAGTGGTCGGAACCGCGTACCCGCCACGCGCAAACAGATTGCGAAGTTCCGCCAGCACACTGCACGCACCAATGCCGATATAGATCGCAAAGTAGTAGAATGCCGGGGAGTAGAAGTAGTCGCGCTCACGCACCTCGCTGTCTGAAAAATTCAGAAAGATGATCAACCCAACGCTCATTACCAGCAATGTTGTAAACAACATTATGAACGTCTTCCGATGCTTGGCAAACTGGTCGACCATACCCCAGATGCCGAGTCCCACAGGAATCAGCGAACCTAGGTTGACATTCCCGACGTACGCTTGGAACATCTGGAACTGGGCTTGGAAGTACGCGTTGAAATGTTGAAATTGAAAGGCCCAGGTCGCCTTGCGATGGATCATACTGGTGGGCGGGTACTGCTCGCGGCGAATCACCGCGTACAGGTTGCGCCACGACTCCGGGTCCGCCTCATCGAGGGCAGGGTTGTGCAAAGAGCGTATGAGCAGCATGAGGTGCACGCTGAGACCGAGGATGAAAAGCCCCGTGCATACGGCGGCGAACGGTCGACCACGACCGTAAAGCCAAATTGTAGCCGCCGCCAGCCCAACCAAAAAGAATAGCGTGAGCCCGCTGTCACGGTAGATGGTTACGTCAGCGACAAATATTCCCAACGCCCCGCTAGCAATGAACCACTCCAACGTGAAAAAAGGACGATCTTTCGACATCAGCACGAAAACAAATATCCCCGAGAAGACGAGCACGGTGCCGAGGTGGAAGCCCACACTCAACGCGAGCAGGTAGAAGGTGAGATAAATAAGCGACGTCGACCGCGTCGTCTTGGGCATATCACCCCACTTGATGGTGAGCCAGGTCATGAAGCCCATGAACGCGGTGCTCATGCTGTAGACCTCGGCCTCTGTGGAGTTCGTCCAATAGGTGTCACTGAAAGCAAGGAACAGAGCCCCAGTCAACGCCCCACCAACACGCACAACCTGGTCCGCGGTCGTTTGACTGCGCCCCTGCATGTCATCCAAAAGACGAACAATCAATGCGTAAACAAGGAGTACTCCGGCCGCGCCACAAAACGCGGAGAGGAGATTGACGCGTTGAGCTACCGAGAGAAACCAGAAAGGAAGTAAACTAGCAACCTTTGCAACGAGAATGTAGAGCGGCGTTCCCGGAGAGTGAGGTACACCTAAGACGTGTGCTGCGGCGATGAACTCACCCGAGTCCCAGAAGCTCGAAGTCGCTTCCATCGTACGCGCGTAGACGAAAAAGCTGACGCCGAATGCTAGCACACCACCTATGGCGTAGCTAGGGCGGGCACCCCTTGCACCCAAGATCAATGGAGTGTTCTCCATTCTCGAATCGGGCCTTCCGCGACCAACACGCTGGGAACACGACGCCAGTCCGCCAGTCGCAAGAACTGATACCCAATCCCGGAAAGTCCCCAATACAGGCCAAGCAATTCTACGGACCGCTCTGGCATTCCCGATACCCACTTCTCGCCAGACTCCGCCCATGAGCACATATGTTCGAGCTGCCTGTCAACGGCACATGCATAGGCTGGTTCTTTGATGGCTCGCCCTAGTGCTTCGAGTACCTCGATTGCTCCGGCATCGCCGTGACAGATGCAGTGTGTTTGACCGAGCCCATTGCGAACTATGTGCTCGCCACCGATCCGAACCAAGGCATCGTCGGGAGACGTCTTTGTCAATTCCGCCATAAGCAGATGGCTCAGGACAATACCGGACGATCCATTGCACCACCCTCCATGAATCGAAGCGGGTTCATCTGGCACTTGCGCCCATCCCCGGACATCCGGCTGATACATTGACTGCACATACCTGTTTGCTTCCAATCCCGCCGATACGAACTCGGCCCGCCCAGTCACACTACCTAGCCAGGTAAGGACAAATCCGATACCAGCGGACCCATGCGCAAAAGGTGCGAACCCCTTGAACTCAATTGAGTCCCAGCACATTCCCAGACCAGTACGGCGCGCTCTTTGAACAAGATTCGTCCCGATCACGCACGCGAGCTCAGAGCACTGATCACCGTACGAGGATGAGGACGACAGCGTCATCAGCAACGGAAGCGCGCCCGCCTGCCCGAATACAAGGTCCAACCGTTCGTCCTCGACGACAAAGCGATCAATCCAGTCGAGTGCGTTATCAACGAGTGCGTGATCGAGGCACTCTACCCCCAATAGCGACTCCAAGTGGCACAAAGAGTGCACACAGGATAAAGGGTGGGCGAACACGGAGAGAAACGGCTGGCGCGGCATAACTTTTCGGTACCACCCCGAACCCAGTTCCTGAAGGCGGATACGGCTCCTCCATGCGATTTTGCAAGCAGCTTCGCTGTACTTCTCGTTACCAGACAGCAACGAAAGATAGGCGAAGAAAAGGCAAACTCCGTCCATTCCGTCGTATAGCCCTTGAGGATACGCGCTAATCCTCCAACCGCCCTGCGGTCCGATGTTAGCCGCTATCCACGATATCTCTTCTTCACTCGAAAATGACTGATCGAGTATACGGTCGGCAATTCGACACGAGGCGGCAATGAGTCGCTCAGGCGTCGGTCGCCCGACCGACCCGGTCTCCTCCAACGTCGCTTTGGGTAGACGAACCCTCTTCGCGTTATTGTCAGTGAATACCGCAAGTGATTGCCCAATAATCGCCTCCTGGCGAGTACGGTCCTCGACGGACATTCGAGCAAGTCGTCGAGCTACCCCCTCGGGAATACTCTCAACAAAGTAGTCCCTCTCAACACAGGCTCCGGTCCCGTCGTGAAGGTCTCGGTTCTTTCCCGAGCCCCAAAAATACGGAACGTCCCCGTTCCACATCTGATCAATCTCCGACTGAATAACGGGACCGCGAATCAGGTTGGAGTGAGAGCCCCACAAGTTCTCGAACACCAAATCCACGTCAAGGAAACACTGCTGATTGCGAGGGTGCAAGGCCTCCGTTCTGGTTCGCAGGTAGATATCTGTGTCCCGTAGCAACAAGCGAAACGGGGCCTTGTACATGGGCGCGAGCGGCCCACCATCCGCCAGCAGCTCGCCCCGCTCGGCCAACAGCAGGCTATAGCCCTCGCGAAAACCCTCTATCAGTGCATCGACATGCCCCCCCACCACTTGCAACTCACCGTTCAGTCTTGGCAGATGTCGGTCCGGCGATCTGTAGGTATGCTCTACGACTTCCTGGCGCATCTGATCCGTTCCGACGTCCCTCCATGCAACCAGTCTCCCCGAGTGCGGCTGACCATCCATTGGAAACAACCCACCGGACGCAACACCAGGACGCTCGGCGTCGCCATAAGCCCAGCGTGGAAGTAGCCCACTCTGCATCACACTTTCCATGAAGACCGAAACCGCGCTTGAAGATGGTACCTGCTCAGGAAAAGGTGTCGGGAGAGCTGGGGAAACAAGACACTCCGCATCGATGTAGTATGGATACTCACCACTGCAAACAATATTGTCATCGATCATGTCATGCGTCCCGAACAGGAACATTACGGACAAGAGGCCACCCTGACGATAGTAGAATCGCTGCACTTGCTCGACGCTGATGCACTCTCCGTATTCAACATGCTCCATCCATCCATACTGGCCGCAGTCAACCAGTCGAGGGCTTCTAAAATCAAGGGAAAAGCCCGCACGCTCGTGAAACCATGAAAGGAATTGGGCAAACGCAGCATCCATACCGAGACTTCTCGGCTTGTAGTAGCACTTGTGCCCCGAGTTCGTCTGAAGTTCTACAACCGACAACCCACCTTGGTGACGGTCGCCACGGTCGAACACGAGCCGCTGAGGAACCGTGTCTTTCGATAATCCCATCACGTTCATGAGGACTGGCCAATCAGCTGTCATTCGGCCAACAAGGCGCTCTACGTGGTCAACAAAGTTGTCAAGCACGATGCGCGTGAGTTCGAGGGCAACGGGCCTTCTCTCGAAGAAGTAACGAATCCACTCATCAGACCCCGTGCCGTTGACTATGAAGTCTCGAAATCGCCCTGAGGCCGTCTCACCTTCCAACAGACCGTTTGTCCTGGCCTTGTTCAACTCAACCGCGAGCGCTGGCGCAAGTTCCTGGAATAGCCGACTGGAGAATCCGCGCTCAATATCCCCACGGAGATCCTCAATGCACGATCCGTAGCTGTTTCTAAGACTAGATAGCGCCGGCTCGATGCGTCTCGCGAAAGCCCTCTGCACCCCGGGAAGAACGAACAGGAACTCTGGCTCCAAGGGCTGTGCCGTCACGTTGTAGCTGTCGCGATCGGCGCCACCCGTAAGAAATGCGGTCAGCGGAGGTAACTCCGATGGGGCGTCCTGTGCGGCGAGAACTTCTTCAAACTGCCTCTCTGATACGCCCAAGGCGCGAAGCTTCGCGTCCCAGCGATCATTCTCGTGTAGATGGCCAACCTTCCGCCATTCCTCCAGCGTAAAGCGCCGCTGGCCGACTCCGACTGCGTGCCGAGCGAGCGTACGTCGAACTCTTTGTTGCTGCGTAGTCAAT
>DASUGO010000107.1:0-15375 GCA_036273975.1 Candidatus Krumholzibacteriia bacterium
ACACCCAGCGCAGGAAGCGCGCGGCGGCGGCGCCGTCGATCAGCCGGTGGTCGTAGGAAAGGGACAGCGGCAATACCAGACGCGGCTCGAAGCGGTCGCCCGCAACATATACCGGTTTCATTGACGCGCGCGAAACGCCCAGGATGGCGACTTCCGGCCAGTTCACGATGGGCGTGAAGCCAACGCCACCAATGCCGCCGAGGTTGGAGATGGTGAAGTTTCCGCCCTCCATCTCGTCGGGCATGATCTTCTTGTGGCGCGCCTTGTCGGCGAGCTGCGTGACGTCGGCGGAAAGCTGGGCGATGTTCTTGCGGTCCGCGTCCCTGACCACCGGAACCAGCAGACCGCGGTCGGTGTCGACCGCGATGCCGATGTTGACGTAGCGCTTGTGGATGATCTCATTGCGCCCGGCATCGATGCTCGCGTTGAAGTCCGGGAACTTCTTCAGCGCCGACGCGCACACCTTGACCAGGATCGACGTCATCGTGAGCTTGCCGCCCGCCGCTTCGACGCGGGCCGCGTAGCGTTGCCGCGCCGCATCCAGAGAGGTGATGTCGGCCTCGTCGTGCTGGGTAACGTGCGGAATGGTATTCCACGCCGCCGCGAGGTTGTGCGACGTGAGCTGGCGGACCTTCGACATCGGCGTGCGCTCGAACTCGCCAAAACGCGCGAAATCGGGGAGACTTCGCGCAGGCGACGCCGGGGTGCTCGTTGACGACGCCGCGCCACTGATGATGGACTTCGCGAACTTGTGCACGTCTTCCGACGTGATCCGGCCACCGGGGCCACTGCCACCGACGCGGTGGATTTCGATGCCAAGCTCGCGCGCGAGCCGGCGCACCGTTGGCGACGCCGGCACCGGTGCCCCCTGCTCCTGCGCCACCGCAACCACCGCCCCGCGCAGCTTCTCCGTTCCCGCGTCCGCATCGTCTTCGACGGGCTCGGGCCGGACCGGCGGCCGTGCCGCCGGAGCCGGCTTCGCACCACCGCTTGCACTCGAATCCTGCGCGGTTTTCGTTCCAGCCGCCGGCTGCTTCGCCGTTTCCTTCGCGGTCACGGCGGCACCGGCTTCGGTGTCGACGCGCGCGATCACGTCGCCCACCTTGACCGAGTCGCCCGGCTTCACCGGAACCTCGGAGATCACACCGGCCGCGGTGGACGGAACCTCGAACACGGCTTTCTCGGTTTCGAGTTCGATCAGCGACTGATCCACTTCGACGCGATCGCCGGCGCCGACGAGCACCTTGACGACATCACCGGCGTCGACATTCTCGGAAATTTCAGGCAGTCGGATTTCGACGATCATTGTGTTCCCCTGAGTAGTCCCCTGGAAAAAGTCGCGTGATTATCGCGCACAGCACGGACCCGAAGCAAGCCACTCCGCGCGGGTGTCGGGCGCGTCCGGGATGAGGCGGTGGACGGCCGTCCGAGCAGCGGCTCATGAGTCTCGATCCGGGGCGTGACGCTCAGCGAGCGGCCGGACACCGCCTCATCCCGGACGCACAAACCTGCCTATGTCGACGAATAACGCTTCTCGATGGCCTTGACCTTGTCGAGACGGCGGCGGTGGCGGTCTTCGCCCGAGAAGCGCGCGTCGAGAAACGCGTCCACGAGTTCCAGCGCAACCGACTCACCCACCACACGTCCGCCGAGCACCAGCACGTTGATGTCGTCGTGCTGCACGCCCTGGTGGGCGGAGTAATGGTCGTGACACAACCCGGCGCGCACTCCCGGAATCTTGTTGGCCGCCACCGACGCGCCCACACCGCTCCCGCACAGGATAATGCCCCGCTCGGCGCGGCGATCGCGCACCGCGGTTCCCACCGCCTCGGCGAAGTCGGGATAGTCCACCGCTTCGAGGCCGTTGGTGCCCAGATCGATGACCTCGTGCCTCGAACCCTGCAGGTGTGCCTTGATGCGCTCCTTGAGTTCGAATCCGGCGTGGTCGGCCCCCAGTGCGATCTTCATGCACTCTCCTCACAATCCGGCGTCTAGTCGCCGAGTGAAATGCCCAGTGCGCGCGCGGACTGAACAAAACCGCTGTCGGTGGGCACCAGGCGCAGTTCGTGCACCGCTTCCGAGATCGGAACATCGACGACGTCGGTGCCGGTAAATGACACCATGCGTCCAAAACGCCCGTCGGCGATCAGTTCCACCGCCTTGGTGCCAAACATCGTACACAGCGCGCGGTCCATGTTGGTGGGGCTGCCGCCCCGCTGCAGGTGACCCAGCACCACCGCGCGCGTCTCCTTGCCGGTTCGTTCGGCGATTTCGGCCGCGATGGCGCCACCGATCCCACCCAGGCGCTCTTCGCGGTTGTCCTGATTGCCCGCCACCCGCTCGCTGCCGTCGATCTCGTGCGCGCCTTCAGCCGCGACGACAATGGTGAAGCGGCGTCCCGCCGCTTCCCGCTCCGCGATCTTGGCGCACACGCTGTCGTAGCTGAACGGAACTTCCGGGATCAGAATGACATCCGCTCCGCCGGCGATACCCGCGTACACGGCGATCCACCCGGCGTAACGCCCCATCACCTCCAGCACCATCACGCGGTTGTGGCTTTCGGCGGTCGTGTGCAGCCGGTCGAGCGCATCCATCGCACACGCGACCGCGGAATCAAAACCAAACGTTGCCGCGGTCCCGCTGAGATCATTGTCGATGGTCTTTGGAACCCCGACCACGGGCATTCCGTTCTCGTGCAGCTGTTGCGCGACCGTCAGTGTTCCATCGCCACCAATGACGACCAGCCCGCGCAGTCCCAGCCTGTCGAAGCCGCGCCGCGTCTCGTCGATCAGTTCCGCGGGCAGGGCGCGAATCTGGCCGTGCCCGGTCTTGGCGGCAAAGCGGCCGCGGTTGGCGGTTCCGAGGATGGTACCGCCGCGGGCCAGCAGACCGTCGAGGTCGCGGTAGAAGAGCGGGCGGATGTTCTGCGGCTCGATGAGGCCCTCGAACCCGCCCAGCACCCCGATGGTGTTCCAGTCGCGCCGAAGTGCGGCCTTCGCGACCGCTCGGATGACGGCGTTCAATCCCGGACAGTCGCCGCCGCCGGTAACGATACCGATCTTCTTACTCATGGCCGTTCAACGCTGTCACGGGTCCAGGTAGCCGGCTTTTTCGCGCATGGACTCAGTTTCATCCCCACCGTGGGCCCGCCCCTCACCGAACGTCGCATCGAGCCCCACCGCAAACGCACGTCTTTCGTCATCGGTGAGCCGGGCCTCCGGATGGCCCACGAGATAGATCTTCGGCGGCATGCGGTTCTTGAGCACCATCTTCGCGGCATCGTCGGCATCCTTGCCGACGTCCGCGTGCGAAACATTGAACTCCGCGCGACCCTCGTCGACATCGTGCTGCACGAGCCACGACACCGGCGCGATGTGGCTGTACCACGGCCACGTGGTCTCATTGCTGTGGCAGTTGGCGCACACGCGCTGGAAGGTAGCCCGGGTTTCCGGACCGTTCCAGACCGGCTCGCCGGTCACGGGCGGATTGGAATGCCCGCGGCCATACGGCACGAGTTGAATCACCACGGCCAGCGCGAGCAGCGCGAGGGCGATCTTTCTGAGCATAACGTCCTCTAATCCCGGTGCGGGTTCGCCTTGTCGGGATCGATGCCGAGGTCCTGCACCGCGTCCTTCACCACCGACTTCTTCACGTGTCCGTCGCGCGCGAGCGCCCGCAGTGCGGCCAGCGCGATGTAGCGCGCGTCGACCTCGAAGAAGTCGCGCAGACCGGCCCGGTTGCTCGAGCGGCCGAACCCGTCCGTTCCGAGAAAGTCCAGGTGCCCGGGGACCCAGCTCGCAATCGACGCGGGCAACACCTTCATGTAATCGGAGGCCGCCACGTACACGCCCTTCGTTCCCTTCAGGACCTGACCGACGTACGGGACCCTGGCCTCTTCGCCCGGGTGCAGCAGGTTCCAGCGCTCGCACTCGACGGCGTCGCGATACAATTCGCTGTAGCTGGTCACGCTGTAGACGTCGACCGGGACATCGTAGGCGTCTTCCAGAATGCGCTGCGCGCGCAGCACCTCGTTGAGGATCGCGCCGCTCCCAAACAGGTTCACCTTGTTCTTCGCGTCCGGCCGGTCCGAGGCCTTGAAACGGTACACGCCGCGCAGAATGCCCTCGCGGCACCCTTCGGGCATGGGCGGCATCCGGTAGGTTTCGTTCATTACCGTGATGTAATAGATGAGCTTCTCATCGTGCTTGTACATCCGCTCGATGCCATCGTGCAGAATCACGGCCAGCTCATACGCAAACGTCGGATCGTACGCGCGCACGCGCGGGTGCGTCAGTGCGAGCACGTGGCTGTGCCCGTCCTGGTGTTGGAGGCCCTCCCCGGCGAGTGTCGTCCGGCCCGAGGTGCCGCCGAGCAGGAAACCCTTGCAGCGCATGTCGCCGGCCGCCCAGATGAAGTCACCGATGCGCTGGAATCCGAACATCGAATAGAAGATGAAGAACGGGATCATGTTGATCCCGTGCGTCGCGTAGGCGGTGCCCGCGGCGACGAACGACGCGGTGGACCCCGCCTCGGTGATGCCCTCCTCCAGGATCTGGCCGTTGACCGCTTCCTTATAATAGAGGAGGGTCTCGCGGTCGACCGGGTCGTAGAGCTGCCCGAGACTGGAATAGATCCCCACCTGGCGGAACAGCGACTCCATGCCGAACGTGCGCGCCTCGTCGGGGACGATGGGCACCACGTGCTGCCCGATGGACTTGTCCTTGAGCAGCGTGGTCAGCATCTGCACGAACGCCATCGTCGTGGCGACTTCGCGCTCGCCGCTTCCCGCGTACATGTCGTCGAAAATCGACGCGGGCGGCGTCTGCAACTGCGTGGCCTGCTCGCGCCGCTCGGGCACCGAACCGCCCAGCGCCTGGCGCCGTTCGTGCAGATACTTGAGATCCTCGCTGTCCGCGGGCGGCTTGTAGAATGGCGCCCGCGCGACATCCTCGTCGTCGATCGGGATACCGAACTTGTTGCGGAACGCGCGCAACTCGTCCTCATTGAGCTTCTTCTGCTGGTGGGTGATGTTGCGGCCTTCGCCCGCCTCACCGAGGCCGTAACCCTTGATGGTCCAGGCCAGAATTACCGTCGGCTGGCCGTTGTGCTCGACGGCCGCCTTGTACGCCGCGTACACCTTGTCCGGATCGTGGCCGCCGCGCCGCAGTGACCGCAGCTGGTCGTCGGACAGGTGCTCGACCATCTTGAGCAGGCGCGGGTCGGCGCCGAAAAAGTCTTTGCGGATGTACTCACCCGACTCGGTTGCGTATTTCTGGAACTGGCCGTCGACGACCTCCGTCAGCCGTTGCACGAGCACGCCATCCTTGTCCTGCGCCAGCATCGAATCCCAGTCGCCGCCGGTAATCAGCTTGATCACGTTCCAGCCCGCACCGCGGAACGCGGCACCGAGTTCCTGAATGATCTTGCCGTTGCCGCGTACCGGACCGTCGAGCCGCTGCAGGTTGCAGTTGATGACAAACACCACGTTGTCGAGACGCTCGCGCGAGGCCAGCGTGATCGCGCCCAGCGCCTCCGGCTCGTCCATCTCGCCATCGCCCAAGAACGCCCACACCATCCGCTTCGACGTATCCAGGATGCCGCGGTGCTCGAGGTAGCGATTGAAACGCGCCTGGTAGATGGCGAGCAACGGTGTGAGTCCCATCGACACCGTGGGGAACTCCCAGAACTCGGGCATCAGCCACGGGTGCGGATACGAGGACAGCCCGCCCTGTCCCGGCAGTTCGTGGCGGAAGTTCTCGAGGTGTTTCTCGGTGAGGCGGCCTTCCAGGTATGCGCGCGCGTAGATGCCGGGCGCCGCATGGCCCTGATAGTAGATGATATCGGAACCATCCGGGTGATCCTTGCCGCGGAAGAAGTGGTTGAATCCCACCTCGTACAGCGTCGCGGCCGACGCGTAGGTGGAGATGTGTCCACCGATGCCCGCGTCTTCGCGATTCGCGCGCACCACCATCGCCATCGCATTCCAGCGCATGTAGCTCTTGAGGCGGCGCTCGATGGCGCGGTCGCCCGGGTAGGCCGGTTGCTTGGAGAGCGGGATCGTGTTGATGTAGGGCGTATTGCCCGGGAAGTGGATGCGGACGCCGTAAGAGGTTGCACGATCCTCGAGCCGCTGGAGGAGTTCGCGCACGCGCTCGGGGCCGTCGGTCTGATAGATGTAGTCGAGCGAGTCCAGCCACTCGCGGGTCTCCTGGCGATCCTCCTCGGCGGCGGCCGGACTCTGCGCGGATTCGGCGGTTTCTTCGGGCCGGGCCGCGCTTTCCTCGCCGGCGGACTCCGGCTGAGCCGGCTTCTTGTCTCGGGTTGTACTCATGGGGTGACGATACGACAGCGGGCAGGGCAAGTCAATTGGCCACCCAGTCTTAGACGAATGGCCCTCACTCGTTCCAGTATTTCTCGAGATGCAGCGTGCCGGGATGATGGCGCGTGTGTTTCCGGAAACCGCGCGCGCGCAACGACTGCTCGGTGTCTTCGATCATCAGGGGATTTCCGCACAGGTAGACGTGGCACGAGTCCGGATCCAGCGGGAAGCCCGTCAGCCCGGCGAAACGGTCCGGGACAAGCGCCTCGCCCACGCGTCCGCGCAGCCCGTTCCAGTCCGAGCCCGGCGGTTCGCGCGTGACCATCGGCAGGTACGTGACACCGGGGCGCCGCGCCGCCGCTTCGAGCTCGGCGCGGTAGCCCAGATCGGCGGCACACCGGACACCGTTGATGAGAACCAGACGCCGCCATGGCGGGTCGTCCTGGTGGGTTCGAATCATCGACACGTACGGTGCCACCGCGGTACCGGTGGATACCAGCACGAGATCCTGGCCGGGCGGAAAACCTTCCAGCGTAAATCCCCCGCTCGCGCGTGGCGACATCCACAGACGCGAACCCTCACGCTTGCCAAACAGCCACGACGTGAACTCGCCGTCGTTGACGTGGACGAGAAACAGTTCGATGGATGACCGGTCCGTGGCGGACGACCCGATCGAATACGAGCGCTTCACCAGTTCCGCTCCGTCCGCGGTCCGGACCACCCGGCCAATGGACACGAATTGGCCCGGGAGGAAGGGCGCAAACTCACCACCGTCGGGAACAATCGACAGCAGCATGAGATTGGCATGCAGATCATGACGGCGCGCAATCGTTGCGTTGTATTGCTGAGATTTTGTCATCGGGATCGCGCGTGACGCTAGCACAGGCGCGGGCAGCGCGTAAATGGCCGCGGAGAAGACCCTTGACAATGCCTGTGCTCGGCTTACACTAGGGCGATATTTTTGGCTGGCGTCCCCGAAACCGCCAGCTGGCCCGCGTAAGCGAGGCACCGACTCCGACTCTTCTCTTCGCAGAACATATTGTAATACCAGCTGGGGGCGATTGAATGACACGCATGACTGCCCTGTGGGGGACGACCTTGTCTCTCATACTTGCATGGGGATCGCTGGCCTACGGCCAGCAGCAGACACCGGTTTCCGCGGCCGACGACTCGTTGACCACCACCGGCGAAGAGGTCAAACAGACCACCAACACGGCGGGCCCGACCTCGATGCAGCCCGATTCGGTGGCCGCGACGCGGAAGGTGCGCCGCGGCGCGGACAAGATGATGTACTACTTCTCGCTGGGAATCGGCGGTGCCTACAACTACCTGCCCGATTCGTTCAACGAGAGCTACAGTCCTTCGTTCGGGTTGCGGCTGGGCGGCGGTGTCAGCCGCTATAACCTGCGGCTCGGCGTCATTGCGTCGTACAATTTCTTCCTCTCGACCGGGCCAACGACGATCTACCCCAACGACCTGAACATTCTGACGCTGTTCGCCGAAGTCAAATATATCCCGGTGGGCAAGACGGTGCGGCCGTATGTGGTCGTGTGCGGTGGCCTCTACCGGCAATGGATCGTCAACGAAGACTACATGGAGAACGTCCTCGGTTACGGCGGCGGTGCGGGCATCGAACTGATGATCGACAAGACCAAACGCCTGTACATCGAGGGCCGTTACGTCCAGGGACAGACGCGCGAGACCGAGCGCAAGGCCAACACCGAGATCATTCCGTTTGGCATTGGCGTGGCCTGGGTATTCTGATCCCGGCCGTCGCGCCGGGTGCGGACTCGGCACCCATTATGACGGATTCCGAAAGCGAAGCGGGCGCCGGATGACAACCATCCGACGCCCGTTTCTCTTTCTGGCCCTGGTATTACCGGCTTACTTCATGCCCGCGGCACGAACCTCCGCCGACACCGCCTCGGCAAACTGTTCGAAGTTCTTCTCGAACAGCGCGACCAGTTCCTTCGCCTTGCGGTCGTAGGCGGCCTTGTCAGACCAGGTGTTGCGCGGGCTGAGAATCTCCGCGGGGACATCCGGACACTCCGTGGGAACGTCGAGACCGAACACGGGGTCCTTCACGAACTTCACGCGGTCCAGCTTGCCGGCCAGCGCGGCGTTGACCATCGCGCGCGAGTAGGCAATCTTGATGCGCGATCCCTCGCCGTAGCCACCGCCGCTCCAGCCGGTATTGACCAGCCAGCAGGTCGCGTTGTGTTCGCGCACCTTCTTTGCGAGCATATCGCTGTATACCGTGGGCGGCAGCGCGAGGAACGGCGCGCCGAAACACGTCGAGAAGGTCGCCTGCGGCTCCTTCACGCCACGCTCGGTGCCGGCGACCTTGGCCGTGTAACCGGACAGGAAGTGGTAGCTCGCCTGCTCCGGAGTCAGGCGCGAAATCGGGGGCATCACGCCGAACGCGTCGCAGGTGAGCATCATGATGTTCTTGGGGTGACCGCCCACGCCGTCGAGCTTGGCGTTGGGAATCTGCGTGATCGGATACGAAGCGCGCGTGTTCTCGGTGAGCGACGCATCGTCGAGATCGATGATGCGCGTGCTTTCGCTGAGGACCACGTTCTCCAGCACGGTGCCAAATCGTCGGGTGGTGGCGTAAATTTCCGGTTCCGCATCGGCCGACAACCGGATCACCTTGGCGTAGCAGCCGCCTTCGAAGTTGAACACGCCGTCGTCGGTCCAGCCGTGTTCGTCGTCGCCAATCAGACGGCGCATCGGGTCGGCGGACAGGGTCGTCTTGCCGGTGCCCGACAGCCCGAAGAACACCGCCGTGTCCCCGGCCGGGCCCTCGTTGGCGCTGCAGTGCATCGAAAGCACACCGCGCAACGGGAGCAGGCAGTTCATCACGGTGAAAATGGATTTCTTGATCTCGCCGGCGTACGACGTTCCGCCGATCAGGACGATGCCGCGCCCAAAGTGGACCAGGATGAACGCCTCGCTGCGCGTGCCGTCGATGGCCGGATCCGCGAAGAAGCCCGGAGCGTCGATCACGGTGAAGCGTGGTTCGTGCCGGCGCTGCTCTTCGGCGTCGGTGACCGGAATGAACATGTTGCGCGCAAACAGCGAGTGCCACGCCATCTGCGTCACGACGCGGATGGGCACGCGCTGCTCATGGTCGGCACCCGCGTGGCAATCCTGCACGTACACCATGCCGCCCTGCAGGTACGCCTGCACGCGGTGCAGCAGGCGATCGAACTTCTCTTCGCTGATGGGCCGGTTGACCTTGCCCCACCATATCTTGTCTTTGGTGGAGGTCTCCTCGACCACAAACTTGTCGTCCGGGCTGCGCCCGGTGTATTTACCCGTTTCGGCGCACATCGGACCGTCGGCCGCGATCAGACCCTCACCGTTCATGACGAATTCTTCGTAAAGCACCGCCGGTGTTGCATTCCACATCACGCCACCCAGATTGGTCAGACCGACGGCGTCGAGCCCGACCTTCGGCGTGAACTCGCTCTGTGACATCGAAACCTCCATATTGATCGCATTGAAAAGTACCCCGCGGCGCGGCCCCGCGGGGACATTCTGTCCGGGTATGTATCGGGAATAATCCGGATAGTAGCGCAACCGGTGCGGGGGGTTCCACAGGGTTTTGCGGAGAGCTCGCCGGGGGGCCCTACGGGGCCTGGCGCAGCCGCTCGAAGTCCGCGAGCAGCCAGTCCGACAGCAGCATCTGGATACGGACGCCAAACCCGCGGCTCCAGGCGTCGCTGCCGAGCACGTCGGCGTCTTCGAATCCGTTGAGACTGTAACCCGCGCCGATCCGGACGGAACGGAAGAACAGGCGCCCGACCTCGACGCCGGCACCATAACCGGCGCTGCCGCCCGCGCGCGTGGCGGTAATCCGCCCCCACGTGTCGAGGTCCCAGCCGCGCGCAAAGCGCCACACATACTGGCCAAGCACCAGATCGGTGTTGGTGGTCTGCGAAACCGAGTAGCTCCAGTCCTCGACGTGCTTGAACGCGTACTTGAAGCGCAGTTCGTGCTCGGGATTCGGCAGCACGTTGACATCGATCGAGGCCACGAGGCGCCAGCGGATCGACTCCGGGTCGAACGGCGTGTAGCGGTCGTAGTAACTCTTGAGCATGGCCAGCGACTGCACCGGCGCGTGCGGCGACCGGTAGCTGCCGGCGAGCGTCGCGTAGTACTGCGTCTCGTCGTTGCCCGCGTCGTACATTCCCAGGCCGAGGATGTTCTTGGTCAGCAGCGCGAACCCTCCGTCAAGTTGCTTCGCCGCGCTGAGACGCAGGAGGTTCTTCTCACCGAGCGATTCCCATCGGTACTCGAAACCGCCGTCGACGAAGTAATCCCCCGGCTTGCGGGACCCGAGACCGCTCGTGACGGACACGTACTCGTCGTCGGCACGATCCGCCAGCGACACAAAGCCCTCCACGCCGAGCGTGAGCGCGGTGTGGCGGTTCAGCGGCAACTTCTGGCGGATGCCGCTCACGGCGCCCATGCGGTCGTCGCTTCCCACGCGATCCATCGAGTAGCGTGAATACGCCTGCAAACCACCCGCGGTGTTCCCTTCGACACCGGCGGTGATCTGGTGCGTCGCGGGCCGCCCCGACGCGGTCAGATATTCGTGGGTCGCGATGGCGCGGAAGCGCTCCGCGAGCGGTACCGCGAGAACCGTCTTGAGGCGGTTGGGATAGTCGTCCACGACGTCGCCCGCAACATGCTGCTCGAGCGATGTCGATACGCCGAGCGTGCCCCGGTTGCCCACCGTCACGCCCGCGAGCGCCAGCACGCCGCGCGCGTCGCCGTCGGCGCCGGTCGTGCCGGCCGGTCCGCCCACCGGTTGGGCGTGGCGCGCGTAGCGCAGGCCGGCCGACATCTCGAGCAGCCGGCGGCGATAATCGAGCGTTGTGCGCGCGGTCTCGTGCCGCTCATCGGTGCGTTGCAACTCGTGGGTATAGCCGTCCGCATTGAGGAAGGTCGATCCGGAGAGACCGAGCCGCCCGGCAAACCCGGCCTTCACGCTGGCCAGTTCGCTGTCCGCGCCGCGGAAGGACGGGTTGGAGAAGTTGCCATCGACCTTGCGCAGGTAGAGGTCGAGTTTGGACAGCCGGCCCGCCGCGGCGGCCGCGATCTTGTACGCGTTGCCGTCACCCATCGTGTCGTCGTTGCTGCGCGCCACCTCACCGCCGAATCGCACCCCGTGCACCCGGGTCTCGCCGTCCACGCCGTACAGCGCGTAGGCCGGTCCGTCGCCGGAATTGGCGACCGCGGTGAGCCCCGCGCGGTAACGCTGTCCGTTGATGGCATCCGCGCGCAGGCCAAACTGGAACATGTTCGCGCCCGCCGACTCGGTCTGGTACGTCACGACCACGTGGTTCGGATTCAGTTCGCGATCCGTCATCGGCACCGGCTCCATGAACAGGATGGAACCGTCGTACGGATTGATCGTGTAGTCGCGGCGGCGGATCATCACGCGCGCCTCGATCACCTTCTCGGACTGGAAGCGGTCGCGCGTCTCAATGACGATGCGTTCCGAGTTCTCGACGATCGGCGCCGCCAGCAGGTGGTAGAAGCCGCTGGTGCCGTCGGCCGGGATGTCATCGGTGCGGGTCACGAAATCGGTTTCGGTGACGAACGCGCGCACGCTGTTGCCACCATCGACCAGCGCGCTCGAGAGCCCGGTCACCGTCTGGTGGTAGGTGAGGAACTCGCCGTGGTCGATGGGCGTCTTGAGGTCGCCGTAGCGCAGATACGACTGCCCGCGGTCGAGCGAGAAGTAGTTGCCACCGCGGGCGGGCGCGGCGTAACGCAGTTCGGATGCATCGCCGTACACCGGGTACTGCTTCTCGGGGTCGGGCTGCTTGAGCAGCGGGTCGTCGTAGCGCTTGCGCGTATCGAGACGCGCGGTGACGCTGAATCCGCCCGGAGCCGCACCCTGCACGAACAGGCGCGATTCGCCCGCGACGTCGAATCCATCGCGGTAGTTCTCCACGCCGTGCCCGCTGCCGGAGCCGTCGGTCTGGTACGCGCCCATCGCGATGTCCACGACGCCCGTCGCAAGCAACGGGCGCTCGGGCGCGACAAACACAACCTCGGTGCCGGCGCTCATGCCGCCGCCATCGATCCCGACGCGCACTGTCCCGGTGTCGTGGCGCGGACGAACCACGAGACTCACCATCCCCTCGCTCGTCGTCGCCTGCAGACCGCGCTCCCCCGGGCGGGCGTCGGGCAGCGCCACGTATTCGGCGCCCTCGCTCACCGTCACCACGAGACCGTCCATGACCGGCAACCCGAACGCATCCCGCACCGCGAAGCGGATCGTCGCCGGCGTCCGCCCGTCGGCGGGAATCACGGTCCGCGCGTCAAGCGCGACGAACTCCGACGGCCGCGACGCCAGCGCCACGCGCACGCTGTCGCCTTCGGTCCCTCCGCGCAGCAGCGCCGCGCGCGCAACGATCTTGTTCCAGCCCGGCCGCAGGCGCACGCCAAACCACGTTGTGGTTTCGGTGTCGCGCGCGACGTCGATGTTGCGCTGGCCGATGTGCTGGTCCCCCACCAGGTCCTCGTTGACGCGGAGCACCGGCCGGCTTCCCAGCGGATGCCGCACGCTGATGCTGACCTGATCGCGGTTGCTGACCACGCTACCCTCGGCGGGATCGAGAATCATGACCGGCCCCGGCGCGGCCGCTTCGTCGGCCACGGCGGGCGGGCGCGGCGCGGCGGGCGCACGTGGCGCGGCGATGAGTTCGGTCCAGCCAATTGCATCCGCCGTCACGGTGCGCCGTGCGCTGGCCGGGTTGTCGAGCGGATGGATGACCGCCTCGCGCACGTCGGTGCGCACCACCGGCGACGCAGCCCCCGGGCTGGCGACGATGGGTTCGTCGCCGGCGCTCGAATCGGCCAGCGCAACCGTCGCCGCGATGTCGTGGATCGTTGGGGTGTCCACGGCCGCCGCGGTGAAGGTAACGCGGCACTCGATGGTCCGGCCGCGCAGGAACGAATCGAACACGAATGCCCCGCCCTGCGACACGAGCGAGTCGCCGGCGAGCGTCGCGGTGACGCGCGCGTCGGTGAACACGCGGGGAACGTCGATGCGCAGCGAGCCGCGCTGCGGCTTTTCCGCCGTGGTCGAGAACGACCAGAACACGGTGGCGCGCACCGAGTCCGGCACCGTGGAGAGATCCCGCACGGCCGCGGCCACACGGCGCTCGTGATCGAGATGCGCCGCCGACGGCGGAATGAAACTTACCTCGACGCGGCGGTTGAGGCGGCGTCCCTCGACGGTTGTATTGCCGGCCACCGGCCGCGTATCGCCGTAACCGACCACCACGATCCGCCCCGGCGCGACACCCATCGCGGCCAGCGCGTCGCGCACCGCGCCCGCGCGCGCTTCGGACAACTGCAGGTTGGAGGGGAACTCGCGCGTGTGGATGGGCACGTTGTCGGTGTGTCCCTCCACGAGCACCATCCAGCCCGGATTCTCGTTCAGGAAGTTCGCGGCCGGAATCAGCGCGTTGCCGGCCCCCGAAACCAGCGTCGCCTTGCCAAACGCAAATTCGGCGCTCGAGAACGTGAGTTTGTCGTAGAGCCACGCGCGGTGCGCCACGCTGACCTTCTCCGCGAACGACATCAGCACCGAACGCACGATCGGCGGTGGCGGAACCTCGCGCAGCGGAAACGCGACGCGCACGTGTCCCGGCGCAAGCAGGTGCACCAGACGTTCGTTGCCGCGCGGCGCGTCCACGTCCCCGGCCAGCGGCTCGGCGAAGGTCACGTCGGCGGGGAGCGAGCGCTCGTCCAGGCGTACCATGCGCCGTCCCTCGAACACGTGCGGAATCGAGAACACGCCCAGCGAGTCGGTGACCACGTGTTCGCCGCTCTCCAGGTACAGCGAGGCGTTGGGAATGCCGCGCTCGCCCGCGTCGCGCACCCCGTCTTCGTCGGCGTCGACCCAGACGTCGCCCAGCACGAACCCTTCGATGCCGGACTCCTCGTTGTCGATGCGCACCGCCGCCACGACCGGTCCCGCCTGCACACGGTCGCCGGTGTCCGCGTCGCCCGTCGCGGTTGCGGATGCTCGCGCCCATCCCTTCGACTCGCGGCTGTTCACGGCGAACTTGAGCGCCGTCTGGCGGGTCTCGCCGGCGTCCAGCGTCCCGACATCCCACACCATCTGGCCGCCGGCCATCGTCACGCCCTTGCCGCCCCGGAAGTCGAGCGCGGGCGGTAGCGATTCGAACACCCGCAGGTTGGCGACGCGTACCGAGTCGGTGCGGTTGGTCACGGTGACCACCAGCGTGACCACGTCGCCGAGCGACGCGGTGGCCTCGCGGAAGGTCTGGTCGAGCCCGATGATCGTGCGCGGGTCGGGCGTGGCTGGCGGCACCAGGCGCAGGACGGTGGAATTCATCACGGTCGAGTCGACGCGCGACCGCGCGGTAAAGCGCAGCACGGGGGTTGCGCCCAGCACCACCCGTAGCGGCGCACCCGGACTGTCGATGTGGATGCGAACCGGGCGAACTTCGCCCGACGCGAACGCGCCCACCACGAAGTGTCCGTTGCGCGTGGAAATCGGATACGGGGTGCCGCTCGTGTCCGAGCAGACAATTTGCGCGCCCGCGGGCAACACGGGGGGATCCGAAAGCCACACCTCCACGCTGTCCGCGTCGCACGCATTCTCGATATCGGCCGAGAACACGACGTTGCGATCGAAGACACCAATGGCAATGCGGGTTTCGTCGTCGGGGGACCCCTCGGGCGCGGCGGGATTCCCGATGGGACCGAAGTAGATCGCGGGGGGGTTGGTCAGACTCGTGATCCGAATCACGCTGGTTCCGCTCGCCGGCACGAAGGCGGCGGTCACCGGCGCGCGCGCGCCCGGGTCGCGCGTGGAAGTGGCGCGTACCTCGACCAGCGCGGTGCCGTTGGCGAGGGCGGGCAACACCACGGCGACATCGACCGGCGTCGCCGCGCCCGCGGCGAGCGAGAGAAATCCCGGACTCTGCTCTCCGGGGTCCGCCCGTCCGTTGCCGTTGGCGTCAAAAAAGACCGTCACGCTTGCGGGCGAGAGATTCGAC
>DASUGO010000108.1:0-42050 GCA_036273975.1 Candidatus Krumholzibacteriia bacterium
GCCGCCGCGCGCTTCCTGCGCTGGGTGTGCGAGGCGCTCGAGAATCCCATCCTGATCCCGCTCGAAGGCTGACACGGATGGCGGGCAACGACTCCTATCAGCTGGTGGTGCTCGGCGGTGGCCCCGGCGGCTACGCGGCCGCGTTTCTCGGCGCCGATCTCGGCCTGCGCACCGCGCTCGTCGATACCGGGGAAAACCCCGGCGGCGTGTGCCTGTACCGCGGCTGTATTCCCTCCAAGGCGTTGCTGCACGTGGCCAAACTGCTGCACGAAACCGGCGCGGCGCGCGCGATGGGCGTGGATTTCGGCGATCCGAAGATCGATCTGGACGCCCTGCGCGCGTGGAAGGACGGCGTGGTACGCAAACTGACCGGCGGCGTTGGAACGCTGGCGAAGTCGCGCAAGGTGGATTTCGTGCGCGGGCGCGGAACGTTTGGCGACGCGCACACGCTCACGGTGGAACTCGCCGCTGGCGGTACGCGGACGCTGTCGTTCGAGCACGCGGTGGTTGCCACCGGCTCGCTGCCCGCGACGCTCCCGATGTTCGACGCCGCGTCGCCGCGGGTATTGGATTCGACCGGGGCGCTGGAACTGAAACGCGTGCCGGAGTCGCTGCTCGTGGTCGGCGGCGGGTACATCGGCCTCGAGCTTGGTAGTGTCTACGCCGCGCTGGGCGCGAAGGTGTCGGTGGTGGAGATGATGCCGGGCCTGTTGCCGGGCGCGGATCGCGACCTGGTAAACGTGCTCGAGAAGAGCGCCGGGAAGAATTTTGCACGCGTCATGCTCGGGACGAAGGTCGTGGACGCAAAGGCGGGCAAGGACGGCGTGCACGTGACGTTCGAAGGCGAAACCAGCGAGAGCGCGACGTTCGACAGCGTGCTCGTGGCGGTCGGGCGCAAGCCGAGCGCGCGCGGGATCGGACTCGAGAACACGCGCGCGGTGATCAACGAGCGCGGATTCATCGAGGTGGATGCGCAACGCCGCACCGCCGAACCGTCGCTATTTGCCATCGGCGATGTGGTGGGCGAGCCCATGCTCGCCCACAAGGCATCGCACGAGGGGCGCGTGGCGGCGGAAGTCATCGCCGGGCACAAGGTGGCGTTCGAGCCCAACGCGATTCCTGCGGTGATCTTCACCGATCCCGAGATCGCTTGGTGCGGTCTCACCGAGACCCAGGCGAAGGAAAAGGGCATCGACGTCGAGGTGGCGAAGTTCCCGTGGGCCGCGTCCGGGCGGGCGATGACCATCGAGCGCACCGACGGGATGACCAAACTCGTCATCGACCCGAAGACCGAGCGCGTGCTCGGGGTTGCCATCGTCGGCGCCGGTGCCGGCGACATGATTGCGGAGGGCGTGCTGGCCATCGAAATGGGCGCGCTGGTCTCGGATATCAAGCTCACCATCCATCCCCATCCCACCCTGTCCGAGACCGTCATGGAGGCCGCCGAGGTCTTCTTTGGCCAGAGCACCCACGTGTACCGGCCGCGCCGCAAGCGCTGATCTCCCCGCCCGTTGAATGCTGCGGCCCGGGCCGGGTAGGGGAGCGACATCCGGCCGCTGACTTGACCGGAGAAAACGGAGGATCCCATGCCATCAATTCTTGCCCTCGCGGGCATCGTCGTTCTGGCCTTCTTCCTGCTCGGCATCCGCATCGTGCGGCCCACGCGCCGCGGGCTCATCGAGCGTCTCGGGCGCTACAACCGCTTCGCGAGTCCGGGGTTTCAGTGGGTGTTTCCGATCATCGAGCGCATCTACCTGGTCAATACCACCGAACAGATGGTCGACGCCGCGCCGCAGGAAATCATCACCAACGACAACCTCAATGCACTGGTCGACGCCCAGATCTACTTCAAGATCAAATCGGACGAGACGAGCGTGAAGGACTCGCAGTACAACGTCAACGACGTGTCGTTCCAGATCGTCAATCTGGCGCGTACCACGCTGCGTAATATCATCGGGACGTTGACGCTCAAGTCCGCCAACAGCGAGCGTGGACGCATCAACGACGAACTCGTCAAGGTGCTGGTCAAGGAGACCCAGAACTGGGGTATCGCGATCGTGCGCGCCGAACTGAAGCAGATCGATCCGCCCAAGGACGTGCAGGAGACGATGAACAAGATCGTCAAGGCGGAGAACGAGAAGATCGCGGCCGTCGATTTTGCCACCGCGGCCGAAACCGCCGCGGACGGGGCGAAGCGCGCGGAGATCAAGAAGGCGGAGGGAATCCGGCAGGCGCGCATTCTGGCCGCGCAGGGCGAGGCGGAGGCGATTCAGCTGGTCAACGAGGCCGCCGAGAGATACTTCGTTGGCAACGCGCAGCTCTTGAAGCGGCTCGAGATCACCGAGGCCTCCCTCAAGGACAACACCAAGGTCGTCGTGCCGGCGGGGTCGGAACTGGTGAACGTGATCGGCGACATGGCGGGGATCGTACCGCTCAAGCGCAACTAGCCACGATGCGGGCGGCCGCTCCCGCCGGCGCGATGGTGGGAAGTTGCGTAGCTGCAACGCCTTGCACGGCGAAGCGCACGCCGCTGCGGCGGGATTCCCGTGCCGGGTCCGGCCGGTGTTTTACGGGCTTCGGTCTTCTGGTAGAATCCGGGCTGATTCCGGTTGAATCAGCGCCGCGTGCGCGTGTACGCACCCCTTTGGCAGTTCGTCTTATGCACGGAAACATACCTATGTTTCGACCCGTATGAATGCAAATCACGTGCAAATTTTCCCAAGGAGCATACTCAGATGACGATTTCCATTTCTCAGGTGTCACGCGGCGTAGCAGCGCGCGGGACGGGGGTCGCGCTCGCCCTGCTCGCCCTGACGGCCGGCCTCGCCGGCGCCGCTGACTGGCAGGGCAAGACCACGACCGACAAGAACGGCATCAAGGTGATGGAGAATCCGGCCCGGGGGTATGCGCCGGCGGCCTCCACGAAGCTGCCGGAAGTGTGGCGCCTCGGTGGCGACACCGACAACGAGGACGAGTTCTTCGGCGTGATCAGCGATATCGACATCGACGCCAACGGCGACGTCTACCTGCTCGACAGCCAGTTGAACGAGGTGAAGATATTCAACAAGGACGGCGAGTTCGTCCGCGCAATCGGGCGTGAAGGCGAGGGTCCGGGCGAATTCCGCAACCCGGTTGCCATGTTCTTTACCAAGGACGACAAGATTGCGGTGGCCCAGGCGATGCCGGGCAAGATCGTTCTGCTCGCGCGCGACGGCCAGCCCGCCGGCGATTTCCCGCTGCCGCAGACCGACGATGGCGGCTTCCAGCTCCTGCAGGGTGGCGACGCCCGCGGCGGAAACACGGTGCTGTTCATGGCGCGGACCAAATTCGACCAGGCGGCCAACAAATATTCGCGATCGGGTTTTCTCGCCAGCGTCGACGCCTCCGGCAAGCAGCTGTGCGAATACGCCTCCAAGGACAACACCATCAACATGTCGGCGGCTGAGATGAGCGACAAGGCGTGGGACACGTTTGAACGCCGCTGGCGGGTCAGCCCGGACGGCCGGGTCTACTCGTGCAACTCGTACGATGACTACGCGATCACGATCTACAACAAGGCCGGCGGAATCGACCGTGTCGTGACGCGCGAGTACACCCACCAGCCGCGTCCGGCGAAGGAAAAGAAGTTCATGGAGACCGTGATGGGCTTCTGGGCCAAGCGCATTCCGAACTGCAAGGTCACCATCGAGGACATGAGCAAGGACATCCAGGATATCTACATCCGTGACGACGGCTCGCTGTGGGTGCTTCCGAGCACGGGCGCGCGCGATCTGCCGAAGGGAAGCATGGGCGTGTTCGACGTGTTCAATCCCGAGGGTCAGTTCGTGAAGACCGTGACGCTGCAGGGACAGGGAAATCCGGTCGAGGATTTGTATGTCTTCCAGAAGGACCGGGTGTACGTGGTGACCAGCTTCCTGCAGGCCGCCATGTCCGCGCAGGGTGTCGAGGGTCTCTACGACGACGCCGAGGAGCCCGAACCGATGGCCGTCATCTGCTACAAGCTGGAGGGCGACGCGATCGCCGCCCGCTGAGCACACACTCGTCCGGGTTGCCGGCGGGGGACAAGATGCCCCCGCCGGCACCGCTTTGTAACCACCCACCCAGGAGACGCCCCGTGAATTCTGCGATTCTGCGACTGGTCGGAACGCTGGTGTTGTCGCTTCTGCTGTCCAGCGCGTGCGCGAAGAAGAGTGGCACCGCGGATGGCGCCGACTCGACCGCCACCGATTCCACCGCGCTGGCCGCGGGCGGATCGATGGAGGGTGATGGCGAGAATTTCGGGCAGCGGGACGGCGGCGAGGCCGATTCATCCAGCGCGAAGCCGAAGCGTGAACGCGCGGTGAATGTGAACGCCAGCCGCGCCGTGCGCGGCGTGCTGGTCCGGCCCGTGGTCGCGGAAGGCTACATCCGCGCGCGGCACAGTGCGGAAATCCACACGGAGATCGTCGGCAAGGTGGTCAAGGTTTACGCCGAAGAAGGCCAGGCCATCCGCCGTGGACAGATGATCGTCAAGCTCGATGACCGCGAATACGAAATGGCTGCCGAGGAGGCGCGTGCGCGCTACCTGCAGGCGCTCAGTCTGCTGACGATCGAAGACGCGGACATCGACACCGCGCTGGTCGTGAACGCGGAGTCGGTGCGCGACGAACTGGCCGACCTCGAGCGGCTGGAACGTGCCGGTAAGATTTCGCGCGACGAACGCCTCGCCCGTGAGATCCTGCTCGACGTCAAGGCGCTCAAGGATGGCAAGTTCCGCGGCGAGATCGCGGCGGCACGCAGCGGCGTGTCGGTGGCGCGGGCCGACCTCGAGCGCGCGCGGCTCAACATGGAGCGAACCGAGATCCGCGCACCGTTTGACGGAGTCGTCACGGGGCTCGTGCTGAGTTCGGGTGAACAGGTGATGGTCAACCAGACCATCTGTACGCTGGTCGACAATATCAACATCGAGGCCAACGTCGGCGTGCTCGAGGCGGACGTGGGCAACATCAGCCCGGGGGGCGCGGCGATTCTGGCCGTGCCCGCGCTCAACGACACCATGGGCGTGACCGTGGACGTCGTCAGCCCGCAATTCGACCGCGAGACGCGCACCTGTCAGGTCCTGCTGCGCGTGCGCAACGAAGACGGCCGTCTGCGGCCGGGCATGTTTGCGCGGGCGCTGATCGCCGGCGAGCGCTTCGCGGACCGGCTGCTGGTGCCGCGCGAGGCCATTCTGATGCGCGACGACCGCCCGCTGCTCTTCAAGGTGGACGGTGACCGCGCCAAGTGGTTGTACGTCGAACTCGGCGAAAGCAATGATCACCTGGTCGAGATCAAGAGCGTGCTGCAGGGCGGCACCCTGGATCCGGGCGACCGCGTCGTCGTGTCCGACCACCTCACACTCGCGCACGACGCGAAGATCAAGGTCCGCAAGACCCTTCCTCTCAACGACCCGTGGCTGGAATTCTCCAAGGGTGAATAGATGATTCGTTTTGCGATCCACCGGCCGGTCGCGACCAGCATGTTGTTCATCGCACTGATGCTGGTCGGCCTGGTCAGCTTCCGGAAGATTCCGGTGGACCTGCTGCCGTCGATCACCTATCCGCGCCTCACCGTCGTCACCACCTACGAGGACATGCCCGCGGACGACCTCGAGCGGCTTGTCACCGAGCCCATCGAAGAAGTCGTGACCGCCCTCACCGGTGTGCGGCGCGTCGTGTCGCGCACACGCGAGGGTGTGTCGATGATCACCATCGAGTACGAGTGGGGGACGCAGATGGACTTTGCCAACCTCCACCTGCGCGAGGCGGTGGATCGCGTCGCGTTTCGCGAGGATTTCCCCGAGGCCGCCGAGCGCCCGGTGATCCTGCGCTGGGATCCGACGTCGCGGCCCATCAGCATCCTCGCCCTGCGCGGCGGCGCACCGGTGGCGGAGATGACGGAGTTCGCCGACGAAGTGGTCAAGCCGGCGCTGCAGCAGGTGGAGGGAATCAGCAAGGCGGAGGTTGTGGGCGGGCTCGATCGCGAAGTGCTGGTGGAGCCCGACGCGCGCAAGATGGCGATCTACGGCATCACCGTGGAACAGATCCAGCAGGCGCTGGTGCGCAGCAACGTCTCGTTCCCCGGCGGCCGCATCAAACAGGGGCCGTTGCAGATGAGCCTGCGCATCGACGGCGAATATGGCACCATCGGCGAAATTGCCGCCACCGACATCGTTCGTCCCGGGCAGTCACCCGTGCGCATCTCCGACGTCGCGCAGGTACGGGATACGACCAAGGAGCCGGAGGGCGTCACGTTGCTCGGCGACGAGACCGTGGTGTCGCTGCTGGTCTACAAGGAGCCGGACGCCAACACCATCAAGGTGACCGATGAAGTGGACCGCGCGCTCGCCGTTCTCAAGGCCGATTACGCCGACTTCGACTACACCTACGTCTACCGCGACGCCGACTACGTGCGTTCGTCGTTTGCCGGCCTCGCGCAGTCCCTGTTGTTCGGCGCCGTGCTGGCCTTCGGCGTGCTGTTTCTGTTTCTGAACGACATGCGCAGCCCGATCGTGGTGGGGCTTTCGATTCCGGTGGCGCTCACGGTGACGTTCGCGCTGCTGTACTTCGGCAAGGTAAAACTGAACCTGATGAGCCTCGGCGGCCTGTCGCTCGCGGCCGGCATGCTGGTCGACAACGCGATCGTCGTCATGGAAAACATCAGCCGCCACCTCGACCGGCAGTTCGCCGGCAAGGACGTCGACACCGGGTCGATCGAAACACGGCGGCTGGTGGCGGGCGCGGCCGAGGCCGGCGCGCGCGAGATGTCCAACGCGATCGTCGCGTCCACGCTCACGACGGTGGCGGTTTTCTTTCCCGTGGTGTACGTGCCCGGGATCGCGGGCGCGTTCTTTCGCGACCAGGCGCTCACGGTCACGTTTTCGCTGCTGATCTCCATCGCGACCGCGCTCCTGTTGCAACCGATGATGTCGGCGCGAGTCCTGAAACTGAACCTGCGCGGGCCGCGCGGGCTGTTCAAGGTATTCGACCGCGCGTTCAACACCTTCCATGACGGGTACCATGGCCTGCTGTTGCGCGCGCTGGCGCATCCGCGCAGCATGGTCGTGTTTCTGGTGCTGGGACTCGCGGCCGCGGCAGTGGTGGGCATGAACCTCAAGCGCTCGTTGATGCCGGAGCGCACGTCGGGTGACCTGCGGGTCGAAATCGAACTTCCCACCGGCACGCCGCTCGAGGAAACGTCGGCCACGGCGGCGACGCTGGCGGGGTGGATCTCGGACCAGCCGATGGTCGCGCGCGTCTTCACCCAGGTCGGCACCACCGAGCGGACGCTGTCGGCGATGAAGGACTACACCGCGCCCAACACGGCGCGGCTGCGCGTGATCATGCAGCCCGGCCGTTCGGCGCACCGGAGTTCCGAACGCCTGCAGGCCGCCGTCGAAGCCCGCCTCGATTCGTTGTCCGACGTGCGCTACGCATTCCGCCCCGAAGGCGTCGGCCTCTCGGAAATTCTCTCCAACGAGGAATCGCAGTTCAGCCTCGGCGTCGTGTCCGACGATCCCGAGGAGGCGGTGGCCGTGGCGGGCGAAATCGTGGCGGCACTGGCCAACGCGCACCGGCTGGCCGGTCTGCAGGTCGATCGTGTGCTCGGGACGCCCAACGTGGTGGTCCGCCTCGACACGGAGGAAATCATGCGCGCCGGTCTCGATCCCGATGTCGTGGCGCGCGACGTGCGCAACCGCATTGCCGGCGTGGAAGCGACCACGTTCAATGAGATCGAGAAGCGCATCGACATTTCCGTTCGTTTTCCGCGCGGCGAACGCGAGGACCTCGCGGGTGTGTTGTCGTCGCCGGTGGCGATCTCCGGCCAGAGTTCGGTGCCGCTGCGCCGGTTTGTCACGCTGGACGAAGAGCGCCCGGTCCGCGAGCTGACGCGCCGCAACCAGCGCCGCATGGTCACGATCCAGGGCGAGGCGCGCAACGGTGACGTGAACGGCGCGTGGCTGGAGGCGTCCACCGCCATTGCGGGACTCAATCTTCCGCCCAGCGTCCGCGTGGTCGAAGGTGGCGAGCGCGCGGAGATCGAGAGCAGCTTCCGCGACCTGATGTGGGCGATGCTGCTGTCGATCGCGCTGGTCTATATGATTCTGGCTGCGCAGTTCGAATCGTTCATCGATCCGCTGCTGATCGCGGTGACGCTGCCCATCGGGATGGCCGGCGCGATGGTTGCGATTGCCATCACCGGCAACACACTCAACATCCTGTCGTTGATCGGGATGATCGCGCTGCTCGGCGTCGCGGTGAACGATGCCATCGTCAAGACCGATACCATCCGCCGGTTGCGCGCGGACGGCGTGGACGGCTACGCGGCCATCCTGGAGGCGAGCCGGCTGCGGTTGCGCCCGATCCTGATGACCAGCGCGACCACCATTCTGGCGCTGCTGCCGATGGCGATCGGGCTGGGTGGCGGCGAGCAGCTGCAGCGGCCGCTCGCGGTCACGATTATCGGCGGACTCACGCTCACCACGTCGCTCACGCTGTTCTACACGCCGGTGCTGTACCTGCTGGCGCACCGGGTGCGGAGGCCGGTGGAATGACCCGGTTCTTCGTGCGTTTCCCGGTGACGACGTGGATGATCTTTGTCGCGTTCGTCGTGCTGGGCGCGTACTCGATTCCGCGCCTCAAGATCGAGGCCGTCCCCGACGTCAATCTTCCCACCCTCACCGTCAATACCAGCTGGAACGGCGCCTCGCCGCAGGCGGTGCAGCGCGCGATCTCGATTCCCATCGAAGAGGCGGTTCAGGACGTGCACGGCGTCGAGAAACTGGAATCCACCAGCCGCGCCGGAAACTCCACCGTGACGATCTCGTTCCGGCGCGACACCAACATTGACTTTGCGCGCCTCGAGCTCAACGAGCAGCTGGGTGACGTTCGGCGCAACCTCCCGCTGGGCGCCATGCAGCCGCAGATCGTTCCGTTTGTCCCCGAGGAATTTCGCACCGAGGACTTCTTCACGTTCAGTCTCGAGTCGCCGCTCTCGCCCAACGAACTGCGCGAGCTGGCCGAGACGTGGGTGATCCCGCAAGTGATCGCGGTTCCCGGGGTGGCCGACGCCGAGGTGCTGGGCGGCGCGCGGCCGCTGGTGAAGATCGTCCTCGACCGCCGGCTGCTGGAGCTCTACCGCATCCGAGCCGATGAGGTATTTCGCGCGATCGACCGCCTGGACGAATTCGAGGGCGCGGGCGTGGTTCGCGACCGCGGGCTCGAGCGTCTCGTCGCGCTGCGGCGCCCGGTGAGCATGGCAACGCTGCGCAACGCGCCGGTGGCGCGGAGCGGCGGTCAGACCTTCACGCTGTCGATGGTGGGGGAGGTGCGCGCGGATTTCGAGGACCCGGCGTACTTTGTGCGCGCCAACGGCAAGAACGTTGTGCAGGTCTCCATCGACAAGCGCAGCGGTGCCAACACGGTGGGCGTGAGCCGTGACATCCGCAAGGCGCTGCCGGGGATTCGGGCCGACGTCCCCGCGCAGGTGGACTTTCATATCGACGAGGACCAGGGCAAGGACCTGGAGGACAAGCTGCGCGACCTGATCTACCGGTCGTTCGCCATCCTCGCGATCCTCTTTATCATGCTCGCGATCTCCGTGCGCCAGTTGCAGCTCACCGCCATTGTCACCGCGTCGATCATCTTCGCCACGTTGATATCGCTGTCGATGTTCTACTTCCTGCGCATCTCGGTGAACTTCATCACCATCAGCGGCCTCGCGGTGTGCTTCGGGATGATCGTCGACAACAGTATTCTGGTGCTCGATGCAATCCACCGCCGTCTGGAGGCTTTGACGCGCGCCGAAGAACTGGACATGTCGCGGCGCGCGAAGCTCGAGGTCGCCTACCACGCCATCCTGGACGGCAGCCGGGACATTCTGCAACCGGCCATGGCGACCACGCTGACCACGGTGGTGGTGTTCGCGTCGTTCGTGTTCCTGTCCGGCCGGCTGGCGTTGTATTACGTGCCGCTCGCGGTCTCCGTGACCACCGCGCTGGCGGCGTCTTTGTTCGTCGCGTTCGGCTGGGTGCCGATGGTGTTGCATCGATTGTGGGCGCGGCCGATGGTCGCGAAGCTCGCGGACGGCTCGCGCGATGTCGTCGACCCCGCGGAACTCGACAAGCTGGTCGCCGAACCGCCGGCCAGCGAGGACGCGGTGCGCCGCGTCGACCGGATGTTCGCGTTCTTCCAGCGCGGGTGGTGGCTGATCGTGCCGCTGTCACTGGCGATCTTCGCGGGCTCGTGGTGGGTTTATCAGAACAAGGTCAACAAGGGCGGGTTCTGGAAGTTCCCGTCCGAGGAGGAACTGTTCCTGTACCTCGAGATGCCGTCGGGGACCGACCTGGATCTGACATCGGAGACACTGCGCACGTTCGAGGAGCAACTGACACCGGTGCCGGAAGGCGTGCGCATGAGTTCGCGCGCCTTCGGCAACCAGGCCATCATCCGCATCGAGTTCGACAAGGAGCTGCGCGAGACGCCGCTGCCGTTCCACTGGCGCGAGTTGCTGATCGCGAAGGCCGACGTGACCGGCGGCTCGAGCGTCTTCATCCGGGGTTTCTCGGACCGGCCCTACTTCAAGGGCGCGTTCGGGGGCTCGGCGTTGAATTCGCTGGTGAAGATCACCGGCTACAATTCCAAACGACTCAATGAGATTGCGGAGACCACGCTGGAGCGGATCGAGAAGAACCGCCGTGTTCGCAACGCGCGCATCACCACCGGCGCGCAGTTCGAGCGCGTGCGCCAGGAGGAAATGGTGATCCGCATCCGCCGCGAGCGGCTCGCCGCCCACGACCTTACGGTGACGGACCTCACCGCCCAGATCCGCCGCATGCTCGGCGTCGACATCCCGTGGACGATGCTGATCGACGAGGACCAGGAACGCGTGCAGCTGTCGTTCTCGGATGCGGAGAACGTCTCGTACGCCGATATTGCCGAGCTGGTGGTGCGGGGTCCGGACGGCGAGCAGGTCCGGCTCAAGGATCTGATCGAGATCGAGCGGCGCGAGGTGTCGCGCTCGATCACGCGCGAGAACCAGAAGTACACCACGCACGTCAACTGGGAGTACCTCGGCACCGACCAGATGCGCCAGCGCTACATCAAGGAGGTGCTGGCGGGGATCGACGTGCCGTACGGATATCGCGTCGAGGAGGCGCGCCAGGAATTCCTGACGCAGGAGGAGGAGGAGGAGATCGGTCTCGCGATATGGCTCGCGGTGGCCTTCATCTTCATCGTGCTGGCTGCGTTGACCGAGAGTGTTTCGATTCCGGTCATCATCCTGATGTCGATTCCGATGTCACTGGTCGGCGTGGTGGCCGCGTTCTGGGTGACGCATTCGGTGTTCGATTCATCCGCACGTATCGGACTCGTGCTGTTGTTCGGCGTCGCGGTGAACAACGCCATTCTGCTGGTGTCGCGTTACCGTACCGAGGCCACGTTGACGCTCAGGGCGTGCCGCGGCGGCGACCCGGAACTCGAAGCCTCGCTGTTTCCGTCGATGCGCAAGTCGCTGGGCGGGAGCGACCTGTGGGTGCTGCCGGCCGGCGAGCGCGTGGGACATCTGGTGCGCGCGGTCGCACGCGGAACGCGGGTCCGGATGCGTTCGATCCTGCTCACCAGCGGCACCACGATCGTCGGCCTGGCTCCGTTGCTGGTACACATGAACGACACCGCCGACAAGGACATCTGGGAGAACCTGGCGCTCGCGACCATCGGCGGGCTTACGTCGAGCACGCTGTTGATGCTGTTCATGATACCGGCTCTCTACACGACATCGATCCGCGTGGGCTGGGTGCTGCGCCGCCTGCGCGGCTGGCTCGGCGCGCGTCTGCGCCGCCGGCCCCCGGCCGCCGCAACCTCCGCGAGCCCGTCCATCTGACGTTTGCGCCGGGGGGTACCGGCGTAGTACCTTCTGTGGGGGCGGAACCACGCCCCGGTGAACCCGTGCCGATATTCCTTTCCAAGATGACCTCGCGCAGCCGCGCGGCCGCGCTCATCGCCATGGTCGCGTGCGTGGCATGCTCCGGCGGCGGGGACGGCGTCGGGCCGGAGAATCCGCCGGCCGGGTCCGCGAGCTGGAGCTGGATGAACCCGGCCGCCCAGGGCGACGCGTTGCGCAGCATCTGGGGACCATCCGCCGACAATCTGTTCATCTCCGGCACCGGTGGCATCGTGATGCGCTACGACGGCAGCACGTGGACGCGCACCACCACACCCGCCACCGACGTATTGAACGGAATCTGGGGAACCGCGGCGGACAACGTCATCGCGGTGGGCTTCGACGGCGTGATCCTCCGTTACAACGGGTCGGCCTGGACGCCGCAGAACAGCGGCACCACCAGCTTCCTGACGGGCATCTGGGGAACCTCGGCGAGCGACATCTTCGTCGTGGGTCAGAACCGGACCATCCTGCACTACGACGGTAGCGCGTGGTCACCGATGACGGTCCCCCTCGGCGGCGGCAATCTGGACAGCGTGTGGGGGAGCGGCCCCGATGACGTGTACGCGACCGGCATCGGCACCAAACTGCTCCACTTCGACGGAACCAGCTGGCAGGAGATCACGACACCGGGGACCTTCGCGCTGCACTCGGTGTGGGGGACGGGCGCGGATGATATCTTCGTGGTTGGCGGCAACGGCGCGGCGGTTCACTACGACGGCAGCATGTGGAGCGCGATCAACGTCCCCGGCAATCCATTGTTGAACTACGTCACCGGCACCGACGCCACCCACGTGTACGCGGTGGGCAGCGAGGGGGCCGCGTTCCGCTGGGACGGAAGCACGTGGTCACCGATGGAGACCGGCAGCCGCAAGGCGTACAGCGGCGTGTTCGCGGTCGGCGGCACGGTGATCGCGGCCGGTGAGGGCGGCACCATCCATCGTCTGGACGCCGGCGCGTGGACACCGTATCCGGGTGGTCTGTCGGTGGACTTCCGCGGCGTGTGGTGCGCACCGGACGGGGTTGCGTTCGCCGCGGGTGAGTTTGGCACCATCGTCCGTTTCAAGGACGGCGCGTGGACCAGACTCGATACCGGCACGACGGAACACCTGCGCGGCATCGGCGGATCGTCGCAGAACGACGTGATCGCGGTGGGGGAAAACGGCACCGCGTTGCACTTCGACGGCGCGACGTGGTCGCCGATACCGTCCGGCTTCGGTATCCATCTCAACGACGTGTGGGTGCGGGCGCCGGGCTCGGCGATCGCGGTGGGTGATCTGGGTCACGCGATTCGCCTGAACGGCGCGGGCTGGTCGGAACTGCCCGCCACCAACATCTTCGACCCGCTCTACTCTGCGTGGGGAACCGCGGACGACAATTTCTACGTGGTGGGCGCGCAGTCGGCTGCGCTGCGCTGGACGGGCGTGCAATGGAAGCTGGTGCCGATCGCCCCCGGCTACACCCACAACTATCACGACGTGCACGGCACCGGGCCCGACGACATCTACGTCGGCACCGAGTTGATCGCCGGTCCCAGCATGGCGGATGCCGTGGGCTTGCACGCCGGCGGATACATCTACCACTGGGACGGCAGCGCGTGGACCATCGTTTATCAGGAGCCGGTGCACGACCTCTTGTCGGTGTGGCGGGCGGACGCCGGGCACGGCGTCGCGTGCGGGGACGCGGCCTCGCTCCTGATGGACACGGGTGGGACGTGGGCGCGCGTCTGGGACCTCAAGAATCTGCCCACCTACATCCGGTCGGTCTACGGTTCGTCGGCGAACAACGTGTTCGTCGTCGGTGACAACGGCACTATCGCAAGGTTCGGTCGATGACATGAGCATGAAATTTGTTTCCATTGCCGTGGAGGGCGACGACGTCGACACGATCCTGGCCGAAGTCTCCCGGGTCGCGCTGGAACGTCTTGGCGAACACGCCGACATCGCGCTGGTGTTCGCGAGCGCGCACTTTGCTGCCCGTGCCGAGGGGCTGGTGGCAAACCTCAAGCGTGCAATCGGTGCGCGCGTGATGGTGGGGTGCACCGGCGAAGGCGTCATCGGGCCGTCGCACGAGATCGAGGAACAGCCGGCGGTGGCGGTGGTCGCCGCGCTGATGCCGGGCGTCGGCGTGGAGCCATTTGCGATTCCGCGCGCCGACCTGATGCAGATCGCGCTGGATCCCGCCAACCTGCACCAGTACTATTCGCCGCCAATCGACACGCGCTTCATGGTGATGCTCGCCGATCCGTTCAGTGCACCGATGGACGGCGTGCTGGCCGCGTTCAACCGCGAATGCGAGGACATGCCGATCATCGGCGGCATGGCGAGCGGCGCGCGCCAGCCGGGCGAAACCGTTCTCATGATGAACGACCGGGTGATCCGCGAGGGCCTGGTGGGCGTGGCGTTCTCCGGGCCGATCGAGGCGGATATCATCGTCTCGCAAGGATGCCGTCCGGTCGGAGAGGTGCTCGAAGTCACCGGCTCCCGCAACAACATCATTGAAATGCTGGGGGACGAGTCGCCGCTGGCGCACATCCAGCACATGCTCGACGACATGGACGACGACGACCGCGACCTGCTCCAGAACGGACTCTTCATCGGTCGCGCGATTGACTCTGGCAAGGAACTGCTCGGGCGCGGCGACTTCCTGATTCGCGGCGTGCTGGGCGTCGACAGCAGCACCGGCGCGATCGCGGTGAGCGACGTCATCAATCCCGGTGAGCGTATTCAGTTTCATCTGCGCGACGCCGCCACCGCGCGTGAGGATCTCGAGATGATGCTCAGCCCGCACGCGTTGTTCGGTGAACCGAGCGGCGCGTTTCTGTTCTCCTGTAACGGCCGCGGCACGCGTCTCTACGACGAGCCCGACGGCGACATCTCCGCCATTCGCGGTTTCTTCAAGGACATCGACCTGGCCGGCTTCTTCTGCGCGGGCGAAATCGGCCCTATCGGCGGGCGGAACTTCCTGCACGGCCACACGGCGAGCCTCGCGCTTATCCGTTCCACGGCCAGGCCGCGCGTCCGCGTCGGTTCCTAGCTACAAACGATCGATATTGATGTCGCGCCATGACGCCGGGTCGTCCAGCGGCTCCAGGTGGGTGAGCACGGCGGCGTTGGGCAGCGCGTCACGGATCCCGGTCTCGATTTGTTCGGCGATTTCGTGCCCGCGGTGGACCGTCCACTCGCCGGGCACCAGCACGTGAACCGAAACGAAGCGGCGCGTGCCCGATCGGCGCGTCCGCAACGCGTGGTAGTGGATGCCGTCCGCCGCGTACCGGTTCAGAACCGCCTTGATGACGTCCTGCTCGTCCCGTGGCAGCGCGGTGTCCATCAGGCCGAGCACCGACTGCTGCACGATCCGCGTCCCGGTCCACACGATGTTGGCCGCCATCACGAGCGCGATGATCGGATCCATCCGTTGCCAGCCCGTGAACGCAACCGCCGCAACGCCCGCGATGACTCCCAGCGAGGTCCAGACGTCGGTGAAGAGATGGTGTGCATTCGCCTGCAGGGTGATGGAGTCGTGGCGGCGCGCGGCGCGTATGAGCACCAGACCCGCCGCCAGGTTGATGGCGGATGCCAGCGCCGAGACCGCGAGTCCGAGACCGACCTGGTCGAGCGCGCGCGGACTCACGAGCCGCTGAACCGCCGCCCAGCCGATGCCCGCGGCGGCGACGAGAATCAGGCTGCCTTCCAGCGCGCTCGAGAAGTATTCGGCCTTGGAGTGCCCGTAGGCGTGGGTATCGTCCGCGGGCCGGGCGGCAACCGACAGCATCGCGAGCGCCATCATCCCGCCGGCCAGGTTGACGAGCGATTCCAGCGCGTCGGACAAGAGCCCGACCGACCCGGTGATCAGGTAGGACGCGGTCTTGAGGAGCAGGGTGAGCACCGCCGCGCCGATCGAGATCCACGCGAAACGGGCGAGCGAGGGACGCCCGGCGTCGGCGGTTCGGGTGGACCCGTTCATGCGGGGTCACCCGGGAGGGTGGATGATATGGGGCGACGCGCCATGCGACGATTTCCGACCGGGTGAGCCCCCACTATCGGAAATCGCCGCACGCGCGTCAATCGCCGTTACATCGGGATGCGGTCTTTGTTCTTCTCCAGCCAGGCGTCGAAGGTCAAGAGTTCCGGATTGAGCGACCGCGCCACGGCCGGGTCGCGCAGCGCGCGGAAGTCCTTCGAGAAGTCGCGCTTGAACTGGAACATGTTGGCCATGTCGTCCGCACCCGGGAATCCGAAGCTGCGGTAGACCTCCGGCGTCACGGCGTGGAACGCAATTTCCTGGCCGAGCGCCTTCGAGAGCGATTTCGCCATCTCGGCGCCGGTCAGGTGCTCGCCGGATATCCCAACCGTCTTGCCCGCGAAATCGGCCGGCCGTTGGAATATCGCGTAAGCGCACTTGCCGATGTCCTCGACGGCGATCCCGGGCAGCTTCTTGTCGTCCAGCGGATACGCGAGCGCGTACTTGCCGTCCGGCCCCTTCTGCGGGCCTGCTCCGAAATACACCAGATTCTCCCAGTAGAAGGACGTCTCCAGCAGCGTCGCTGGTACGCCGCTCTCGACGAAGAAGTGGTCCGCCTCGCCCTTGGCGTCGAAGTGCGGCACCTTGTACTTGCCCATCAGCGTCGGCATGCGGTCGTCGTCGAGCTTCATCCAGCGGCGCGTGTCTTCCAGCGTCGACCAGATCACGTGCTTGAGGCCGGCCCGCTTCGCGGCCGCGGCCATGGTTCTGGCCTGCGCGAGTTCCTTCTCGGGCGAGAAGTGTTCCCAGAAGTTCGTCACGCAGAACGCGCCGTAGCAGCCGGTGAACGCCTTCTCGACGCTGGCCGGGTCATCGAGGTCGGCCTGGACGACCTCCGCGCCCATCTTCTGAAGGGCCTTTGCGTTGTCGGATTCGACCTTGCGCGTCAACGCGCGTACCGCGAACTCGCTGTTCCTGTCGTTGAGGATGGCGCGGGCCAGCGCACCACCCTGGGCGCCGGTGGCGCCCACCACTGCGATGAGTTTCTTGTCGGCCATGGGGGGTTCCTTTCGTGATTATTTCTTTCTCGTGTAATGAATGGGCCAGACGACCTGCCAGGTGGCGCCGTTGTCATCGGAGCGCTCCCAGCTCCAGTCAAACGAATCCGGCCCGATGTTGGACCAGACCATTCGCTGCAGGAAGTCCTTGCCGGCCCGGTTGGCGTGCCGGGAGAGAATCATCTTCCCGTCCGCAAACTCGCCCACGAAGTCCAGGTAGCCGGCCTGATTGTCGACCCAGGTCTGATGCCACTTCCCGGTTGCCGGGTTGAACACGGAAACGCTCATCCCGTTCAGGCCGGGTTGTGGTATGCCGGAAAAGTGTTCCATGATCACGGCGCCGTCAAATTCTTTCGTAATGGTGTTGGTCCCGGCCGGCTTGTCACCGGAGGTGAGGTCCCAAACGCCCACCCAGAAATCAAATTGTGCGGCGCGGGGGTCTTGGGGCGGTGGGGTCTGGGCCCCGGTGGGCAGCGCGGAACCGGCGAGCAGTGCGATGGCGGCGATCAACAGCACGGTGGCACGTGTGAAGTCCATGGCGGTCCTTTCGAATGTGAGCCGAGGGGTATGCACACGCTGGCCTGCCGGACATTATCCTCCCGCCGAGTGGTGAATCCAAGCCCGATCATCGGTATGCGCCGGGGCATGCGCGGGGATTCACCGGCGTTGCGGATTCGCGCAACAGTCTGTATATTGCAGGAATTACGAGCGCAGTCATGCTGGACCAACCCACCATCCAATCCACACTCGAGCGTGTTACCGACGTCTTTGGCGTTGGCAGTATCGTTTCCCAGAACCGCGTCGAACGCATCGATGTGAAGGGGACCACGGTCGTGCTGTCGCTGAACCTGCCCGTCGACGATGCCGGGGTCAAGCAGCGCGTGGAATCCGAGTGCCGTGAGGCGGTCAAGAAGCTGGACGGCGTGGGCGAGGTCATCATCATGACGCGCGGGTCCAGGCCGAAACTGGGCGCGGCCGGTGGGCCGGCGCGCGGAGCCTCGGGTCCCGGGCCGATGCCGGGGGCGAACCCGTTCGACTCGCAGGCGCCGATCGAAGGCGTGAAGACCATCGTCGCGGTTTCGTCCGCGAAGGGCGGGGTGGGCAAGTCGACGGTGTGCGTGAACCTGGCGCTCGCGCTCGCGCAGCGCGGCGCGCGGGTCGGTCTGATGGACGCCGACGTGTACGGCCCCAGCATCCACGTGCTGATGGGAACCAACGCGCGCCCGACGGCCGGACAGACGCGCGAGATCGCACCGGTGGTCAAGGACGGCCTCAAGCTGATGTCGCTCGGTTTTCTCACCGACAAGGGACAGCCGGTGATCTGGCGGGGGCCGATCGTGATGGGCGTCGTGAAGAAGTTCCTGCAGGACGTCGAATGGGGCGAACTCGACGTGCTGATGATCGACATGCCGCCCGGCACCGGCGATGCGCAGCTTACCCTGGTTCAGACCGTGCCGCTCACCGGCGCGATCATCGTCACCACGCCGTCCGAACTCGCACTGGTCGATGCCGAGAAGGGGCTCGAGATGTACCGCTCGGTCGGCGCGCCCGTGCTCGGCATCATCGAGAACATGAGCTATTTCATCTGCCCGCACTGCAACGAGCGCACCGAGATATTCAGCCACGGCGGCGGGCGCGAGATCAGTGGCCGCCTCGGTGTCGAGTTTCTCGGCGAGATCCCGCTCGATCCCAACCTGCGCCAGGTGGGCGACGAGGGGCGGCCGATTGTCCTCAGCGATCCCGGCTCGCCGATCGCGGGCGCCTTCCTGACCATCGCCGACCGCGTCCGCGCCGTGTGTGGCATCTGACCGGCGCGGCCATCACCCATTTTCGCAAAAGCTTTTCGGCTTCTTACTCTCGCCTTGACAAGCGGAGCGTAGTCATAGAAGCATGGAGAGCTTACTGTACCTTCCGGAGCGACCTGTGACCGCCGACAAACATTCCCCGTCCGACCGGGCGAGACAATTCGAATACCTCGCGCAGGCGAGCCGCGCCCTCAATGCGTCGCTCGACTACCCCGACGTCGTCAGGGGGCTGCTCAAGATCGTCCGCAGCGCGATGCGGGCGGAAGCCGTGCTGCTCGCCGTCGTGGATGAGCAGGAGCGCATGGTGTTCGAACGCGCGCTCGGTGGCGACGACGCCGGACTCGCCGGTTCGCCGATCTCGCGGGGTTCGGGGGTGATGGGGACGGTCTGGGAGACGCGCGCGCCGCTGTTGCGCGGGCACGTGCGCCAGAAGGACTTTTCCCTCACGATCGAGAAGAAGGCGGGGCTCAGGGTCCATTCGGTGGCCGCGGTACCGCTGGTCCGCCGCGGGCTGGTGCGCGGCGTGCTCGAAGTCGTGAACCGCAAGCGCGAAGGCGAGTTCTTCGGGGAGGATGACCTCGAACTGCTGATCCCGCTGGGCGAGCACGTCGCGGTGGCCGTGGCCAATGCCCGCCTGCGCGCGCGCGCGGAGCGCCGCCGCCTCGAGTACTCGTTGCTTGCGGAAGTCAGCGCGGACGTCGGCAAGTCGCTCACCCAGGATGAGGCGCTGGACCGGATTCTCAAGAACCTCGCGCGGCTGGTTCCCTATGACGCGGCGGCCATCTTCCTCCTGAACCGGGGGACGGATTCGATCTCGAGCGTGCTGCACACCGGGTATCCGCGCGGCGCGCACGAAAAGATCGACCTCAAGTCCGACGAGGGCGTCGTCGGCGTCGTGGCCCGCACGAAGACGGGTACCATCGTGCCGGATGTGCGCACGCATCCCAACTACTGCAACGTGCGTGCGCGCACCCGTTCGGAGATGGTTGCCCCGATGGTGCTGCGCGGCCAGGTGCTGGGGCTGTTCAACCTGGAGAGCGACCGCCTCGATGCCTACCACGAGAACGATCTGCGCCTGCTCGAGGCCTTCGCGGCCGAGGCGGCGGTGGCGATCGACCGCGCGTACCTGTATCGCGAACGGCAGGTGAAGCTGGAGATCGAGGAGGAGCTGCGCATCGCCCGGACGGTGCAGGAGTTCTTCAATCCCAAGAAGACGATGACGTCGGGTTCGGTCCGGATTGCCGGCGCCAACTTCCCGTCGCTCGAAGTCAGTGGCGACTACTACGATTTCTTCCCGTCGATGAACCGGTTGATTGCGTTTGCCATCGCCGACGTGGCCGGCAAGGGCGTCCCGGCGTCGCTGATCATGGCCAGCTTCCGGTCGATTCTGCGCACCGTCGCGCCGTACACCGCCACCGCGCGACAGATTGTCGTTCGCGCCAACCAGATTCTGCTCGATACCGTGCGGCCGCAGGACTTCGTCACCGCGTTCATCGGCGTGCTCAACCCCGACACCGGTGAGGTCACCTACTGCAACGCCGGGCACAACCCGCCCATCCTGATGGCCGCGGATGGTACCTACCGCACGCTCGAATCCGGCGGACCGATCCTCGGCGTGATGCGGGACGCGGACTGGTCGGAGGGCCGCTTCGTGCTCAAGGACGAGGTGCTGGTGTGTTACACCGACGGCGCCACCGAGGCGCGCAATGCGGCCGACGAGGAGTTCGGGGAGGAGCGCTTCATCGCGTCGGTCCGCGACAACCTGCAACTGATGCCGTACCGGATGTGCACCGCGCTGCACGGCGTTGTACGCGGTTTCGTCGGCAACGCACGCCAGGGCGACGACACCACCTACCTCGCGATCCGCCGCGCCCCCTAGCGCCGTCCGTCCGGTCCCACGGGCCGCGCCCGCCCGCGGAAACCCGTTCCACGAATAGACGTTCGCCCCACGCAGGGACAATCTTCCGGCCACAACCGATTACCTCTGGAGGCGGCGTGGCAACCGCGGCTACACTGGTGCCGGAGTGCCCCGGGCGGGCGCGAGATTGCGGCCGGTCCCGCGGTGCGATGGAATCGCATTACCTTGGATTCAAAGCGAGTTCTGTTCGTCTCGTCATTGCGCCGTTTTGGCGGCGGGGAGCGCTGGATGCTGGATACGGCGTCCGGTTTGCGTGCCCGCGGGCACGACGTGCGCCTCGTGGCGGCGCCGGGTAGCGTGCTCGCGGCGCGGGCGCCCGCGCGCGGTATTCCCCTCACCGAAATTCCCATCCGTGGCGACGTCGACGCGATCGCGGTCGCTCAGTTGACCGCGCTGGTGCGCCGCAACCAGCCGCACGTCGTTGTTCCCATCCTCGAACGCGAGATTCGTCTGTGCGCGGCCGCCATCCGCGCGGCGCGCGCGCTGGGGCCGCGCCGGCTGCGGCCCCGTCTGGTCCCGCGGCGCGGGAGCGAGTTTCCGCTGAAGGACAAACGCCGTTACCGGCTGGTCTACGCGCTGGAAGTCGAGCGCGTGATCGTCAATTCCGAGGCGACCCGGCGCAACATGATGCGCGATGCGCCCTGGTTTCCGGAGAGCAAGGCCGTGGTGGTGTACAACGGCATCGATGCCGAACCCTACCTCGCCGCCGCGGCGCGGCGCGACGAGCTGCGCGCACGTTTGCGTTCCACGATCGGCGTGCCCGGCGACGCGCCGGTCTTCACGCTGGTCGGCGAACTGCACGAGCGCAAACAGCATCGGGTCATCATCGAGGCGTGGCCGCACGTGCTGGAGAGGTTTCCGGGCGCAGTGGCGCTGTTCGTCGGCGACGGGGCGGACCGCGAACAACTCGAAGGCGTAATCGCAGCGCGCGGGCTCGGCGAATCGATCCGCCTGCTCGGTTTCCACTCCGACGTGGCCGATATTCTCGCCGGCAGCGACGCGCTGCTGCTGCCGTCGCGGGTGGAGGGGTTCGGCTACGTGCTGGTGGAGGCGATGGCGGTGGGGATCCCGTGCATCGCATCCAACGTGAGCAGCATTCCCGAAATCGTCCGGGACGGGGAAACCGGGATCCTGCACCCGGTGGGTGATACCGGCGCGATTGTCGCGGCCATCGACCGCGTGCTGTCGGACCCGGCGGGTGCGGCCGCGATGGGACAGGCGGGCTCGCGTGTCGCGCTGGATACGTTCACGCTGTCACACATGCTGGACCAGGTCGAGCACGTGCTGTTCGACTAGCGGCGGCGCCGTCCGGCGCGCGCTCAACCACCGAACATGTTGACGAGGAACAGGCTCAGCGCCGGTGCGTAGGTGATGATCACCAGCGCGGCGAGCATCAGGAGCAGAAACGGCACGCTCGCGGTGTAGAGTTTTACCACCGGTTCGCGGAAGCGGTACGACGAGATGAACAGGTTCAATCCCACCGGCGGCGTCAGGTAACCGATCTCGAGGTTGGTCAGGAACACGATGCCCAGATGAACGGGGTCGACGCCGAAGCCGGCCGCGACCGGCGCGACCAGCGGCACCACGACGATCAGCGCCGAGAAGATGTCCATCAGGCATCCCACCACCAGCAGGAATACGTTCAGAATGAGCAGGAAGGTGTACTTGCTGGTCACATACTGCTGCATCCATTCGAGGATGCGCATCGGCACCTCGGCGTCGATCAGGTAATTCACGAAGCCGAACGAGCACATGATGATCACGAGGATGCCGCCTACCAGCGTGGAGCTCTCGGCGATGATCGACGGCAGCTTGCCCGGCGGAATGTCGCGGTAGATGAAGACCTCCACCACCAGCGCGTACAGCGCGGTGATGGCCGCGGCCTCCATCACCGTGATCGCCCCGCCGTAGATGCCTCCCAGCACGATGAACGGCAGCGGCAATTCCCACGCCGCGTTGCGCAGTGCGGCCCCCGCCTCGCTCCACGAGAACGTCTGCGTCCTGACGCCCTCGCGGCGCCCGCGATTCACGCTGTAGAATGCGATCAGCGATACCAGCAGGATGCCGGGAAGGATACCGGCGAGGAACAGCTTGTCGACCTCGACCTCGGCGACATAACCGTACACGATCAGCGGCAGGCTGGGGGGAAACAGGAGCCCGATGCTGCCCGACGCGGTCACCAACCCGAGGCTGAAACGATTGCTGTAGCCATCGGCCAGTAGCGCCGGCATCAACAGCCCGCCCATCGCGACAATCGTCACGCCTGACGCGCCGGTGAACGCCGTGAACACCGCGCACGACACCAGCGCCACCACCGCGAGGCCGCCGGGGAAGAATGCGCGCGACAGCCGCACCAGCCGGTCGGGCGCGCGGCTGTTGGCAAACAGATAGCCGGCCAGCGTGAACAGCGGGATGGCGATCAGGAGCGGCGAGCCGGCGATCGAGTACATCGAGACCGCGACCGACGAGATGTCGATTTCCGCGCCGTGGAACAGGTAGAGCGCGAGTGCCCCGAATACCGCGAACAGCGGCATGCCGAAGAGCGCCAGGGCGACCAGCAGCAGGATCAGTACGATCAGCACGTCAGTCCTCCCGCGCCGTTTCGGCCGGCTCGCGTCCGAGCAGCAGGGCCAGGATGCTGCGGTAGGTGATCAGCACGAACGCGCCGGGCAGAATCAGTTGCAGCACCCACGTGTGGACGCCGAGAAACGCCACCTCGCCGAAGCTGCGCTCGTCGATCACGAGCCGCACCGTGGCGATGGCCAGCAGGTAGGCCGCGACGGCGGTGGCGAGATACACGACCACGCGCCGGGCCGGGCGGAACGAGTCCGGCAGGACGCGGGTGAGCGCGTCCACCGAGATGTGGCGCATGCGCGCCGACGCCAGCGCGGCGCCGGACGCGCCGAGCCAGAGCACGATGTGGCGCATCAGCGGGTCGGCCCACAGGAGTCCGGAGTTGAACGCGTTGCGCAGGAATATCTGAACCGCGCCGAGGACGACGAGGGTTCCGATGAGGAGCCCGATGAAGAGAATTTCCGCGCTGCCGGCGGCCGCAAACACCGCGTGGCCGCGGTTGCGGCGCTCCAGCATCGCGCGCGCGAATGCGAGCGCGGCGAGCAGCGCGAAGCCAGCCAGTGCGAGGGTGTTGCCGCTCACGGTGCGGTTCGCCGGGTCAGTGCGCGGACCCCGTCCCGTGGGTCTTGCGGTAATCGGCCACCATCGCGCTGATGCGGTCGAGGAGTTCCTTCGGGTAGAGAACACCGACGCCCTCGCCCCATGCGGCGCGTCCGCGCCGGGCGAATTCCTGGCGGGCGGCATCATCCACCGCGACCACCTGCACGCCCTCCTTCTTGATCTCCCCGATGGCTTCCTCGTTCTGGACGCGCGTCTTGCCGGTCAGCTCCGCGAGGTGGGACTCCGTGACCTCGCGCACGATCGCGATGTCAGCGGCCGAGACCCCGGCCAGCGACTTGTTGGTCGCGACCACCGCGCTGATGCCGTGCGTGACCGGCATGTCGGACATGTATTTCACGCGCGTGAACCACTGCAGCGCCACACAGGCCAGCGGCGAGGAGTACACCGCGTCCACGACGCCGGTCTGCAGCGACGTGAGCACGTCCGGTGCGGACAGCGGAATCGGCGTGATGTTGAAGGCCTTGAAGAATATCTCGGCCAGCTGATCACCCGACCAGATCCACCACTTGCAGCCCGGCATGTCGGCCGCGCTCTTTACCGGTGTCTGGCTGAAGAGGTACACGAACCCCACGTCGGTCCAGCCGAGCAGCGTGTAGCCCCGGTCGTTGAACAGGCCGCGGTAGTAGTCGTCGGTCTCACCGCGCACGTGGTCGAGTTCGTCCAGCGACTCGAACATGAACGGCAGCTCCAGCACCCGCACCTCCGGGACGATCGCGCCGAGCCCGAAGCCGGTGAACGCGGCGCTGTGGATCTGGCCGTTGCGCATCTTGCGGATGACGTCCTTTTCGTCCCCCTGCACGCCGCCGGGATAGAACTTGAAGCCGACGCGGTTCCCGGTGCGCGCGCGCACGTCGTCGTCGATGGCGTGCATGGTTTTCATCCACGTGCTGCCATCGGGCGCGAGGGTCGCGAGTTTGATTTCGGTTTCCGCCCTGGCGCGCTTCTGCGCGTGGACGTTGCCGGCGGCGAAGGTGGCCGCGAGCGCGAGCACGGCGGCGGCGATGGCTGTTCTAGAAAAGATCATCGGCCTCTCCCAGCAAGAGTTGCGATCGCTGGCGCGCGATCAGGTTCAGCAGCAGATAAGGGTCGCCGTCCACCGGGGGCGCGGCGATGACCTGCTCCAGCACGCGGCGGAATTCATCGCCGTCCTGGATGCGATAGAGGTAGTAGCGCGCGAAGAAATAGCGCGGGAGCTGGAACGAACTGTCGGCAAGCGCGAACGCCTTCTCGAAGCTCTCCAGGGACTTCTCGGGGCTGCCGCCGAAGAGCGGCGGACGGAACGCGTGCAGGCTCCCGATCATCACGTAGGGCAGTCCCTCAAAGAAGCCGCCGTCGAGTTCCGCGGAGCGCTCCAGCAGGGCCGTCACCTTGGGGATGTCGCGCAGCACCGCGGTCGAATCCAGATGCAGCGCGATGAACTGCGCCCAGTTGGCCGCCGCCCACACCGCGGCGGGCACGTCCTTCTTTTTCATCGCGGGGAGCGACGCCTCGAACTCGTCAAACGGCACGCTCCAGTCGGTCACGAGTTTCTTGTTGTGCGCGAGTACGGCGCGCGCGTGCCCGGCGCCCTTGCGGTAGAGTTGCGACGCGTAGGCGGGATCGGTCTCCTCGAACGACGAGAACGCGTAGCTGAAGTAGAGCATGGCCGCGGACAACCGCAGGTCGGCGTTGCCGGGGTCGGTGCGGATCAGGCCTTCCATCAGGAACAGGTTGGCGGCGGCGCCGTCCTGGAAGGTGCGCAGATCGTCCGACGCCATCGCGGCGTCGCGCGCGTTGTTCAGCACCGGCACCATCACGTGGCCGACCGAAAACTTCGCGGTGGAACACCCGCAGGTCAGGAGGCCGGCCGCGCACGCGGCCCACGACAGGGTGTGGCGCGCGCTACGCATCCGCCTCCGCGCCGGCTTCACCGTACAGCGACGGGCGCCGGGTGACGACGTCCCACAAGCCCAGCCAGTAGGCCCGCATCGTCTGCAACGGCTGGCGCCCGGTCAGCAGCGCGGCCGCGCAATGGCTCGCGCCGTCGGTGGCGCAGATCGCGACCAGGGGCAGGTACACGCCGGGGCCGCGGTGTTTCTGGAAGTAGTCGTGCATCGATCGCATCTTTCGTCGAATCGTCGCAACCCGCACCATGCTTGAGGTCCCGCCGCCGAGATGGCGGACCCGGGCGTCCGGCTCGAAGAACACGCGGTAGCCCGCCCGCCGGACCCGGAGACAATAGTCGACTTCTTCGTAATACATAAAGAAGCGTGTGTCCAGAATTCCTATTTCCGCGAGCAGTTCGCGGCGGATCAGGAAGAACGATCCCATCACCTGGTCGACGTCTCGCGCCGAGCGGTGGTCGAAGTCGCCCATGCGGTAGCCGTTGAAGCGCGGGCTGTGCGGGAACAGCCGTCCGAGACCCAGCGATTCGAACCACTGCGACGTGAGCGTCGGGAAGCGGCGGCAGCCGGGCTGGATGGCGCCGCCGGGCTCGAGCAACTGCGGCCCCAGCACGCCGATGCCCTCGTCCTCCCGCATGCGCCGATCGAGCGCCGTGAGGCAGCCGGGCAGCAGTTCGATATCGGAATTGACCAGCACGTGGTAACGGCCGTCGCTCTTTCCGAACAGCGCCTCGTGCCCGCCGGCGAAACCGAGATTTCGCGCATGGCGCACCAGCGTCACGCCGGGAAAATCGCGCGCGACCATATCCGCGGAACCGTCGCTGCTCCCGTTGTCGGCCACCAGCACCTGGACCGTGAATCCCGCGGACTCGCGCTCGATCGAACGCAGGCAGCGCGCGAGCAGGTCACGGGTGTTCCAGTTGACGATCGCGAATGTGAAATCGGTCATGACGCGGGCCGTGCCATCCCACCACGATACCTGATCCGGCGCAACAGAGGAAACAGGCCGGTGCTGCTCAGAATCAACCCGGCCAGTGCGCGCGCGTTGCCGGGCTGGACGCGCAGCGCGCGCCGGAACCACTGTCGCGCCTCCCGGGCGCGTCCCTCCAGCGCAAAGTACTTTCCGGCGCGAAAGATCATCCGTGATTGGCCGGCCCGGTTGGCGTCGAACAGATCCCGATGGTCCCGGACGATCATGTCGATGGCACGCGCGTAACCGTCCGCGCTGGCGGAGAGGGAATCAGCGCCGATCTCCGCGGTTACCAGTACATCGCTCATCAGCAGCACCGGCGCGCGTTGCGCGAGCCGCAGCGCGCACTCGTAGTCCTGCATCCGCGGCAGCGCGGCGTTGAACCCGCCGGCGGACCGCAGCAGGTCGCGTCGCGCGAGCCAGCAGGGGGTGCCCATGCCGGTTCCCGCGACGAGCAGCGCCACGGCCGCGGCCGGCGAGAGTTCCTGGTCGCGATACCGCACGGCGTGCGTGCGACCCGCGCGGTGCACTTCCATCGAGCATACGCACAGACCCACGTCCGGACCGGCGTCCAACACGCGCGCGATCTGGCGCGCGAGCTTGTCGGCGTGCCAGCGATCGTCGCTGTCCATGAATGCGATCAATGGCGCGCGCGCGGCGTCGATGCCGGCGTTGCGCGCCGCCGACGCCCCGGCCTGGCGCTCGAGCCGCAGCGGCCGCACGCGCGGATCGCGCAGGCCGGCCACGAGCGAGGGGGTCTCGTCGGTCGAGGCATCGTCGACCACGATCAACTCGAGGTCGCCGAAGGTCTGGGCGAGCACGCTCGCGATCGCGCGCGGCAGCAGCCGGGCGCGGTTGTGCGTCGGAAGGACGACGCTGATCTGCGGGTGTGCGTCATGCATCGGCGGGAGACAAAAAAAGGGACCCTTCGGTTACGTTGGAGAACCGAAGGGTCCAGGAACCTACCATCGAGATCATGGTGCCGAAGGGGGGACTCGAACCCCCACGAGGTTACCCTCACTGCGCCCTGAACGCAGCGCGTCTACCAGTTCCACCACTTCGGCTGCCGAATCAACTCCAGCAGGTTTGGCAGTAAGAGGTCAGCGACAAAGGAAGCCAATAAACCTTCATCAATGCCTCGGGCCGGAGAATAGTGGATGACGGTGGAAAAGTCAACGACCCATAAGGGTGGGAACGGGGGGTGCGGCGGCATGTAATATGTTGTAATATAATAGGTTAACTGAACATAAATTCGTGGCCACAACATCTGGCCGCACAAGGCGGCCACGCTACCACCGGCGGGTACCTGTCCTGTAACACTATATTTTATAATCGATTACATCGATTGGGGCAAAATGCGATTTCCCTATGGTGGGTAAAGTGCACTAAATGGTAACTCGTTTCAAAATTGACGGTTGCAATCCTTCTCCCCGTGCTCGTAGGCTACGCGCGGCATGAAGATCATCGTCCAGAACAAGAAGGCGCGCCACGACTTCGCGATTCTCGAATCGTTCGAGGCCGGCATCGCACTGCTGGGTACCGAGGTGAAGTCGTTGCGTGAGGGAAAGGCCAACCTGCGCGATTCGTATGCGTCCATCGAGGGCGGTGAACTGATCCTGCACGGGCTCCACATTACGCCCTATTCCCATACCTCCGAGCGGAATCTGGACCCGGATCGCAACCGCAAGCTGTTGATGAACCGTACCGAGATCAACAAGCTCACGATCAAGGTCAAGGAGAAGGGGCTCACGCTGGTCGCGCTCAAGCTCTACTTCAATCCGCGCGGCATCGCCAAGGTCGAACTCGGCCTGGCGAAGGGCAAGAAGCTGCACGACAAGCGCGATTCGATCGCCGAGCGCGATGCCCGCCGTGACGTCGACCGCGCGATGAAGCGGGACCGCTGACCGGGCGCGGCGGCGAACAATGGCTTTCGACGCCCTGCGGGGATTTTGCTATGGTCGCAGGCGGACTGGCCCTCCCCCGGCGCCGTCCGCGGTATCGTCCATTTTCCATGAGTAATCCATGAGCGCACGCGCCGCCTTGTGCATATTCGTCCTCCTCTCGCTGGTGGTTTCGCCGGTGGCCCACTCCGCGGACACCACCGCCGAGGTCGTCTACGATGACGGGCGCCCGTCGGAGAGTCTGCCGCTGGTGCGTCTCCCGGACGACGACGGCTGGTTCATGCGCGCCAATGACGTCGCGCGCCTGTTCCGCGCCACCCAGTTCTGGAATGCGTCCAGCCGCAAGATCGTGCTGGGTGTGGGCAGCAAGCGTTTCGTGCTTACGGTCGACACGCGCGTCGTCGTGGTGGACGGCGAGCCGATCATGATGCGCGCGTCGGTGCGCTACGAAGACGGCTTCGTGCTGGTGCCGATGGAGTTCGTCGTCGAGGTGGCGTCGCAGTATACGCCGCGTCATTTCGAATGGGACGAACAGGCCCGCCGCCTCGCCATCAAGGGAATCGCCTATAACGTGACCAGCATCGGCTTCGCATCGACCGCGGAGCGTACCACCGCGACGCTGGAACTCACCGAACCGCTGGTCTACCACGTGGACACGAGCGCGCCCGGACTGGTCCGGCTCAAACTCTATGGAGGCCGCATCGATGTGCGCGCGTTCACGATCCGTGATGCGCGCGGATTCGTCTCCGGCGTGCGCGCGGAGCAGACCGAGCGCGACGCCTACGTCACCATCGACCTCGCGCGCGGCGTGCGGCGCATCCGCGTCGACCGGGCCGAGGATCCGCCGCGTGTGCTGGTGGTGCTGGAGACGGGCGAGGTCCCGTCCGACGCCGCACCCGGCTATGTGGAACTGGTGGAGAACGGCAGCGGCGAGGGGCGGGCGCTGCAGGTCCACAAGATATGCATCGACGCCGGCCACGGCGGGCGTGATTTCGGCAAGGAAAGCGAGAACGGGCTGCGCGAAAAGGACGTGAACCTGGCCATCGCGCGCGCGGTGCGGGATCGCATCCAGGAGGAACTCGGCGTCGAAGTCGTGATGACGCGTGACGACGACCGCAGCCTCGGACTGCTGGAACGCACCGAGATCGCCAACACGGCGGGTGCGGACCTGTTCATCAGCATCCACTGCAACTCCTGGTTCAACGACCAGACCGGCGGGTTCGAGTCGTACTTCCTGTCGCCCGCGCTCAGCGAATCGGAGCGCACGCTGGCGCGCTACGAAAACCAGGGCGGCAACAACGGCGCGGCCGCGGCCACCAGCGATGTCGACTTCATCCTGTGGGATCTGGTTCAGAACGAATACATCGCCGAGAGCAGCACGCTGGCCGAGTACATCCAGAAGGAGATGACCACCCGTCTCGGAATAAAGAGCCGCGGTGTGAAGCAGGCCAACTTCATGGTGCTGCAGGGTGCGCGCATGCCCGCGGTGCTGATCGAGAGCGCGTTCCTGTCCAACCCGACGGAAGAGCAGATGCTGTCCGATCCCGATTTCCACCGCAAGATCGCGGAGGGCTTGATCGCCGCGATCCGCAAGGTTCAGGAGCGCTACCGCTGACATGGACGACCTCTCCCGCTTCCCCGGCGAAACCGGCTCCGACCACGGCGGACTGCGTGTCCGTCACCTGGTGGCGCTCGCCGTGCTCGCGCTGGCGGCCATCGCGGGGTTCATGTGGATGGTCACGCGCCAGCCGGCGCGGGCGCCTGAAGAGCCCGCGCCGCGCGAGGTGTCGCGCGTGCCGGAGGGGAGTCGAACGGTGACGTTGTTTTTCGCCGACGCGGAAGAACCGGTGATCTACGGTGAAACCCGCGAGGTGGCGGTGGGACGGCGTCTCGACGAACAGGTACGCCAGGTGCTCGACGCGCTGATCGCGGGACCGGAGCGCGAAACCGGCATCAGCGCGATTCCGAAGGGGACGCAGCTCCTGTCCGTGCTGCTGGACGACCAGGCGTCGGTGCTGTATCTGGATTTCAGTGCCGAACTCGTCGCCGCGCACCCGGGTGGGAGTTCGGCGGAGTACTGTACGATCGCCGCGATCGTCAAGACGGTCGCGGAGAACTTTCCCGATATCAAGGGTGTGCAACTGCTGGTGGATGGATCACAGGTCGAGACCATCGCGGGGCACATCCGCGCCGACGCCCCGTTCCGCGTGAACGACTGGCGCTAGCAACGCAGGAGCTTCGATGTCATCGCAACCCATCGGCGTTTTCGATTCCGGTATCGGCGGGCTCACGGTGCTGCGCGAGCTGCTCGCGCGCCTGCCCGGCGAGTCTTTCGTCTATTTTGGCGACACCGCGCGCGTTCCCTACGGCACCAAGAGCGCCGAGACCGTGCGACGCTTCTCGCGCGAAAACATCCACTTCCTGCTCGAGCGGGGCGTGAAGATGGTGGTGGTTGCGTGCAACACCGCGTCGTCGCACGCGCTGCCCGCGCTGGAGTCCGAATTCGACGTGCCGATCGTTGGCGTGATCGAGCCCGGGGTGCGCGCGGCCGTCGGCGCGACGCACAGCGGGCGCGTGGGTGTTATCGGCACCGCCGCCACCATCCGTTCCGACGCGTACCCGTCGCGCATCCGCGCGGAGCGTCCGGACGCCACCGTGGTGTCGCAGGCCTGTCCGCTGTTTGTCCCGCTGGTGGAGGAAGGGTGGGTGGACTCGCCGGTGACGATGCAGGTGGCGCGCGAGTACCTGCACGTGTTCGAGGGCAGCGGCATCGACACGCTGGTGCTGGGTTGCACGCACTACCCGCTGCTGAAGCGGGTCATCGGTGAGGTGGTGGGCCGGGACGTGGTGCTGGTGGACTCGGCGGTCGAGACCGCGCGCGAAGTGGCGGGCGTGCTGGGCGCGCAGCGCATTGCAGGGTCCGGCGGGGGAGATTTTCACATCATATTGAGCGACACGAGTCCCGCGTTCGGCGGGCTCGCAATGCGGTGTCTGGGGCGCGACGTGCCCGACATCGAACTCGTCTCGCTCGGCTAACAACGGAAGGAATACGCATGCGCATCGACAAGCGCGCGCCGGCCGATCTGCGGCCGGTACGCATCGAACGCGGATATCTGCGGCACGCGGAAGGGTCCGCGCTCATCGAGATCGGCGAGACGCGGGTTATCTGCAGCGCCACGCTCGAACCCGGCGTTCCGCGCTGGATGATGGGACAGGGGCGTGGCTGGGTGACCGCGGAGTACGGCATGCTGCCGCGCAGCTCCCAGCAGCGCATCCGCCGCGAAGCCGAACGCGGGCGCAGCGGACGCACCCACGAGATCCAGCGTCTCATTGGCCGCAGCTGCCGCGCGGCGGTCGAGATGAAGCTGCTGGGCGAGAACAGCGTGGTGATCGATTGCGACGTCCTCGAGGCGGATGGCGGCACACGCACGGCGTCGGTGACCGGCGCGTGCGTCGCGCTCTACGACGCACTGTCGAAGCTCGAGCTGCGCGAGCATCCGATGAATTTTCTCGTCGCCGCGGTGAGCGTGGGCATCGTCGACGGCACACCGGTGCTGGACCTTTCCTACCCGGAGGATTCGTCGGCCGACGTGGACCTGAATGTGGTGATGGCGGAGAGCGGCTCGTTCATCGAGGTGCAGGGGACGGCCGAGCGGATGCCGTTCTCGCCGGCGCAGCTCCAGACGATGCTCGATCTCGCCCACGGCGGCTGCGAAGCGCTGTTTGCGGCGCAGCGCGCCGCGCTGGGGCTGTCCTGAGGAGAACGGCGGCCGCCCATGCAGATCGTCCTCGCCACCCGCAATCGTGACAAGGCGCGCGAAATCGCCGAGTTGTTCGCGAACGTGGACATTGAACTGCGCACGCTGGACGATTTTCCAGACGCGCCGGTCACGGTGGAAGACGGTGACACGCTGGAGGCCAATGCCCTCAAGAAGGCGCGCGAGGCGCGCGCTCACACCGGCCTGAGCGCGCTCGCCGATGACACGGGGCTCGAGGTGGACGCGCTGGGTGGGGCACCGGGGATCTTCGCCGCGCGCTACGCGGGCGAGGGCGCGAGCTACGCGGACAACTGCCGCAAGCTGCTGCACGAGATGCGCGACGTTCCGCCCGCGGAGCGTGGCGCGCGCTTTCGCACCGTGATGGCGCTGGCGCTGGCGCCGGCGGATGCGGCCCGGCTGGCGCTCTACTTTGCGCGCCGTCCCGCCGATGCCAACCCGGGCGCGCTGGACGCGCTGCTGTCCGAGGGGATGCTGCCGGGCACGATCGCTGCGGCGGAACGGGGAAGTTCTGGCTTCGGGTATGATCCGGTGTTCATCGACCCGGCCACCGGTTGCACGCTGGCGGAAATGACGCCGGAAGAGAAGAATTCGTCGAGTCATCGCTTCCGCGCCGCCGTCGGCATGCGTGAGTTGATGCTGCGCCACGAACTCGTCCGTGAATCAGGGGAGAATCAGAATGGCCGATAACGCCGTCGAGATTGAAGGGATCGTCAAGCGCTACGGGGATTTCACCGCCGTGGACGGACTGTCTTTTTCCATTCCGCGCGGGTCCATCTATGGAATGCTGGGGCCGAATGGCGCCGGCAAGTCCACGACCATCCGCATGATGATGCGCATCATGCTGCCGGACGCGGGCCGCATTCGCGTGCTCGGCTCCGACCTGGCCGGCGTCGACCTGGACCGTGTCGGCTACCTTCCCGAAGAGCGCGGTCTCTACAAGAAGATGAAGGTTGGCGACCTCCTCACGTTCTTCGGCCAGATCAAGGGCGTTGAAAAGCGCGAGGCGCAGCGGCGCGCGCGCGTGTGGCTGGAGCGCCTCGGATTGTTCGATCGCGTGCTCAAGCCGGTGGAAGACCTCTCCAAGGGCATGCAGCAGAAGGTGCAGTTCATAACCACCGTGCTGCACGAACCGGAGTTGCTGATTCTGGACGAACCGTTTTCGGGGCTGGACCCGGTGAACGCGGTGGCCATCAAGGACATCATCCTGGACTACCACCGGCGCGGCAACACCATCATCTTCTCGACGCACCAGATGGACCAGGTGGAAAAACTCTGCGATCAGATCTGCCTGATCAATCGCGGCCAGGTCCTTCTGTCGGGCACCCTGCAGGCGGTCAAGAAGCAGTACGGTCACAACGGCGTCGCGCTGCGGGTGGTGGGCGATGCGTCGTTCCTGCAGTCGCTGCCGGAAGTGGCGAGCTGCCAGGACAATGGCAACGAGCTGTTCCTGCGGCTGCACGACGGGGCCGACCCGGGCCGCGTGCTCGACGCGGCGCGGGAACGGGTCGAGGTGACGCGCTTCGAGGTGGCGGAGCCGTCCATCCACGACATTTTCATCGAGCGCGTATCGGAGGCGTCATGAAGGTTCAGCACATCATCCGCCGCGAGTTTCTGGAGTACGTGCGCCGCCGCAGCTTCATCGTGAGCACGCTGCTGGTCCCGGTTCTGATGCTGGTGTTCTTTGTGGTGCCGGTCCTGTTTGCGGAACTGGAGCCCGACAAGACCTACCGCGTGGCGGTGGTGGACCAGACGGGAGAGATCGCACCGGGTGTGGTGGCTGCGCTCACCGACACGCTCAGCAGTGGCCGCCGCAAGTACGCGGCCGAGGCGGTGCCCGCGCCGGGTGGCAGCTACGCGGCCGAGCGGACCGCGCGCGTCGAGCAGTTGCGCGCGGGCCATCTCGATATCGTCATCGCGATCCCGGACACCGTGCTGGTGGGTGGTCACGCGGCGTATATCACGCGCGAAGAGCGCAACATGAACGTGCTGGATCGTTTCGAGACCGTCATCACCGAATCGGTCATCCAGCAGCGTCTGGCCGGCGAAGGGCTGGACTACACGCGCGTCAAGGACCTCACCGCGGGGGTCACGCTCGACATGCAGCAGATGACCGCGCAGGGCGGGCTGGAGGAGAAAAGCTTTCTCTCCGACTACGGCATCGTATTCGTGTTCACGATGATTCTCTATTCGGCGTTGTTGTCGTGGGGGATGACCATCTCGAAGAGCATCATCGAGGAAAAAGGCTCGCGCGTGATCGAAGTGCTGCTCTCCGCGGTGACACCGCGCGACCTCATGGTGGGCAAGCTCGTCGGCGTCGGCCTGGCGGGTTTGACGCAGTTGAGTGTGTGGGCGTCGATGGGCGCGGTCGTTTCGCTCTATGCCAGCATGGGACTGGTCGCTACGCTGAGTTCGTTTCACATTGCTCCCGCGGTGTTCCTGTATCTGATCCTGTTTTTCGTGCTCGGGTTCATGCTGTTTTCGTCGCTGTTCATGACCATCGGGTCGGTGTGCAGCACCGAGCAGGACGCGCAACAGCTGCAGGGCCTGATCACGCTGCCGATGATCGTGCCGATCCTGTGTCTGATGCTGCTGCTGCAGAATCCCAACAGCACGCTTGCGGTGGTGTTGTCATTGATCCCCATGTTCGCCCCGATGATCATGCTGGCCCGGATTATTCTGCTGCAGCCCCCGCTGTGGCAGATCCTGCTCAGCGTCGCGCTGATCCTGGGTTCCATCTACCTGTCGATCACGTTTGCCGCCCGGGTCTTCCGCGTGGGGATCCTGATGTACGGCAAGCGCCCCAGCGTCCGCGAGATCGTCCGCTGGTACCGGCTGGCTGGCTAACCACCGGGCGCGGGCCGGAATTGGGTGGAAATGCCTGTGCCGTCCTCCTATCTTGCCGTAAAGCATGGAGGCGCGGCCGGGTTTGCGGGAGCTTTCGGCGCGGCTGTGTTAGAATCCGCCGGATCGGGGCGTAGCGCAGTCCGGTAGCGCACCTGCTTTGGGAGCAGGGTGTCGGAGGTTCAAATCCTCTCGCCCCGACCAACTTCTTCTCCCGCGCCCATGTTACCGCGCCTGGTGCGTGGCCGATGATCTGGAGTTTCCTCATGAGTGACCTCAGCGAATCCGGCGAGCGGACATCCGAGCCCGAACCCGAACCGGCAACCAGATTCAAGTACCCTCCGCGCAGTCTCGGCATGGCCGGGCGCAACGCTTTGGTTGCGGCCATCGCGCTGAGCATCGTGATCCCCGTATACAATGAGGCGGAGTCCATTCCCCGGCTGGCCGAGGAAGTCGATCGCGTCTTCGACGAGGCCGACCGCGCCTGGGAGTGCGTGTGGGTGGACGACGCCTCCAGCGACGATACCCTGCGGCGGCTGCGCGAACTGCACGCGCGCGACCCGCGCCACCATCAATACATGACCCTCGCGCAGCGCTGTGGTCAATCGGGTGCGCTCATGACGGGGTTCCGGGCCGCCCGCGGCGAGATCATCGCGACGCTGGACGGCGACCTGCAGAACGATCCCGCCGATCTTCCGGCCCTCCTCGGCCTGCTCCACCGCGGCCAGGCGGACATGGTGACGGGCGTGCGTGCGACGCGCCGCGATGGCTGGGGGCGGCGGGTGTCGTCGCGCATCGCCAACGGCTTCCGCAACTGGATTACCCACGACCACATTCAGGACGTGGGCTGCTCGCTGCGCGTGTTCTATCACGACTGCGTGGATGAGGTGCCCGCGTTTTCCGGCATGCACCGTTTTCTCCCGACGCTGGTCCGGATGAACGGGTTCTCGGTGCTCGAGGTTCCCGTCCGGCACCGGCCGCGCGTCCACGGCATCACCAAATACGGCGTGAACAACCGACTATGGCGGGGGATTGCCGACTGCCTGGCCGTGCGCTGGATGCACTCCCGCGGCATCGACGCCCGCGTGGCGGAATCGTCATTGGATCTGCCGGCGGAAGAAAGGAGTCACGCGCTGTGAAGCCGGATACGTTGTGGCTGGGTCTCGGTTTTTTTGCACAGGCGCTGTTCGCGGCCCGTTTCGTGGTGCAGTGGTTGAAGAGTGAACGCGCGGGCATGAGCGTGATGCCGGTTTCGTTCTGGTACCTGAGTATCTTTGGTTCGGTCCTGTTGCTGGTCTACGCGATCCATAAGAAAGACGCGGTATTCATCCTGGGGCAGCTGACGGGCTCGCTCATTTATACGCGCAATCTCTATCTCATCCATCAGCGGAGGCCGGAACCGGCGGCCACCTAGCCGGTGCGCGGCGCGGCACACGTGTGCGCGCACGCCCGTCCCACCTGTGATGGCTTCGCTCCCCACCGATCCCAGGCACCGGGCTGGCCTCCTGCCAGTTGTGCTCATCGCCCTCATCGTCGCGATTGCGTTCCAGGGTTCCCGCGGTCTGTTTGAGACCACCGAGGGGCGCTATGCCGAAGTCGCCCGCGAGATGGTCGCGACGGGGGACTGGATCACGCCGCGGCTCGACGGCGCCGAGCACTGGAGCAAACCGCCGCTCGCGTACTGGACCATCGCGCTGGGGATTCGCGCGGCCGGCCCCAACGGATGGGGGGTGCGCGGCTTCAACATCATCGCGTTCCTCGCCACCGTGCTCGCCACCTGCGGGATCGGCGCCGCGATGTGGGACCGCGATAGCGGCCGCCTCGCCGCGCTCGTCACCGCCACCGCGCCATTCATGGTGGTGGGCCTCAACTCGGTCTCCACCGACATGCCACTCGCGATGTGGGAAGTCGCCGCGGTGTTCTGCTTCTGGTCGGCGCTGCGGCCCGGCGCGCGCCATCCCGCGCGCTGGGTGAACGCGATGTGGATCGCATTCGGCCTCGCGTTTCTCACCAAGGGTCCGCCGGGATTGCTGCCGCTCGCGGTGATCGCGATCTTTGCCGCCGTCGTGCGCCGCCGGGGTCAATTCGTCCCGCGGCTCGTGCGCATCGAGGGCCTCGCGTTCTTCCTGGTGCTCGCGTTTGGCTGGTACGCGCTGGTGGTTGCGCGCGACCCGTCGCTGGCGGGTTATTTTCTGGGCGAGGAGGTGTGGGGACGCGTCGCGACCAGCATGCACCACCGCAATCCGCAGTGGTACAAGCCGCTGGTGATCTACATTCTGCCGCTCAGCATCGGGCTGGGATTCTGGTTCTTCGACGCGTTGCCGCTCGCGGTGCGCGCGCGCGGCCGCGTGCGGCGCGCGATCACGCAATCGCCGGCCTGGATGTTCCTCGCGCTGTGAATCGCGATTCCGCTGGTGGCGTTGTCACTCTCGCGCAGCCGGCTGCCGTTGTACGTGCTCCCGCTCGTGCCGGCCGTCGCGCTCCTGGTGGCGCGCGCCGCGCTGGTGCTGCGGCCGCGCGCGACGGTGATGCGCCGGGCATGGGGGCTCGCGGTGACGGGCGCGTTGCTGTGTGTCGTGCTGAAGGGCGTCGGCGCCGCGGTGCCGTCGGAAAAGAACATGGCACAACTGCGCGCGGCAATCGGCGAGGACACCGGAGCCGGCGTGGTGGCCGTCGATCTCGACGAACTCTACGGGTTGGACTTTTATCTGGGCGGGAGGCTGGAACGAATTCGCTCGCGCGACCTCGCAAAGCTGAAGGCGCGCATCGATGCCAACCCCGGCGACGAGCTGGTGATTATCGTGCGACGCAACCGCGTGACCGGCCTCGACAAGCTCTGTGACGATCCCGCGCTCCGCTGCCGCATCGACACCACCAGCAGCCCCGACTACTCCATCTGGCGCATCGTCCACACGCCGTGAGGCCGCCGCGCCGCAGGATTCATTTCAGCAGAACCATCTTGCGGGTTTGGACCGTCGCGCCTGCCGCGAGCCGGTAAAAATAGACGCCGCTCGCGACCGGCCGGCCGGCCGCGTCGCGGCCGTTCCAGACGGCGCCGCCGTCACCGGCTGGCAGTTCGCCGTCGACCAGCGTGGCCACGAACGCACCGTTCACGTCGAACACATCCAGCCGCACGCGCCCCGTGGTGGCCAGCGTGAACGCGATGGTCGTCGACGGGTTGAACGGATTGGGATAGTTCTGCGCGAGCGCTGTCGCGGGTTTCGGCGTGTCACCGACCGCGGTGGCGCCGCACACGATGGGGCTCATCTGCCCGCGGATCTCGCCGCCGGCGAATGCGACTGTGTGCACGTTGACATACAGCGCACCCGCCAGCAGGTCCTGCACGCGGGTCAGCGTGAGCGGTGTCGCGTCGTCGTAGTCCCACTGGCCGGTCTTGCTGGCGCCGACGCCGATGTTGCGCACCACGCCGCCGCCCTCGTTGTCGTTGTGGATGTGCGCGGCGGTTTCGTTGAGCACGCCGCTCGTGGTCACGTTGTACGTGAGGCGGTTGCGCCCGTGGCTCAACTGGAAGTAGCCCTGGCCGGTGGCGAGCGAGTTGGTGCCCGCCTGGACTCCGTCGAGACTGGCCTCGAAACACAGCTGGCGGCAGTTGCCGGAGACGATGTCGCCGGAGATCTCACCCGACGGCACGGTCGTCGAATGGATGTTGACGTAGAACGCGCCCGTCTTCAGGTCCTTCACGCGCGCGCCGGTGAGCGGCTGCGCGTCGTTCCATTTCCAGACGCCCGCCTTGGGTGAACCCGCGGCCAGCGTGTACACCGCGGCACCGCCCTCCGCGTTGTTGTGCAGGTGGGCCGCGGTCTCGACACCCGTCATCCCCGAGAACTCGATCCAGAACGCGAGTTCGGTTTCGCTGTGGTTCAGCGCGAGGTGCCCGAATCCGGTGCCCGGCGATCCGGTGTTGCTCCCGTCGATGGTGGCGTCAAAACACTGCTCCTCGCACGCTGCGGCCAGGATCTGTCCCTTGATTTCTCCGCCCGGAAATCCGGTGCTGTGGATGTTGACGTAGAGCTGCCCCGCCTTGAGCGCGGTCACGCGCGCGGCCGTGAGCGGTGTTGCGTCGGTGGACTTCCATTCACCGATCTTGGTGAATCCCGTGCCGAGGCTCTTCACCACGCCGCCGCCTTCGGCGTCGCTGTGAATGTGCGCGGCGGTCTCCGCGCTGCCGAGTCCCGAGAACGTGATCTTGTAGGTCAGCATGGTCTCGGCGTCGTTCAGGACGAAGCGTCCGCTGCCGATGCCGGCGGAGCCGGTGCCGGCCTGGGTCCCGTCGATGACGGCGTTGAAACACAATTCGGCGTGGGCGGCGGGGGTGAATGCGAATGCGAGGACTGCAATGAGGAATGCGATGACAACGCGGCCGTGGTTCATGGGTTTCCTCCGCGGAGCGGTCGGGCAGTACGGGCTGTGTCCGGATTGGGCGGAATTGTAAACCAAGTCGGCGCTTGGGTCAATGGACTGCGTCTTCTGGTCCGCGAGGGGAGCGGCCTAAGCCATTTTCGGGCAACGGTATCCGGAACATCCGCGCGTTTCCCGCCGGGCATTTTGTGCTTTTGCCCGGCCCCGCATGTGGTGATAATGCACGGAACCTCCGGAGGAACCCATGGACACCGAGTTCAAGCCGTATATCCCGTCCAGCGTCCTGGATATGGCGGAGACCAGTCTCCGGGCCATCATCCTGGGCAGCATCCTGTGCCTGCTCATGTGCGCGGCCAACGTCTACGTCGGCCTCTACGCGGGCATGACGGTCAGCGCCGCCATTCCGGCCTCCGTCATCTCGATGGGTGTGCTGCGCGGCATGCTCCGCCGCGGCACCATCCTCGAGAACAACATCGTCCATACTATTGCGAGCGCCGGCGAGTCGCTGGCGGCGGGGGTGATCTTCACGGTCCCGGCCATCGTGCTGCTGGGACTGTGGACGAACTTCAACTATCTCGAGACCACGATGATCGCGCTCGCGGGCGGCATCATCGGCGTCACGATGATGGTTCCGCTGCGCCGGGCGATGATCATCGAGCAGAAGGAGCTCAAGTTCCCCGAGGGCGTGGCCTGTGCCGAGGTGCTCAAGGCCGGCGACCGGGGCGGCGAAGAGATGAAGGGGATCTTCGGCGCGCTGGGTATCGGCGCGCTGTACAAAATTGGCGTGTCGGTGGTCGGGCTATTCCAGGGGACGGTCGAGCGCGCGTTCGCGTTTGGCCGCGGTGCGGTCTACGGCGGTATCGACAACTCGCCCATGCTGATGGCGGTGGGCTTCCTGGTCGGGTTCGAGATCAGCGCGCTGATCGTGATCGGCGGATTGATCAGTTTCTGGATCGCGATTCCGATCCTCGTTGCGCAGGCGGGCGGCGTGACCGGCGATCCCACCGCCTTCGTCGGCGACCTGTGGGATCAGAAGATTCGTTACTTCGGTATCGGCGCGATGGTGGTGGGGGGTGTGTATTCGATCATCAAGGTGGCGGGCAGTATCCGCGCCGGCGTCGCGAGTGCGGTGCACGGCCTGCGCCACGGTGAGAGCGCGTCGACGATCCGCACCGAGCAGAACATCACCGGCAAGTGGCTCATCGGTCTCACCGTTGTGTGTGTGGGCCTGATGGCGGCCATCTACCTGCGCATGACGGGCAGCGTCGGCGTAACCGCGGTGACGACGGTACTCATGTTCTTCCTCGCGTTCTTCTTTGTCGCGGTCGCCGCATATATCGTGGGACTGGTGGGGTCGTCCAACAGCCCGACGTCGGGCATGACCATCTGCACGGTGCTGATCGCGGCCGGCATCATGCTGCTGTTCGGCTACACGGGCACGCGCGGCATGCTGGCGACGCTGGGTGTGGCCGGCGTGGTGTGCTGCGCGTCGTCGCTCTCGGGAGACATCTGCCAGGATCTCAAGATCAGTTACCTGCTGGGCGCGACGCCGCGCCGCCAGCAGTGGTCGTGTATCTGGGGGACGGTGCTGGCCTCGTTCATCGTGGCCCCCGTGATGACGTTGTTGAATCAGGCCTACGGCATCGGTACTCCCGTGCGGGAGGGTGTGGCCGCGCTGGCCGCGCCGCAGGCGATGATGTTCAAGGGCCTCGTCGGGACCATCTTCACCCACCAGCCGATGCCGTGGACGCTGTTGTTTGCCGGCGCGGGTGTGGGGATTCTCGCGATCATCATCGACCGCATCTTCCTCGAGCCGCGCAACGCAACGTTCCGGCTCTACGTGATGCCGCTTGCGGTGGGCATGTATCTGCCGCTCACCGTCACGACGCCGCTCCTCCTGGGCGGGATCGTCTACAAGTTGGTTGAGAACAATTCGAAGAAGAAGAAGCTCACGCCGGAACGCGCCACCGCGGCCATCCACCGCGGCTTCCTGTTTGCCTCCGGCCTGGTGGCCGGCGAGGCCATCATGGGCATCGTGATCGCCGCGCTGGTGGTGGCCAAGCTCGACATGCCGTTCATCAAACCGTGGGCCGGCGATGGCGTCATGCAGCTCGTGTCGCTGGGTGCGCTGGTCTACATGACGTGGCTCCTGCTCCACAAGTCGCTGGGCAAGAAGCAGGCGTAGGCGTTTCGACCCGCGGAGATCGTTGACGTGGCGCAGGCCGCTCCGGAGTCCCGGGGCGGCCTGCGTGCTTTCCAAGGCTTTTCAGGCCGGGCTAGAGCGGACCGGAACGTTGTGCTAACCTTCGACCCGCCCAACCGGATGCGACCCCGTAGCTCAGTTGGATAGAGCAACAGCCTTCTAAGCTGTGGGTCGAAGGTTCGAATCCTTCCGGGGT
>DASUGO010000109.1:0-8082 GCA_036273975.1 Candidatus Krumholzibacteriia bacterium
TTCTCGGTCTTTCTCAATCAACATGGTCGTTGGCCGTGCGCGTCAGTTTCGGTAAGGCGCAGTACCAGGTCGTTCAGCAGGAGGAAGCCGCGGTCCGTCAACCGCACGCGCCCCGCCTCGTTCACCACGAGTCCGTCGGCGACGAAGCCGCGCACCCGCGCGGGTGCGAACCACTCCGCCGGCGCACCGCGATCGGTGCGCAGCGCGAGCATCACGCGCTCGGTGTTGCCACCACCCCCGTCGTCCTTCATCCGGGCCGCGATTCTCTCCGCGGTACCGCGCCGCAGGTAGGCATCGAGTGACGGCTCGTTCCAGAAGCGCCGGCCGTCCAGCGACGAATGCGCCGCCGGTCCGACGCCGAGATAGTCGCCACCGTCCCAGTAGACCCGGTTGTGGATCGATTCAAAGCCGGGGCGGGCAAAGTTGGACACCTCATAGTGCCGGTACCCACGCGCCGCCACGGTCTCGCACACCTCCAAGTATTCATCAGCAACGCGGTCCGGGTCAACCGCGCGGAAGAATCCCTCGACCTCGTGCGACATGTCGCCGCCGGGTTCGAGCCCGTAGACCGACAGGTGACGCGGCTCGTGGTCGAGCAATTCGGCGAGCGTCGCGCGCAGATCGGCCGGCGTCGTCCGCGGCACCCCCAGCAGCACGTCGAAACTGATGTTGTCGAACTCGTGCCGCACCATCTCGATGGCGCGGGCATTGACCGCGGGCTCGCAGCGCTTGAGCACCTTCTGCCCCACCGGGTGCATCGACTGGATGCCGAGGCTCGCGCGATTCACGCCGAGGCCGCGCAGGAACTTCACGCGGCCGGGCTCGACGTCCTCGGGGTTCATCTCGACCGTGAACTCCTCGGGCCCGCCGGGCGGAAACGCCGGCGTGATCGCGGCCACGATCCGGCGCCAGCCGGCGTCATCGAGCACGGTGGGTGTGCCCCCGCCCACGAACACGGTGCGCAGCGCCACCGGCTCGCCGATCGCGGCCAGCGCGGCGCCGATCTCGCCGGTGAGCGCGTCGACAAACGCATCCTCGCGGCTCCGCCCCGCCGGCACGTGATAGAACGAGCAGTACGAACATCGCCGCGTGCAGAACGGAATGTGGATATACAGAGAAATGGATCGCATGGCTTGCGAGCGGCTCACCCGCGCGGCCTGGCGCTCAGCGAATGATGTCGCCGATGCGCGAGAACCGGATCGAGTGCGAGCGCGGATTCCAGGAAAAATAGATGAACATCGCCTTGCCACAGATGAGCTTCTTGTCGAGCGGCCCCCACACCCGGCTGTCGGCGCTGTTGTCCCGGTTGTCACCCATCATGAAGATGTGTCCGGCGGGAACCTTGAACGGTCCATAGTGGCGGTCCGGCCGCGATCCGAAGACGTACTTGGTGAAGTCCTCCTCCTGCAACACCCCGTCCACATAGAGATGGTTGTCGACCAGTTCGACGGTCTGACCCTCCAGCGCGACGCAGCGCTTGATGTAGTCGATCTTGGGATCGCCGGGATACTTGAAGATGATGATGTCGCCCGGCTTTGGCTGGCGAATGGCCGGCAGGCGCACGTCGACCAGCGGCAGCTTGGGTCCGTAGACCATCTTGTTCGCAAACAGGAAGTCACCCACCAGCAGCGTGTCCTCCATCGACTCCGATGGGATCCGGAAGGCCTGCACGAAGAACGTCCTCACGAACAGGGCCAGCGTGACGGCGAGCACAATGATTTCGGTGTACTCGCGGATGACAGATTTTTTTCTTTTTGCCATGACTAACTCGTGCGCTCCACTTTCAATACTGCCAGGAAGGCCTCCTGGGGGATCTCCACCTTGCCGACCATCTTCATACGGCGCTTGCCCTCTTTCTGTTTCTCGAGCAGCTTGCGCTTGCGGGTGATGTCACCGCCGTAGCACTTCGCAATCACGTTCTTGCGCAGCGCCTTGACGTTGGTCCGGGAGATGACCTTGGCGCCCATGCAGGCCTGAATGGCCACCTCGTACATCTGGCGCGGGATCACTTCCTTGAGCTTGGACGCCAGATCCCGGCCCATGTTGTAGGCATTGTCCTGATGGACGATCATCGACAGCGCATCCACCGGGTCGCCGTTGATGGCGATGTCCAGGCGGATCACGTCGCTCTGCCGGTGTCCCACGTAGTCGTAGTCCAGGCTGGCGTAGCCACGGCTGAGGCTTTTCAGCTTATCATAGTAGTCGATCAGGATCTCAGCCAGCGGCATGTCGTAGCGGAGCACGGCGCGCTCTTTGGTGACGTACTCCATTCCGAGGTATAAACCCCGGCGCTCCTGATTGAGTGTCATGATCGCGCCCACATAATCGGCCGGTGTCACGATTTCCACCTTCACGTACGGCTCGCGGACGTGATCGATCTTTCCCTCCTGCGGGAAGTTGGCCGGGTTGTCGACCACCAGTTCCTCGCCACTCTTGGTACGGACGATGTACTCCACGTTGGGCATGGTCGTGATGAGGTTCAGGTTGTACTCGCGCTCGAGTCGCTCCTGGATGATCTCCATGTGCAGGAGGCCAAGGAAGCCGCAGCGGAACCCGAACCCGAGCGCCACCGACGTCTCCGGCTCGAAGATGAACGACGCGTCGTTCATGCGCAGCTTCTCCAGCGCGTCGCGCAGTTCGGCGTAGTCGTCCGCGTCCACCGGGTAGAGCCCGCTGAACACCATCGGCTTGACGTCGTGGTATCCGGGCAGCGGCGAGTCGCACGGGTCCACGTCCAGTGTGATCGTGTCGCCCACCTTGGTGTCGTGGATGTCCTTGATGCCGGTGACGACGTAGCCCACCTCGCCGGCCTCCAGCACCGGCGCCGGCACCATCGTCATGCGGAAATAGCCCACGTCCATGGCTTCGAACGTCTTTCCGTTGAAGAACATTCGCACGCGGTCGCCCTTCTTGATACGGCCCTGCTTGACGGCGACGTAGATCACCGACCCCTTGTAGGTGTCGTAGAACGAATCGAAGATCAGACCCTGCAACTTGCCCTCGCGGTCGCCCTTCGGTGGCGGGACCCGCTCGACGATGGCCTCCAGCAATTCCTCGATGCCGGTGCCGGCGCGCGCGCTCACGCGCAACACCTCGGCCGGATCGCTGCCAATCAGATCGTGGATCTCTTCGGCCACTTCGTCGGCGCGCGCCGCGGGCAGGTCGATCTTGTTGATCACCGGCAGGAGCTCGAGGCCGTTCTCGACCGCCAGGTAGACGTTGGACACCGTCTGCGCCTGGATGCCCTGCGCCGCGTCCACCACCAGGATTGCGCCCTCGCACGCGGCCAGACTGCGCGACACCTCGTAGGTAAAGTCGACGTGGCCGGGCGTGTCGATGAGATTCAACAGGTAGTCCTGCCCGTCGCGCGCGCGATAGATCATGCGGATCGGGTGGCTCTTGATGGTGATACCGCGCTCGCGCTCGAGATCCATCGTGTCCAGTACCTGGGCGCGCATGTCCTTGTTGGTGATCGTGCCCGTGCGCTCCAGCAGGCGATCGGCGAGTGTCGACTTGCCGTGATCGATGTGGGCGATGATGCAGAAATTGCGTATGCGTTCGTGCGGAAATGTCATGGCTCTATTTGAAGGACAGACCGATTCCCACGGTCAGGTAACTCACCTGGCCACCCTCGGTCCGCGGCACCGCGGTGGCGGGCGGCGGGGGCGGCGTGTACTCGCGCACATCGTAAAGGTGCGCGTCGATCCAGGAGTCCAGCAGCCCGAGCAGCCAGACCGCGCCGGACCACCACAGGTAGGTCCGCGCCTCTTCCTTATAAAATACCGCGAGGTCGCCGTTGAAACGCTCGTCGCGAGATCCGGGTTCCGAGAGATCCCTTTCCAGCGAGTAGCGCTGGTAGCGCCGCCAGTTCAGAATGATGTTGCCGATGTAGTACGACGACGCGCCCACCATCAGACCCACCTTGAGCCGCCGGCCGTTGTACGTCTGGCCCAGCCCGGGCAGAACCATCGAACAGATCAGCGCGGTGCGCGGGTTCTTCTTCCGCTCCCAGGTGGTCTGTCCCAGCACCTCGTTGGAACCCATCCGCCGGAGCGTGTCCTTGACCTCCAGGGGATCATATTCGGTCTGCCCCTTGAGCGTGCCGGGAATCCCCAGCGAGTCGGTCACGGTGATCGCACGGGTCGAATCCGGCAACGCCGGTTCGGCGCTCGCCGAATCGGGCACTGCGGCGACCTGCGCGGCGGCGGAAGTCGCCAGAGTCGCGCAGGCAATCGCGGACATCAAACAGATTGCGGCGATCGATCTAGACAACGGCACTCGCTCGGACCACGGGGTCGAAATTACACACTTCGCGCACGCGGGAATGAGTGGCGGGAATGTGTGGGAATCGAACCCACCTCGGACGGCATCGCCCGACATAGGGATTTGAAGTCCCCGAGGTCCACCAGGGCCCATCCATTCCCCCAGGCTGCCGGTCCCGGCCCATAAACGACATGCCCTTGCGGGCATGTTCGGCACGGGGAATATAGCAGACAGGCCGACGGGCATAGAAGGAGGAAATTGCCCGCCGGCCCCTGCAGGCCCTTACTTGAGCAGCACGAGCTTATGGGTCTCGACGAACGAGCCCGTGCTCAGACGATAGAAATACACACCGCTGGCGACCGGAACCCCGCGATCGTCGCGGCCGTTCCACTCCGCCCGCTGAACCCCGTCGCCCGGCGATCCTTCGCGATCGACCAGCGTTCGCACGCGTGCCCCCGACGCGTCATACACCACCAGTGACACGTGCGCGCGGGACCGGACCGAATACTCGATGGTCGTCACCGGGTTGAATGGATTGGGGTAGTTCTGCCCCAGCCAGTTCCGCGCCGGCGCGGGGCCGGCCGCGACGGGTTGGGGTGGCGTGTTCTGCAACCAGACCAGCACATCGTACAGATGGTGCGTCCGGTCGGGCACGCTGTCGGGCGCGTCATCCCGAATGGAATGGTAGCTGAAGCCAGCCAGCAGCACGCCGACGTTCTGGCCCAGGTTGTTGATGCTGGAACGCGAGACCACCGCGCCCTGCGCCGGATTGGTCCCGTACATCATCTCCACCGTGGGACCGGACAGCACGTCGAAGTGCTTGAGCGGCGGACTGCCACCGAACGCGATCATCCGGTCCCCGATTCCCGCGTGTTCAAAACAACTGCCGGGAAGTCCGACTACCAGTGGTGAGACCGGCAAACTGGCCGCGATGTGGTCCTGGCTGCCGATCCCAAAATTCATGTACGCCGACCGCAATGCGATCGCCGAGGGATCCAGCGAACTCGCCCACTCGGTCGCAATGTTGTCACCCGAGAAGTACAGACCGCCCGGGACCGGCAGGTTGCCGATGAACGACAGCAGCACCCCGTAGTCGGCGGCGTCAAGCCCGCCCACAACGAGGTCGCCGGTGTTCCAGATGATCTTCCGGTAGGTGCTCAGTTGAACCGTCGGATCGGCCACCCGCGATGCGAGTCCATTGCCGAGCAGCGAACTCGGCGCCCGTTTGTCGAAGCGGTCGACCGTGATCCCCAGATTCTCGAACGCCGACATGAAGTACGGTTCCGCACCATGCCCGCTGAACGCGTCGACATAAAGGATGTCGTTGCCGTTGGCGTTGACCGGCAGACAGGTCATTTCAGCAGGCAATGCCTGCGCCTCGGACTCCATCAGCACGAGTCCCGTCGGCTGGCTCCAGTACGTCGTCGTGCCGTTGACATCAGTCGCGGAGAAGTAGAATTCGATGACGTCGCCGGGAACGTACAACTGATCGTTGAGGTCGATGTTGAACTCGTTGGCGTTGGCGGTCGCGTTCATCTGTAACGCGGTCCAGAAGACGGTGCTCTTGGCCGGTACGTACGGCCACGCCGGACCGCCGGAGATGGCGGCTCCGGCCTTCCCGGTCAGATTCTTCACGTGGCAGAACACCGCCTTGCCGGCACCATAGTTGTCGATTCCCACCCCGGGCTCCAGCACTTTCAGCCTGGCCGCGTCGCCGCCGGTGGCGGCGTCAATGCGAACCGTCCCCGTCAGCGTGCCATCCTGGGAGAAGTTGTCCTGGAAGAGATCCATGTCGTTGACGGTCCACGAGTGGGTGTTGTCACGGTAGATCTCAACGTCATCAAACAGGGGCGCGTGGCTGTGGCAGGCGCCGCTACCAAATACCCCGCCCCACGCCGCGCACATGTCGATCACCCCCAGCGCCGCCTGGATCTCCCGTGTGGCCGACGGACCCACCGGGACGCAGGCGGTGACATCCTCCTTGTGCGTGTACCAGTCCTTCCCGGCGCTGTAATACACGAACCGCCGGTCACACCATTCCGTCTCGCACGAGGCCGGCGTTTCGCGCGTGCGGACATGCCACGTGTAGAACACCAGGTTGTCGATCGGCAGGTCGCGATACACCTTGAACTCCAGGTGCGTGGTTCCGCTTGCGGGCACACTCCCGCCCGGATTCCACGCGATCCACGGCGACCAGATCTCGTTCCAGATCGGACAATCCGGGCACTGGCTGGGCACGGCGGCCTGGAGCGGAAATCCGCCGCACGCGTATGTGTTGACCGAGCCCTGAATGAACGCCCATACGCAGGACACGTTGTTGAAGAAGAGATCCTCCTGCACGAGGGTAAGGCCGGGGAACACCCCCGCGTAATCGCCGCAGCCGGGCGGGTTGCAGGTGATCCAGTCGTTCGATTGCGTGGCCCCCACGGCTTCGCCCTCGAAGTCTTCCAGCGCGAGTCCCTCGGCGGTCAGATTGTCGACGATAACGGCGCCATTGCTGTCGTAGAAGCCGTCTTCGTCCGAATAGCCTCCCTCCGAGCGAAAGTGCAGGCGCACCTTCACGGGACCGGTGGACCCGATGTTGTAGGCCCCTCCAAACGCGGCCGGGCCGAGCGCGCCGTCCCACACGCCGATGCCGCCGTCGATCACGGTCCAGGCGGTAGCCCCCGCACAATCGAACGTGTATTCGAGCGTCGTGTAGTCGTAACTCGGCTCGGAATCGAAACGGGCGAGGAAGGTGACGTCGAGCAGACCGTCCCCCGAAACGTTGATGCAGGCCTTCGTGCACCATGCCTGGTCCCAGTTGTTGCCGTAACCCGGCAGCGCCAGGTAGTGGCACAGCGGGCCGGTGCCCTGCGGGCGCGCGCCGCACCACAGCGACTTCGTCATCGCGAGCGGCGCATATGGAAGCGCGAGCGCGCTGAAGTCATCGACATGGAAGAAGTTTCCCGGTTGCGCGGTGCGGTCGACGGAGGTCCAGCCCTGGGGCACGCACGGATCAAAATCGTAAAACGCGAGCGGGTACTTCGGCGGCAACTGGACCTGGTCCGGCGCCAGCGCGCCGCCGTTCAACAGCGGCGTATCGAGATCACGCTCGCCGTGATGACGCAGCGGGCGAACCTGAGCCGTACCATCCGACACGGCACCGAAGACGGAAAGAATCACAACCAGACCCAGGATCCAACGGAAAGATGGCGGCCAGCGCATGGCATTCCTCCCCCGGATAACAGGCGCAATGCGGAAAGCACCTCGCCGGTAACGAGTGCGGAGGGAAAGCAGCGGGTGGGATGGGATCGCCCCGGCGGCGGCGGTCGGCGGTATTGGGCGGGAGTTTACCGCCGCCGGCACACTCATGTCAAGTAGTTACTAATCGCAGGACGCGCGTGGCGGTGGACGATATGGCTGCGGGGGGAGGATTCGAACCTCCGATATCCGCATTAACAGTGCGGCGTTGTGCCACTCAACTACCCCGCAGTAATTGAGAGTTTACAACAAGTTACGTGTTCCTGTCTCGTACCGTCTCCGATGCGTGGGCCACGTGTGGGCCACTGTCACCGAATGCGGCGAGCTTCTCCCCGGCGTCCGTCATGTCCGCACCGTGCAGGTAGCGCGCCGTCGTCGTGATCGACGCATGACGTAGCCATTGCTGCACGGTCCGAATGTCAACGCCCGCCTGCAACAACCGCGTGGCGCACGTGTGCCGGAACACGTGACAGGTCACGTGCCCGATGCCCGCCCGCCGCGCCGCTGCCGCGATCCCAAGCCGGGGCGCCCCGAACGGCCGGCCCTCGTACATGAACACCGGCCCGATGCGCCCCG
>DASUGO010000110.1:0-6629 GCA_036273975.1 Candidatus Krumholzibacteriia bacterium
GGGGGCCGCGTTTTTTTGCGGGCGCCCGCGTTGGGGGGGAAGCGTCGTTCCGGCCGATGGCGCGTTGCGGGCCGTTGTTCCGCGGCAGGGGCGTGGAACTTGCAGGAACCGGGCGGGCAAAGGACTCACTCGGCCGCGACGGACGGCCCGCGCGCATGTACTTCTTCTACTACATCCCGATTGGGATCGACGCGGAACGGCGCCGCTTTCCCACGCTCACGGTTCTCTTCACGGGCATCTGCGTCCTGCTCTTCGTGCTGTTCCGTTTCTTCGCCGCTTCCGTTCCGCTGGATTTTCGCAACTACGTCTACTATCCGGGATTCTCGCCGCCGATCTCGGCGCTGGCCGCGGCGTTCTTTCACATGGATTACTTCCATATCGCGAGCAACCTGGTCTACCTGGTGCTGTTCGGGCGTTACCTCGAGGACCGCGTGGGCCCGCTGCGGTTCGCGGCGATCTTCGTTGGTTCCGCGATCATCGGGAACGTTGCACAGGGCTGGTTCAACCTCCACGTGCTGCACACCAACGCGGGCATCATCGGCGCTTCGGGTGCGATCTCCGGAATCCTGGGCGCGTTTCTCGTGCGCATGCGCCACCAGCGGGTCAAGATCGCGTACTGGGTGTTCGCCCCGCTGATGGCGACCAACCGCGCGGGCACCAGCAACCTGCACGTCTTCTTTGCAATCGCGCTGTGGGTGCTGATCCAGGTGGTGCGCAGCCTCGTCCAGGTGACCGGCGGTCCGGCAAACGTGGCCTACATGACGCACCTGAGTGGCTTCGTATTCGGAATGGTGTTCGTCTCGCTGGTGGGTGGCTGGAGGGCCGGCATCGTCGAGGGTCACCTCGTGAAGGCACAGCGCTACCTTCGCAAGGGCGAGTTCTACGGCGCGCAGGATGAACTGTCGCACTACGCGGACGCGCTCCCACACGACGGCGATGCGCACGCCGCGCTGGCGCGTGCGCACGTCCAGTGCGGCAACGCTCCCGGCGCGCGCGAGAGCTACGCCACCGCGTGCCTGCGCTATCTCGCGGCCGGGCGCCGGGGGGACGCGGAGCGGGTCTATCAGGAGGCCGTGCGTGCGTTCCGTGACTTCGTGCTTCCCCCCGATGCGCAACTCGATCTCTGCTTCGGACTCGAGCGCAGCCTCAAGCAGGATGCCGCGGTGCTCGCCTACGATGCGTTCCTCCGCTTCCATCCGGATCATCCGGAGGCCGCGTTCGCGCTCCTGCGCGCGGCCAACCTGCACGCCAAACGGGGCGACGCCCCGCGGGCCCGTCACTGCTACGACACCCTGGTGCTCCGCTACCCCGACGACCCGTGGGCCGATTTCGCCCGCGAGCACGCCCGCCGCCTCGCGACGGCCTGAGCGGGCACCCGCCAACCGGCCGCGTCGGTAATATTCTTGCCATATAAAGTGACTCGGTGTTAGCCTGCGGGCGGTTTCCGGCGGTCCTGGCCGGGTGTGGAGGGGAGGATGATGGGTGTGAAAAGGAAATCTCCGGGTGGGCTCCCGCCGAGTGATCGGCCGCGAGAACGCCTGTACGCGCGGGGCGCGGGGGAATTGTCCCTGCAGGAGCTGCTGGCAATCGTTATCGGGGGAGGCGCTCGGGGGTCCAGCGCGCTGGTGCTGGCGCTGAGATTGCTTGGGGGATTCGGAGATCTGGTCGTGATGGGCCGGGCGAGCGTCGACGAGATGCGGCGGGTGCCCGGGATCGGTTTTGCCCGCGCCTGCCAGCTGGTGGCTGCGTTCGAGCTGGGCAGGCGGTTCGCGCGCGAGTCGCGGACCAGCGGGACGTCCATCCGCGCGCCGAAGGATGTGGCGCGCCTGTTCATGGACGAGATGAAGGATTACGATCGCGAACACTTCAAGGCGGCGTTCTTAAACACCAGGAACCAGATAATCAGGGTGGTGACGGTATCGATCGGGTCGCTGAACGCTTCGATCGTTCACCCTCGCGAAATCCTGAAGCCGGCCATCGCGGCGAGTGCTGCCTCGATCGTTCTCGTTCACAATCATCCCACGGGCGACCCATCGCCCAGTCGCGAAGACGTTGAGTTCACGCGTCGCTTTGCGCGGTGCGGCGAGTTGATCGGCATCGAACTGCTCGACCACATCGTGATTGGCGCCGACAGGTTTCAGAGTCTCAAGGAGTCGGGGTACTTCTAACCCCGTCGCGGAGTTGTAAATGTCGCTGTTTTCCAGGCTGTCCTACTACCTGACCAATGACGTGGCCATCGATCTCGGCACCGCGAATACCCTGGTGTTCGTGAAGGGCAGCGGGATCGTGTTGAACGAACCGTCCGTGGTGGCGGTGGACCAGCGTACCAAGAAGGTATTCGCAGTCGGCCTCGAGGCCAAGTCGATGCTCGGCAAGACGCCGGAGTACATCGCCGCCGTTCGCCCGATGAAGGACGGCGTGATCGCCGACTTCGAGATCACCGAACTCATGCTGCGCGAGTTCATCCGCAAGTCCCAGAAGCGCAAGCACTTCATTCGCCCGCGTATCGTGATCGCGGTTCCCTCCGGCATCACCGAGGTGGAGCGCCGCGCGGTGCGCGACAGCGCCGAACACGCGGGCGCGCGCGAGGTGTTCCTGATCGCCGAGCCCATCGCCGCCGCGATTGGCGTGGGGCTTCCGGTCGACAAACCGTCGGGCAACATGATCATCGACATCGGCGGTGGTACCACGGAGATTGCGGTCATCGCGCTGGACGGCATTGTGGCCGACAGCTCCATCCGTGTGGCGGGCGACGAACTCGACGAGGCGATCGTCAACTACGTGAAGCGCACCTACAACATGCTGATCGGTGAGCAGACCGCCGAACAGATCAAGATGAAGATCGGATGCGCGTTCAAGATGGACAAGCCGCTCGAGATGGAGATCAAGGGCCGCGACCTGGTTGCGGGCATCCCCAAGAACCTCAAGCTGACGAGCGAGGAAATCCGTGAGGCAATCAGCGAGCCCATCTCGCAGATCGTCGAGGCGCTGAAGAACGCCCTCGAGCAGACGCCGCCCGAGCTGGCGGCCGACATCGTCGATCGCGGCATCGTGATGACGGGTGGCGGCGCGCTGCTCAAGGGACTCGACCAGTTGCTCAAGAAAGAAACGGGCCTTCCCATCAACGTGGTGGACGATCCGCTGCTGTGCGTCGTGCTCGGTGCCGGCAAGGTGCTCGACAACGTTCACGAATTCGATCGGGTGTTGATGCACAGCTCGCGCGATTAGCGTATGCGGCTGTTTGAAAACGTTTTTCAGCGACACCGTGACCGGACGGTCCTCGCCGCGCTGATCGTGGCGTCGCTGGTCCTGCTTGCCCTTCCCGAGCCCGTGCAACTCGATATCGCGCGCGGTGTCCTCGGTAAACTCCTGCTGCCGGTTCAGAAGTTCTCCACGCTCCTGCATGATTACAGCGGGGTCCGCGAGGAAAACGAGCGCCTGCGGCGCATGGTCGCCACGCTCACGCTGGAACGCGAACGCCTGCTCCAGTTCCGCGACGAGCGCGAACGTCTGCGCCGGCTGGCGGAATTCAAGGAAGAGCAGACGCGGCGTCTGGTTCCGGCGGAAGTCATCGGGCGCGACCTCGACCGCATCCAGACCAACCTCATCATCGACAAGGGCGCGGGCGAAGGCCTGCGCGAGCGCATGCCCGTGTTCTCCTACGGGGGGCTCGTCGGGAGCGTGAACAAGGTGTTCGACCACTCGGCGTGGGTGCAGCTGCTGTGCAGCAAGAACCTTCCGGTGAGTTGCGTGGACAAGCGCAGCCGGGTGGTGGGAGTCCTCGAGTGGCGGCATCGGAATTTGTTCGAGCTTCGGCACGTCGGGGGCAGCGAGGATGTCGTCGTCGGCGACACGCTTCTCACCAGCGGTTTCGGGGGCACGATCCCCAAGGGCTTCCCGGTGGCCGTGGTCACGCGCGTCGCCACGTCTCCGGATGGACTGAGTCTCAGGGTGGACGCCCGCAGCCCGGTGGATTTCCTTGCGCTGGAAGAAGTCTTCGTGATGATGGAGGAGATCCCCTGGGATCGCTCGCTCTTCTACGACGAGGCGGATACGGCGCTGATGCGTGACGTCATCGAGAAGGCGGGACAGCGGCGATGAGGTGGCTGTTGCCGGTACTCACCGCGGTCGTCTTTCTGGTGCTGCAGGCGGCGCTCTCGGCCCGCATGGCGATCGGAACGGTAGCCCCGGACTTTATTGTGATCTGCGTCGTGCTGTTTGGACTCCAGCGCAGCCCCATCCAGGGCTCGCTGTTCGGTTTCCTGCTTGGTCTCGCGGTCGATCTCGGCAACCCCGGTTCGCTGGGGCTCAACGCGCTCACCAAGACCGTGGTGGGGTTCGCCGCCGGGCGCATGGGGTCCGCCACGTCGCCGGGGACCGCCGTACTGTTCGGCGTTTTTCTCGTGGCCGCGTTCGTCCACGATGTTATCTATTACGTCATGTACCTGTGGCCCGGAGTCGGGGGCGCCATGATGAACATTCTTACCATTGCGCTTCCATCGGCGTTTTACACCGCGGTCGTGGGGATCGCAATCGAACGAATCCTCGCGCTCCTCGGGGCGAGGGTGGTGACCCAGGGTGGCAAAGAGAGACGCTAGGAGTCTCGCCGCGGGTCCTCATCGCCTGCAGACGCTCCTGGTTGTGATTGCACTGGGTTTCGGCGCGCTCGCGTTGCGCCTGTTCACGATGCAGGTCGTGAAGCACGATGAGTACGCCCAGTACGCGCGGGACAATCAACTGCAACGCGAGCGGATCCCGGGTCCACGTGGTTTCATTCGTGATCGCAATGGAACGATCATGGTGGACAACGCGCTGCACTTTGAAGTCATGCTGCAGTGGCGTTCGCGCAACGACCTTCTACAGACCCTCCGTGATCTGACCCCGTACATCCCGGTCGACACGACCCGTGCCATTGCGCGTTTCGACGCGTGGCAGAAACGCTACGGCCGCACGGCGTTTCCGTTGTTTCCCGATGCCGACAAGTTCATCATTTCCTTCGTGCGCGAGAACTGGAGGGAGTTTCCGCGCCTCAAGGTGGAGTCGCGCATGCGCCGGCGTTATCCGGACCACAGCGTGGCCGCCCACGTGTTCGGCTACGTGGGCGAAGTGACGGACCTCGACGTCTCCGGCTCGCCGGACGGCGCATACGAGCCCGGTGATTTTGTTGGCAAGGCCGGGCTAGAGCGCAAGTACGAAGACGCATTGCGCGGAACGCCCGGGCAGCGCGCGGTGGAGGTGACCGCTTCCGGCACGCCGCTGGGCGAGGTCACCGAGATGTCGATCCCGCCCGTGGCGGGCAAGGACCTGCACCTCACGATCGACTACCACATGCAGGTGTTTCTCGATTCGCTGCTGGCGCTGCGCCCCAACCCGAGCGCCGCGGTCGCGATGGACGTTCATACGGGCGGAATCATCGCGGCCATCAGCCGTCCCGCTTATGACCCGAACGAATTCGCGATGGGCCTCTCCTCGTCTTTGCTGAACGATCTCCTGAACGACGAGGCCAAGCCGATGTTCAACCGGATCTCGCACGCGCGCTATCCGCCTGCGTCGACGTTCAAGATGGTGGTTACATACGCGATCCTGACCAACCACCTCGTCGACCCGAATCGGATTCTGGTCTACTGCGACGGCACCCATCGCTTCGGCAACCGCATCTTCCGCTGCTGGAAGCCGGAAGGCCACGGGGGCATGAACCTGACCTCGGCGGTGGTGCACTCGTGCGACGTCTATTTCTACCGCGCCGCCGAGATGATGGATGTCGACATGCTCGCGGCTGCGGCTGCGGCGTTTGGGTTCGACGTGAAGACCGGGATCGATCTGCCCATTGAGGTGGCCGGCAACGTGCCGACGCGCCGGTACTACGACAAGCGCTACGGCAAGGGGCGGTGGACGCAGGGACTGATGATCAACAACGCCATCGGTCAGGGGGAGTATCTGGCCACGGTGTTGCATGTCGTGCGCATGTCGGCGGCGATTGCGAACGGGGGCTGGCTGGTGCAGCCGCATTTCGCCGAACGGCTGGGCAACGATCCGCCTCTGGAATGGACGCGCACGCCCATCGACGGACTCTCGGGTTCGACGCTGACGCTCCTGCAGCGTGCGATGCTGCTGGTGGTGGACGACCCGGGCGGTACCGCCCACTGGACGCGAATCCCATGGCTCGAAGTTGCCGGCAAAACCGGGACCGCGCAGAATCCCCACGGTGAGCATCACTCGTGGTACACGGCCTATGCGCCGGCGGATGACCCGCAGGTCGCAATCGCGGTGCTGGTGGAGAACGCCGGTCACGGCAGCGACGTCGCGGCGCCGATTGCGCGCGATTTTCTGGCGGAGTATTTCCGGGCGGACAAGCCCGTGCTGTCCAAAGCCCCGCGTGCCGCCGCACCGCGCGCGGGAGCGCCGGTCAGCGCGGAAGCGGGTGTGCCCCGGGCGATCGCTCGGCTCGACAGCGCTCTGGCGGCGGGGGTGAAGGAATGAGACGCGGCCGCGACTTCGACTGGATCATCGTGATCTGCACCGGCATCCTGATGCTGATCGGTCTCTCGATTGTGTATTCGGTGTCGCGTTCGGTGGGGGAGGTCTCGCCGGAGGCTTTGAGTGGCTCGCATTTCTCGCGGCAGCTGTTG
>DASUGO010000111.1:0-9744 GCA_036273975.1 Candidatus Krumholzibacteriia bacterium
ACGCGACCAGCCGGCCGGTCTCGCCCTCCCGCACCACGTGATTGGTTCCGCCCACGTCGTACGCAACCACCGGGACCCCGCACAGCATGGCCTCGCAGGTGGCGATGGACTTGTTGCTGCGCTCCGCAGTGGCGAGGAACAACGCGGCCGCCGCCATCGCGTCCGGGACGGCGTCGTGGGCGATTGCGCCGGCAAAGCGCACGTGTTCTTCCACGCCCAGCCGGCGGGTCAGTGCCTCCAGTCGGCGGCGTTCGGGGCCGTCGCCACCCATGACGAGCACCATTGGCCGCCCGCAGACGGCGCGCGCGCGCGCGAAAGCACGGATGGCGTCTTCACCGCGCTTCCACGCGACGTGGCGCGCGAGCCACAGAATCACCGGTGTGCCGGCGGGGAGGTTGTACCGCTCGCGAAACGCATTGCCGTCCGTGGGTGCGTCCGCCCACGCGAGGTTCACACCGTTGGGGAGAAAGCGGATGCGATCGGACGCGACGCCGTGGCGGCGCAAGGCCTCGTCGCCGCCGGTACCGTCATCGAGGACGATCCACAGGTCATGCGGAATCTTGAGCGCGATGATCATTTCGGCGTTGCGGCGCAGGTGGCGCGTGGGCGATTCGTCGCTGCGGCTCAGTTCTTCCACACCAAACAGTTTCATGATCGACGGAACCCCGCACACCATGCCGACCAGAAAAGCCGCCGCGCTGGAGAGATGCGTCTGTCCGAGGATCGCGTGGGGACGCTCGCGGCGCGCGACCGAGAGCGCGCGCGTGGTGGCGAGGAGCGTGAACGCAGCGGGACAGACGGCGCGCCGCAGCCACGTCGGCCAGCGGTCGGTTGCTTCGAAGATATTGAAGAAGCCGTGGACATGATAACCGTCGACGGTGACGTCGGGAGGTGCCGCGTCGCGCGGTGAGACGTAGTGCACGTTCCAGCCGTGGGTGGAGAATTCGCGGATGAAGTGTTCGTCGTCGGCGAGGCCGGCGCCTCCACCCAGTTCCCAGCGCCGTTTCCACGGCGTGATTACCAGCAGGGTGCGTGCGGGCCGGCCGGTGGTCGTGCGCATGGCGGGCGTCAGGCGGCGGCTTCCGTCCGGCGTCGCGCGTTGCGCGCGCGCCGCAGCTCGTGGAATACACCCATCACGCCGAGAATGACCAGCACGGATCCGGCCAGAGTCCACAGCGTGATCCGCTCACCCAGGATCGCCCAGCCGAGCAGCACCGCGATCACCGGGTTGACGTAGGCGTAGGTCATTACGACGCTGACCGGCAGCAGCTTGAGCGCCTTCACGAACGATGTGAACGCAATCACCGATCCAAAGATCACCAGGTAGGCCCACGCGCCGATGGCGGCCGGTGTCGGCGCCGGTCGCGGTTCGCCGGAGAGGACGGCAGCCAGGAGCAGCGCGGCGCTTCCGAACAGCAATTGATAGCCGGCGTTGGGTTCGCCCTCCAGGGTGACCGGGCGCCGCTTCTGGAACACGGAACCCAGTCCCCAGCTCATCACCGCGAGCAAGAGCGCCACGGCCGATAGGACGTCACCGGTGGAACCGTGGCGGATCACGGGGTAATTGAGGACGCCGACACCGGCCAGCCCGATCAGCAGCGCGCCGAGCAGTCGCAGCGTGGGCGGCCGCCGGTCGAGGACCGCCTCGACGGTGGTGGTCCACAACGGCGCGGAGCCGACCAGCAAAGCGGCGTACCCGGACTCCGCCCGTTGCTCGGCCCAGGTGACCAGGCCGTTGCCACCCAGCCAGAGCAGCACCCCGGAAGACGCGAACACCACCAGATCGCCGCGTGTCGGACGCAGGTTGCGGCCGGCAATCGCGCCCCACAACAGCAACAGAATGCCCGCCACCAGCACGCGTGAGCCGGCCATATAAAGTGGTGGGAAGCCCGTTCCTTCCCGGACCGCGATGCGGATACCGAGGTACGTGCTCCCCCAGACGATGTAAACGATGAGAAGGTGGACGATGCCGCGAATTTTCAAGGACGGGCTCCGGGAAAACGGGAGGGTACTATACTTGTGAAGTCGCCCGCCAGTCCGTATACTGGCAATCGGAACGTCGCCAGGCCATGCTGGAAACCAAACACGGCATTACATTTACCGACCGCAGCCTGCTCCCGGTGTGGGAGAAGGTGCGTGCCGGCCAGCGCCTGTCGCCGGAGGACGGGCTCGCGCTGTTTGAGAGCCCCGATCTCACGGCGGTGGGGGGCATGGCGGACCACGCCGCGCGCGCGAAGAGTGGCGACCGGGTCTACTTCGTCATCAACACGCATATCAATCCCACCAACATCTGTGTGCTGAATTGCAAGTTCTGCGACTATGTGCAGAGCCGCAACCAGGCCGGCGCGTGGGAGATGACGCCCGAAGAAATCGTCGCGCACATTACGCCGGAAATGACCGAGGTGCACATCGTCGGCGGGCATCACCCTGACTGGCCGTTCGAGTATCACGAAGGGTACATCCGCGCCATTCGAGAGGCGCATCCACACGTCCAGATCAAGGCGTTCACGGCCGCCGAGATCGACTACTTCGCCAAACGCTGGAAGTTGTCAGCCGGGGAAGTTCTCGATCGCCTCATTGCGGCCGGATTGAACTCCATGCCGGGCGGCGGTGCCGAGATCTTCTCGAAGCGCGTCGCGAAGGAACTGCGCTACGCCGGCAAGGCGCAGGCCGGGCGCTGGCTCGAGATCCACGGCATGGCGCACGCACGTGGCATTCCATCCAACGCCACCATGCTGTACGGCCACATCGAGACCTACGCGGAGCGCGTTGAGCACCTGCGCCTGCTGCGTGAGCAGCAGGACCAGAGCGGTGGCTTCCTCGCGTTCATTCCGCTCGAGTACCAGGTGAGCGAAGAGAAGCTCGTCGCGCGCCACGCGTCCGCGCTGGATGACCTCAAGACCATTGCGGTTTCCCGGCTGATGCTGGACAATTTTCCGCACGTCAAGGCGTACTGGATCATGCTGCAGGAAGACACGGCCGGCATCGCGCTCAATTTCGGCGCGGACGACATCGACGGGACCATCGCAAAGGAGCGCATCGCCCACGCGGCCGATGCGCGCAGCCCGGCCGGACTCACGCGCAAGGCGCTGATCCGGTTGATTCGCGACGCGGGCAAGACGCCGGTGGAACGCGACGCACTATATAATGAAGTCAATGTGTACAACGAAGCGGACGTTGCGGCGGTGGTTGCGGATACCTACCAGCCGGTGCAGCGCAATCGCGAGTCCCCGCGCGCGGGGCGTCCGCTGGAAAAGAACCTCAGAGCGATGAAGGGGTGAGCCATGAAACGACCGCTCATCATTGGTGGGGTAGTTCTGTTGCTCGGTATCGTCGGGATTGGTGTCTACCTGTACAACAACATCAACCCGATCGTAAAAAGCGCCATCGAGAAGAACGGCAGCGCGATTCTCGGCACCGATGTCAGCGTCGGTTCGGTGAGTATTTCGCTCAAGAGCGGGCGCGGCACCATCCGTGACATCCGGGTCAAGAATCCCGAAGGGTTCGATTCCGGCGATGTATTCACGCTGGATGAGATCACCGTGGATATCCACGTTGCGTCGCTGAACAAGGATCCCATCGTGATCGACGAAATCAGAATCGCGGCACCCAACGCCAACGTCGTGCTGGATGAACAGGGGCGTTCCAATATCGCGGTCATCAAGGCCGCAGCCGACCGCTACCAGGCCGCGTCGGCCAAACACCCCGCCGGCAAGCAGGATGCCGGGTATGAGAAGCGTTTCCGGATCGAGAAGTTCTCGTTTGAAGAGGGCCACGTAACGGCCGACGCAACGGCGCTGGGGAAGGGAACCATCGAAGCGACGCTGCCGCCGCTGCATCTTACCGAAGTTGGCGGCCCCGCGGGGGACGCGCCGGACGCGATCGGGAAGACGGTTACGCGCGCGTTTCTCGGCGCGGTGAGTATTTCGCTCAAGAGCGGGCGCGGCACCATCCGCGACATCCGGGTCAAGAATCCCGAAGGGTTCGATTCCGGCGATGTATTCACGCTGGATGAGATCACCGTGGATATCCACGTTGCGTCGCTGAACAAGGATCCCATCGTGATCGACGAGATCAGAATCGCGGCACCCAACGCCAACGTCGTGCTGGATGAACAGGGGCGTTCCAATATCGCGGTCATCAAGGCCGCAGCCGACCGCTACCAGGCCGCGTCGGCCAAACACCCCGCTGGCAAGCAGGATGCCGGGTATGAGAAACGTTTCCGGATCGAAAAGTTCTCGTTTGAAGAGGGCCACGTAACGGCCGACGCAACCGCGCTGGGAAAGGGAACCATCGAGGCGACGCTGCCGCCGCTGCATCTGACCGAAGTTGGCGGTCCCGCAGGGGACGCGCCGGACGCTATCGGGAAGACGGTTACGCGCGCGTTTCTCGGCGCGGTGATGGGTGCGGTTGGTAACGAACTCAAGGGGAAGGCGCTCGAACAGGGTGAGGAAGCCGCAAAGAAGATTCTCGACAAGTTGATCAACTGAGGCGACGCAGGAGTTGGTGGGCGCAACGGCGCCAGCATACATATGACACGCATCGGAAAAATTCCATATCTGAACAGCATACTGTTCTTTCATCGTCTCGAGAACGAGCCGGACGTACGGCTGGAGCCGCTGGTCCCGCGCGCGCTGTCCAGCGCGGTTGCGGAGGGCGAGGTGGACGCGGGGCCGGTTCCGCTGGTGACCACGTGGGAAATCGAGGACCGCTTCTCACCGCTGGGAGATTTCTGCATTTCCAGCATCGACCGCGCCCGCAGCATCCTGTTCTTCTCCAAGCGGCCCTTCGACCGGCTCGACGGCGCGGTGGTGGGTGTGACCAACGAGACGTCCACGTCCGTGCGTCTCATGAAGGCGCTGCTCATGCACGCGTGGCGCGTCCGTCCGGCGCGATTCACCCACGTCGACTGGCCCAACAACGACGCCTTTCTCCTGATTGGCGACGAAGCGCTGATCCACCGCCGCGGCGTCAAGGACTATCCCCACGTGGCCGATCTGGGTGAGGTGTGGTACAAGTGGACCGGACTCCCGTTCGTGTTCGCGCGCTGGATGGTTCGCACCGACCTTCCCGACGCGGACAAGGCCCGGTTGGTGGAAATGCTCGACACGTCGATCGCGGAAGGGTGGAAGCACTTCGAGCGCGTCGTCGCGCCGCGCGCCGGAGATCTGAACATGACCATCGAGGAGATGCGCGACTACCTGCAGGGGTTCCGTTTCCGTATGACGGCGGCGGAACAGCAGGCCATCGGCAAGTTTCGGCAGCTGGACGCCGCGGCGCGCGAGGCCGACGCGACAACTTCGACGTTGCGGCCGTGATGGCGACGCGTCGTAAGGCAAATACGTCGCGGCGCGATGCCACGGTCACGCCGCTGGAGCGCGTTACCGGCATTGGCGGTATCTTTTTCAAGAGCGACGATCCCGCCGGCCTGATGGACTGGTACCGCCGCCATCTCGGAATCGACGCCGACGCCCATGGCGGCTGGTTGTTCACGTGGCGCGAGCGGCGCCGTACCAGGCGAATCGGCTATACCGTCTTCAGTCCGTTTGCGCGCGACAATGACTACTTCGAGCCCAGCGAACAACCGTACATGTTCAACTTCCGCGTGGCGGATCTGCACGCGCTGCTCACGGCCTTGCGCGAGGCCGGTGTACACGTGATCGACAAGGTCGAGGAACATCCGTACGGGAAGTTCGGATGGATCATCGATCCCGAAGGTCGCAAGATCGAATTGTGGGAGCCCGCCGACGTCGACGATCCGTTCGACGACAAGTCCTGAGATAACCCGCGCGGTAACCGCCGCCGCGCCCAAACCCACCATGCCAGAATCCAGGTTGGAGCCCAAGCTCGTCACCGTTTTGCGCGAAGGTTACACGCGCCGTCTGTTTGCACACGACCTCGGCGCCGGACTCGTGGTCGGCATCCTTGCGTTGCCGCTCGCGCTGGCGTTCGCAATTGCTTCCGGGGTCAAGCCGGAACAGGGGCTGTTCACCGCCATCGTTGGCGGGCTGGTGATTTCGCTGCTGGGCGGGAGCCGCGTTCAGATTGGCGGGCCGACCGGTGCGTTCGTCGTGATCGTCTACGGGGTGGTCGCGAAGTACGGCTACGACGGGCTCGCGGCGGCGACGCTGATCGCGGGTGTGTTGCTGGTTCTGATGGGGCTGGCGCGTCTGGGCACCGTGATCAAGTTCATCCCCTATCCGGTGACGGTCGGGTTCACCGCGGGAATTGCGCTGATCATCTTCTCGTCGCAACTGCGCGACTTCTTCGGTCTGCAGATGGGGAGTGTGCCCGCCGATTTTCTGGAGAAGTGGGGCGCATACGCAGGCGCTGCACGAACAATCAACCTGTCGGCGGTGGGTGTCGCGGTGGGAACCATCCTCGTGGTGCTGCACTGGCCGCGCGTCACCGCGCGCGTCCCGAGCCCGGTGGTCGCAATTCTCGCGACGACCGCGGCCGTGCACCTGCTCGGCCTGCCCGTCGAGACCATCGGCAGCCGTTTCGGCGACGTGCCTACCCGGTTGCCGGTGCCGCGGCTGCCGGGCGTGGATCTGGAAACCATCCGCAACGTGTTCCCGGCGGCCATTTCCATCGCGCTGCTCGCGGGCATCGAGTCGCTGCTGTCGGCGGTGGTGGCGGACGGCATGACGGGGCGGCGCCATCGTTCCAATACCGAGCTGATCGCGCAGGGCGTCGCGAACATCGCATCGCCCATCTTTGGTGGCATTCCCTGCACCGGTGCAATCGCGCGTACCGCGACCAACGTCAAGAGTGGCGGCAAGACGCCGGTGGCCGGAATCATCCACGCGCTGGTGCTGTTGCTCATCATGATGGCGTTCGGCCGCTGGGCGACCCTGGTGCCGATGGCCACGCTGGCGGGCTTCCTCGTGGTGATCGCGTACCGCATGAGCGAGTGGCGGCTCATGGCGAAGATATTCCGCAGCACGCGCAGCGATACGCTGGTCATGGTAACCACGTTTCTGCTCACCGTACTCGTGGATCTGACCGTGGCGATCCAGGTGGGCGTGGTGCTGGCGTCATTCCTGTTCATGCGTCGCATGGCCGACGTGGCACAGACGCAGTACCTGGGCGACCTCGTGTCCGAGGACGAAGACGAAGACGCGGTCAGTGGTTCCCGCCGGCGCGTTCCCGACGGCGTGGCCGTCTTCGAGATTTTCGGGCCGTTCTTTTTTGGCGCCGCCGACAAATTCAAGAGCACGCTCAACCGCGTGGACAAGAAGCCGCGGGTGCTGATTCTGCGCATGCGTCACGTGCTGACCATCGACGCGACCGGGCTGCACGCGCTGGAGGATGTGTTCGAAAAGGCGACGCGCGACGGCACCACGCTGGTGCTGTCGGGTGTGCATGTTCGCGTGCTGGCAGTGTTGCGGCAATCCGGGTTTGCCGCCCGGCTCGGGGAGGACAACCTCGCGTCGAGTTTCGATGGTGCGCTTGCGCGGGCGGAGAAGCTGCTGGCGGATCGCTAGAGGTAACCCAGCGCACGCAGGCGTTCAATCTCCTCGGGGTCCAGCTTGATTTCGCGGTTGGAGATGCCCCGGGCAGCCCGGAAGGCTTCGGTGCTGCGCGCGTGCTCGTCGAGCAGCGCCCGTGCGTGTTTCACGATATCCGGCCGTTCCCGCGCCAGCGAGGCGCGCTCCTGCGGATCGTCGGCGAGCCGGAACAACTCCTCTCGCCCCGTCGTTGCGGAGCGGATGTATTTCCACCCGTCGAATACAACCGACTCAAAATTGGAACGGAACAGCGTCCCGCTGGCGAAGATGGGCCGCGTTGCCTCGCCGCGCCGGTCGCCGGAAAGGTCCGGCACCAGCGATCGAGCCCGCGGCGTCGCCACCGGGGGGAGATCGCACAACTCGAGAACGGTCGGCATGATGTCATAGATCGCCACCGGGTCGTTCACCACGCGCGCGCCGTGCGACCGGGGTGCTTTGATGATCACCGGCACGCCCACCAGTTCGTTGTAGAGCGTGTGGCCGTGTTCGAAACCGTCGTGATCCCAGAACTCTTCGCCATGGTCGACGGCGAATACAATGAGCGCGTCGTCGTAGATTCCGGTGGCGTGCAACGCATCCAGGAAACGCCCGATCTCCACGTCCACGTAGCGCACCTCGCCGTCGTACAGGCTGCGCGCCCACACCCGCCGCTCCGGGTCCCCGAAGATGTCCATCGACGGTCGCGTGGCTGAATTGAGGTCCAGCGTGAAGCCCATTTCGTCATGGACGTTCATTTTATCCACCCGCTCGGGAGGGGGCGAATAGGGAAGATGCGGATCCAGATAGTGCACCCACAGAAAAAAATCGCGGTCGCGGTGCGCCGTGGTCCACGCGATGGCCGCATCGGTGATGTCGCGGGTGGCCGTCGCCTCCGCAAGCGGTTCGGAGCGAAGCCTACGCGCGAACACCTCGCCGAGGCACACCGGTGAAATTGGCTGCGCGGGCAGGTAGTAGCGCCGGAAGCCCTGGGCGAAACCGCGGTGCGGCGCCAGCATCGCGTTTGCGACCAGCGCGTGCGTCGTGTAGCCCCGGGCGCGGAAACTCTCGGCGAGTGTGGTCAGTGTGTCGGGCAGCGCAGCCGTCGACATGACCACGCCGTGGCCGCGGGTGGTAAATCCGGTCATCATCGACGCGAACGCGGGCAGGGTCCACGACGACGACGAGAATACATTGTGGAACGAACAACCATCCGCCGCGATGCGATCGATGTTCGGCGTCGACACCGTGGTGGATCCAAAGGATGACACGGCGTCCCGCCGCAGCGTGTCCACCGTCAACAGGATGACCCGGCGGACAGGGTGGGGACCACCCCGCGAACCGATGAGATCCAGTGATGTGTTGTGGCTGATTGCGAAACCGCCCACTGCGCCGGCGGCCACAAAGAGTGAGAAGGTGGCCAGCACCGCCGCGCCCCAGCGGCGCGGTGTCACGTGCATGCAGATGCGCGCCAGCAGCGCCACGGCGACGACCGTGCCCAGTGCAATGAGAAGGAACGACGCGGATGTGACGTCGTCAATCGCCACGAAGCCGAACCAGGCCGCGACCAGTGCGAGCGGCGTTGCCAGCGGCAGCATGCGGCCGACCAGCCGTGATGCGGTAAGATTCGGCGCCTGCGCGTCGTGCAGCGCCAGCGAGTAAGCCCCGGCTCCGACCGCGACTCCCGCGCATAGCTTCAGGATGATTTCGAACAGTCCCGCGACGCTCTGGTGGAAAGACCCGGGATCGAGAATCACCAGCGTCGCGCTCGTTCCCATGACGGTGGCGATCGAGAGTGCTTCGGGGCTGGCGCGCCGCAGGAGCGGTGCGAGCACCAGCCAGCGCAGGAGCACAACGGTCAGCGTGGTGAGGAGGACGATGGCGACGACACCGGTCGCGGCGAAGGCCGGGGACTGGAAGCGGGATCCGGCCGACACGAACCCGGTGGCGGCGTCGACGCTTCCCACAAAAAGGCCAGCCGCGCAACCGAGGACGAGCGAACGGCGAAAATCGGGGCTCACGCTGCTGCCTCCATCCCTGGTTGGAACCTGCAGCCGGGTTGACTGCCGGTAGAAACGAAATACCACGCTCCCGCCCAAAACGGTCAAGACATGTTTACAGCCCGGCCCGTTGGCGCCCGGCGGGTCTCTATGCTAGACTCGGCGCCATGCTGAAAGAGATTCGATCCCGCGTGGCGGCTGGCGAGCGCATTACCCGCGAGGAGGGGCTGTACCTCCTGCGCGAAGCCCCGCTGCTG